>NZ_JBJGZT010000019.1:0-94848 GCF_054050655.1 Geodermatophilus sp. SYSU D00663 | reverse complement strand
CCCCCCCCCCCCCCCCCCCCCCCCCCCCCCCCCCCCCCCCCCCCCCCCCCCCCCCCCCGCCCCCCCCCCCCCCCCCCACGCCGCCACGTGCCTCACCCGGCCACGGCGGCGGAGTCGGCGTACGCGACGTTGTCCAGCTCTCGCCAGATCAGCGCCAGCAGCACCGCCGACCCGGCGAACGCGAACCAGAACGGGCCGGTCACGCCCCAGGCGCGGGCCACGACCCCGCCGACGGCCTGGCCGGCCAGGATGCCGCCGAAGACGCCCATCGCGTAGAGGCTCCCGACCCGGCCCTGCAGCCCGGCCGGCACGGCGCGCATCCGCACCGTGCGCGACGTCGTCCCCCAGATGAACGCGTGCGCGCCGAAGACGAACAGCACCGGGACGGCGACCCACGGCGTCGTGGCCAGAGCCAGGAGCAGGTGGGTGAGCGTCTCGAACAGCAGCCCCGCCTTCATGAGCGTGGCGATGCCGACGTGCCGCTCGAGCCAGTCGTAGGACGCCGTCCCGACCATGCCGCCCAGCGCGCCGACCGTGGTGAGCAGGCCGTAGCCGGCCGCGCCCAGGCCCAGCCGCTGGTCGGCGTAGAGCACCAGCACCGACCAGGCCGCGCCGTAGGTGACGTTGAACAGGACGATCGTGACGGTCAGCGTCCGCACGGCGGGGTGGCCCCAGGTCCAGCGCAGCCCCTCGGCGACGTCCCGGCCGATCCGTCCCCGCCGTGCCGGCCGCTCCGGCGGCGGGACCCGCATCCGCGTGATCAGCACCGCGCCCAGCGCCACCAGCACCGCCTGGGCGAGGAACGGCCACGCGGCGCCGGCGACGAACAGCAGGCCCCCGACGGCCGGCCCGGCGAGCTGGTTCATCGTCAGCGTGCCCGCGGTCAGGCGCGCGTTGCCGATGCCCAGGTCGGCGCGGTCGACGACCATCGGCAGCAGCGTGCCGGCGGCGGTGTCGGCGAAGACCTCGGCGGTGCCCAGGACGAACAGCGCGGCGAGCACGGGCACCAGCCCGACGGCGCTGGTGAACAGGGCGGCGGCCAGCACGGCGAGCACCCCGGCGCGGGCCAGGTCGACGGCGGTGACGAGCAGCCGCCGGTCCACCCGGTCGGCCAGGACGCCGGCGTGCAGGCCGAACAGGAGCCACGGCAGCTGCTGCAGCAGGGCGCCGAGCGCGACGAGCAGCGGGTCCTGGGTCCGGGCGGCCACCAGCAGCGGCCCGGCCGCCAGCGCCACGCCGTCACCCAGGTTGCTCACCCACGACGACGCCATCAGCCAGCGGAACGACGTCCCCATCCGGGCGGGCAGCACCGCCTCGACCACCCGGCCCACGGGAACGGGACTGTAGACGTGACCGTTCCTGCGGTCTCCCGGTAATCCGGCTGACTCCTGTCGGCCCCGTCGGCGAGCATGGGGCCGGCGGCGCCGACGGTGCGCCGACTCCCGAGGAGGACCCGAGATGGCCGGCCTGCCGCGCGCGCTCGCGCCCCTGCGGCACCGCGACTACCGCCTGCTGGCCGCCTCGATGGGGCTGTCGCTGCTCGCCCAGGGGCTGTGGACGGTCGCGCTGGTCTGGCAGGTGGTCGACCTCGGCGGCGGGCCCGCCGCGCTCTCCCTCGCCACCGCCCTGTCCGCCGGCGGCATGCTGGCCAGCACGCTGCTCGGCGGCGCCCTGGCCGACCGCGTGCCGCAGCGGCGGATCCTGCTCGGCGTGGCGCTGCTGCAGACGGCGGCGGTCGGGCTGGTCGCCGTCCTGTCGCTGGCCGGGGCGCCGGCGCTCGGTCCGCTGGCCGCGGCCGCCCTGGCCCAGGGCGTCGCGACGGGGCTGTACTACCCGGCCTACTCGGCGCTGGTCCCGAGCGTGGTGCCGGCGGGCGACCTGCTCGCCGCCAACGGCCTCGAGGGCGTCGTCCGCCCGGCGCTGGCGATGGCGATCGGGCCCGCCGCCGGCGGCGTGCTGGTCGGCGCGTTCTCACCCGGCGCGGCGCTGCTCGCGACGGCGCTGACCTCAGCGGTCTCGGCCGCGTGCGTGGCGGCGCTGCCGACGGTGCCGGTGCGCCGCGACGAGGTCGGCTCGGGCCTGTTCGCCGACGTCCGCGAGGGCGTCGCCTACATGGTCCGCACGCCGTGGCTGCTGGCGACGCTGCTGTTCGCCTCGCTCATGGTGCTCGTGTTCATCGGCCCGTTCGAGGTGCTGGTCCCCTTCGCGGTCCGCGACCGGACCGGCGGCGGCCCGACCGAGCACGCCTGGGTGCTGGCCGCGTTCGGCATCGGCGGTGCGCTGGGGTCGGCGGTCGTCGCCTCGCTGCGGCTGCCGCGGCGCTACCTGACGGTCATGAACCTGCTGTGGGGCTTCGGCTGCGTGCCGATGGTCGTCTTCGGCTGGACGTCGTCGCTGTGGGTGATGATCGCCGCGGCCGGGGTGCTGGGCGCGGCGTTCGAGTCGAGCACGGTCATCTGGGGGACGCTGCTGCAGCGGCGGGTGCCGCCGGCGCTGCTCGGCCGGGTGTCCAGCCTCGACTTCTTCGTCTCGCTGGCGTTCATGCCGCTGTCGATGGCGCTGGCCGGGCCGGTCAGCGAGGTCGTCGGGCTCACCGGCACGTTCCTGCTCACCGGGCTGGTGCCGCCGCTGCTGGCGATCGCGGCGATCCTGTACTGGCGGCTGCCGGCCGACGAGGTCGCCCACCCGCTCGACGTCCCCGCCGAGGAGCCGGCGGGGCCCGGGACGGTCGACGAGCCGGAGGAACTGCCTACGGCAGGCGCAGGACCCTGGCCTCCCAGGGCCTGAGCACGGCGGGGTCGTCCTCGGGCAGGTTCCCGAGGACGACCTCCGCGCCGACCGCCTCGGGCAGCAGCCCGGCGAGGTCCTGCTCCTCGGCGCCGAGGTTGCAGACGACGAGCAGCGTGTCGCCGTCGAGGCCGCGGGTGAACGCGTACACCTCGTCGTGGTCGGGCAGCAGCATGGTGAAGGAGCCCAGTGCCACCACCGGGTCCTCGTGCCGCAGCGCGATCAGCCGCCTGTGGTGGGCGAGCACGGAGGCGGGGTCGTCGCGCTAGGCGGTGGCGTTCCACTCCGCGTGGTCGGGGTTGACCTCCAGCCACGGCGTCCCGGTGGTGAACCCGGCGCTCGGCGAGGCGTCCCACTGCACGGGTGTGCGCGCGTTGTCCCGGCTCATCCGGCGCAGCGCGGCGAACACCTCGTCGGGGTCGGCGCCGTGCGCCACGGCCTGGACCTGGTGGTTGATCGACTCGACGTCGCGGAACTGGGCCAGGTCGGTGAACGGGAAGTTCGCCATCCCGATCTCCTCGCCCTGGTAGACGTAGGGCGTCCCGCGGTGCAGGTGCAGCAGCGTGGCCAGGCAGGTGGCGGAGTCCCGGCGGTGGCGGGGCGAGTCGTCGCCGAAGCGGGACACCGCCCGCGGCTGGTCGTGGTTGTCCCAGTAGAGGGAGTTCCAGCCGACGTCGGCCAGCCCCGTCTGCCAGCGGCCGAAGGAGGCCTTGAGGTCGCGCATCCGCAGCGGCCGCGGGTGGAACTTCGAGCCCTCGAAGTCCAGGCCCACGTGCTCGAACTGGAACACCATGTCCAGCTCCCCGCGTGCCGGGTCGGTGAACAGCAGCGCGTCCTCCACCGTCGCGCCCGGCGTCTCCCCGACCAGCAGCAGCTGCTCGCGCCGGTCGGTGAAGACCTCGCGGTGCATCTCCTGCAGGAACTCGTGGATGCGGGGGCCGCACACCACCGACGCGGTCGCGTCCCCGTAGGGCAGGCCGGGCAGCGGCGGGCCGTCGTGCAGCTCGCCGTCCGGGCCGACGTCCTTGCTGATCAGGTTGATGACGTCCATGCGGAACCCGTCGACCCCGCGGTCGAGCCACCACCGCATCATCGCGTAGACCGCCTGCCGGACCTCGGGGTTCTCCCAGTTCAGGTCGGGCTGCCTGCGGTCGAACAGGTGCAGGTAGTACTCGCCGCTGGCCTCGTCGAGCTCCCAGGTCGAGCCGGAGAAGAAGCCGTGCCAGTTCGTCGGCTCGGCGCCCGGGTCGCCGGGCGCCAGGCCCGCCCTGGGCGGCCGCCACCAGTACCAGTCCCGCTTCGGCGAGTCCGGCGACGACCGGCTCTCGACGAACCACGGGTGCTCGTCGCTGGTGTGGTTGACCACCAGGTCCATCACCAGCTTCACGCCGCGGGCGTGCAGTTCGGCGACCAGCTCGTCGAGCTGCTCCAGCGTGCCGAACAGCGGGTCGACGTCCTGGTAGTCGCTGATGTCGTAGCCGTTGTCGGCCTGCGGCGAGGGGTAGACCGGGGAGAGCCAGACGACGTCGACGCCGAGGTCGGCGAGGTGGTCCAGCCGCTGCAGGACCCCGCCGAGGTCGCCGATCCCGTCACCGTCGGAGTCCTGGAAGGAACGCGGGTAGACCTGGTAGACGACGGCACGCGTCCACCACGGCGCGTCAGCGGGGGTCACCGGACCAGCCCAGCACCCCTGGCCCCGCTCCGCACCTGCGCGGCCCCGAGGGCCCGCTGCTTGGATGGTCGGGACCCGTCGGGGGACTCCCCGGCACCCCTGATCCGAGGAGGACCGATGGCCGAGCCCCTGAGCCGCCCCGACGTCGAGCCGCCCACCGGGCCCGCGCCCGACGACCTGGTGATCGAGGACCTCGTCGTCGGCGACGGCCCCGAGGCCACCGCCGGCGTCCTGGTCAGTGCCCACTACGTCGGCGTCACCCACGACGGCGGCGAGCAGTTCGACGCCTCGTGGGACCGGGGCGACCCGCTGGAGTTCCGCCTCGGCGTCGGCATGGTCATCCAGGGCTGGGACGAGGGCATCCAGGGCATGCGCGTCGGCGGCCGCCGCCGGCTGACGATCCCCCCGCACAAGGCCTACGGCGACCGCGGCGCCGGCGGGGTCATCAAGCCGGGCGCGACGCTCGTCTTCGTGGTCGACCTCGTCGGCGTGCGCTGAGTCCTCCGCGCGGTCGTGCCCCGCTCCGCTCGGGGCAGGGCACGACCCGCCGCTGACCGGCACGTGGTTGCGCCGGACAACCGCGGGGCACCGGTGCGGCCATGAGCGAGCCGGTCCCCACCCGTGAGCACGTCCGCGCGAAGCAGGGCGCCGGCGGCGAGACGGGCGGCGAGTCCACCGGCACCGTCGTCGTCGCGGGCCTGGCCAACCTCGGCATCGCCGTCGCCAAGCTGGTCGGCGGGCTGGTCAGCCACTCCTCGGCCATGCTGTCCGAGGCCGCGCACTCGCTGGCCGACACGATCACCGAGGTGCTGCTGTTCGTCGCGCTCAAGCGGGGCGACAAGGCGCCCGACGCCCGCCACCCGGTCGGCTACGGCCGGGAGACCTACTTCTGGGCGCTGCTGGCCTGCCTCGCGACCTTCACCCTCGGCGCCGGTTTCTCCTTCTACCAGGGGATCGAGACCATCCTCGAGGGCGAGGAGCAGGGCTCCCCGCTGATCGCCTACGTCGTCCTGGCGGTCTCCTTCGTCCTCGAGGGCGCCTCGTGGCTCAAGGCCGTCCGGCAGGTCCGCGGGGCCGCCCGCACGTGGGGGACGACGCCCCGCCGCTACCTGGCCGAGACCACCGACACGACGGTCAAGGCCGTGACGTTCGAGGACAGCGCGGCCCTGGTCGGCCTCGTCCTCGCCGCGCTGGGGCTGTTCCTCGAGCAGGTGACCGGCGACCCGGTGTGGGACGGCATCGCCGCGATCCTCATCGGCGTGCTGCTGCTCCTCGTGGCCGGGTCGCTGGCGCGGGCCAACGTCTCGCTGCTCATCGGCCAGTCGATCCCGCGCCGGCTGCAGGACCAGCTCCGCGAGGAGATCGCCGGGCTGCCCCAGGTCGACGACGTCCCGGTGCTGCTCACCACCGTCATCGGTCCCGGGCAGCTGGCCGTCATGGCCAAGGTCGACTTCGCCGACAGCGCGACCGTGGCCGACATCGAGCGGGCTTCCGACGAGGCCGAGCGGCGGCTGGTCGCCCGCCACGGGGGCGTCCGCTTCGTCTTCCTCGACCCGACCCCCGGCGACGGGCGCGCCCGCGCGGAGGCCCACCGCCCGGAATGACGGCGGCCGGCCCGGAGTTGGGGGATGCCGTGCGCATCGAGGTCTGGTCCGACGTCGTCTGTCCGTGGTGCTACATCGGCAAGCGCCGGTTGGAGACCGCGCTGGAGCGGTTCCCGCACCGCGACCAGGTCGAGGTGGTCTGGCGGTCCTTCCAGCTCGACCCCACGATCCCCGAGGGCGAGACCCACGCGACCCTCCCGGCGCTGGCCGCCAAGTACGGCCGCCCGGTCGAGGAGATGCGCGCGGTGATGCGGCACGTCGAGGAGACCGCCGCCGGTGAGGGCCTGGAGTACCACCTCGCCGACGGCGTCAGCGGCAACACGCTGCTCGCCCACGAGCTCCTCCACCTGGCCGCCGAGCGCGGCCTGCAGGGCGCGGTGAAGGAGCGGCTGCTGCACGCCCACTTCGAGGAGGGCCGCTCGGTCTTCGACGTCGACTCGCTGGCCGCGCTGGCCGTCGAGGTCGGCCTGGACGAGGCCGAGGTGCGGGCGGCGCTCGCCGACCACCGGTTCCGTCCCGCGGTCCTCGCCGACGCCGCCACCGCCCAGGCGCTCGGCGCCACCGGGGTGCCGTTCTTCGTGGTCGACCGGAAGTACGGCGCCGCGGGCGCCCAGCCGGCCGAGCTGCTGCTGCAGGTGCTGGAGCGGGCCTGGGCCGACGCCCACCCGCTGGTCACCGTCCCCGCCGCCGAGGGCTGCGAGGACGGCTCCTGCGCGGTCTAGGCCCGCCACGACAGAGGGCCCCTCACCGCAGCCGGTGAGGGGCCCTCCGTCGTCGTGCGGGTCAACCCATCGCGGGGCCGCCCTGCTCGGTGCCCGACAGGTTCCTCAGGAACTCGTGGCAGCGCTTCGCGCGCTCCGAGTCCTGCTCCATCACCTCGCGGAAGAAGCCGGCGATGTCGTCCAGGCCCGCGTTCTCCGCGTCCCGGACGTACTGGCCGTAGTCGTGCCCGGCCTTCAGCGAGTGGTACTGCACCGAGATCAGGTCGTAGGCGACGTCCTCGAATCCGGTCTCACCCGTGGCCATGTCGGACCTCCTCGTCGTCGGAGAGTGGCGTCCGCACGGGTTCCCCGCAGGCCGGCAACGGAAACGGGCCGGTCCGTCACGACGCGCCGGTGACCGCGCCTCCCGTGACGTCCCCGCCGCCGGCGTCGTCGGCGAGCGTCCGCCCGGCCGTCGTCTCCGCGTCGTCGGCCGCGAGCTCCTCCTCGCCGGTGGACGCCGGGTCGTCGTCGGTCGAGGCCAGGTCCGCGCCCTGGGCGTAGGCGCCAGGGTCGGCCTGCGTCGTCCGGGGGTCGTTCAGCGGGTCCGGGACGTCGGGGTCGGTGACGGTCATGGCCCGTCCCTGCCCGGGGCGGCGGGCTGGCAACCCCGCGCGACGTGCGGCAGGGTCGGCGCGACGGGTCCCCGACGGACGGAGACGCCCCGTGACCGACCCCGCGACCCCCGTCGACCCGCCGACGCACCGCACCGGCGCGGTCGCCGAGCTGCCCGACGGCCGCCTCCGGCTGGAGTTCCGCCGCTCCTGGGGCGACGGGCCCGACGCCGTCTGGGCCGCGCTCACCGAGCCCGACCGGCTGGCCCGCTGGTTCGGCACCTACGAGGGCGAGCGGGCCCCCGGCGGCCGGGGGACGCTGACGATGACCCACGAGACGGAGCCGGCGGCGACGGAGGCCCGCATCGCCGAGTGCGACCCGCCGCGGAAGCTCGTCGTCGAGTGGCCGGAGCAGGAGGACTGGCGGGTCGCGCTCGCCGTCGTGGTGGAGAGCGGCCGGACGACGCTGCACCTCAGCCAGGACTTCGCCGCCGGCACCGACGTTACCGACCACGCGCTCGGCTGGCACTGGTACCTCGACAAGCTCGACGCCGAGATGGGCGGGCACCCCGACCCCGGCGACTGGGACACCTTCCTCGCCCGGGTCGGTCCCGACTACGGGCGGACGCCGGGGGGCTGAGCGCCGAGCGCCGCCATGGCGGCGGCGGTGACCAGCCCGGCGGCGACCACCGCGGTCTCGACGGGCTCGGCGCCGGCCGGGGTCAGCCGTCGCCGCACCAGCCGCTCCGCGAGGTAGCCGGGCACGAGGGCGGCGCCGGTGGCGGCGAGGACCCGCGGGGCGTGCCCGTCGTCGCCGGCGGCGAGGCGGGCCAGCGCCCAGCCGTGGACGGCGAGGGTCCAGGCCGGCGGGCCGAGCGCCGTCCCGGCCCACCAGGCGTCGCGGCCGACGGTCGCCACGCGCCCGGAGAGCACCGGCGTGTCGAACGCGTGCCGCCGGCGCAGCGACAGCGCCGTCCCGGCGAGGCTCGCCGCCAGCTGGACGGCGGACGCGGCGAGCAGCGCCCCGCGGCGGCCCGTCACCGGGCGCGCTCGTGCACCTGCACCGGCGCCGGGCCGGTCCACGGCCCCAGGGTGCCGAGGAGGGCGTCGCGCCGGCCCAGCCGCGGGCCGGCCTGCACCGGGTAGGCGTCGTAGGCGCCGGTGAGGTCCCGCGCGGCGTGGACGGCGAAGTTCGGGTCCTCCTGTGCCTCCCGCGCGACGGCGACCAGGTCGGCCATGCCCCCGGCGACGACGGCCTCGGCCTGGCGCGCGTCGACGATCAGCCCCACCGCCATCGTGGCGACGTCCGCCCCCTCGCGGATGCCGGCGGCGAAGGGCACCTGGTAGCCGTAGCCCAGCGGGTGCTCCCAGCCGCCCAGGCCCCCGCCGGAGGCGTCGACGACGTCGACCCCGCGGGCGCGCAGCTCGCGGGCGAAGGCGATCGTGTCCTCGAGGGTGATGCCGTCGGGCGTGCCGTCGACGGCGGAGACCCGCACGAACAGCGGCCGGTCCGCGGGCCACGCGGCGCGGACGGCCTCGACCACCTCCAGGGGGAACCGCCAGCGCGCCTCCCGCGAGCCGCCGTAGCCGTCGGTGCGCCGGTTGGACAGCGGCGAGAGGAACTGGTGCAGCAGGTAGCCGTGCGCGGCGTGCACCTCGACGACGTCGAACCCGGCGTCGAGCGACCGGCGGGTGGCCGCGGCGAACGCCTCGCGGACCCCGGCCAGCTCCTCGACGGTGAGCTCGTGCGGCACCGGCCAGCCGGGGCCGGCGGGCACCGCGCTGGCCGAGACGGTCGGCCACGGCTGCTCGCCCGGTCGCGCGTCGTCGGCCGTCACCGGGCCGCCGCCCTCCCACGGGCGGTGGCTGCTGGCCTTGGCGCCGGCGTGGGCGAGCTGGATGCCCGCGACCGCGCCGGCGGCGTGCAGGAAGCCGGCGACGCGGGCGAGGCCGGGCACGTGCGCGTCGGACCACAGGCCGACGTCGCCGTGGCTGATCCGCCCCTCCGGCGTCACCGCCGTCGCCTCGACGACGACCGTGCCGAAGCCGCCGAGCGCGAACCGGCCGAGGTGCACGAGGTGGTAGTCGCCGACCAGCCCGTCGGTCACGGAGTACTGGCACATCGGGGCGACGACGAGCCGGTTCGGCAGGGTCACCCCGCGCAGCGTCAGGGGGGTGAACAGGGCCGGGGAGGGCGCGGAGCCGTTCGTGAGACTGGTCACGCCATGGAACCAACACCGCTCCCACCTGCGGTGTTCCCGGTGCCGACCCTGCGCGGACGTAGACGTCCTAGACGTAACATCTCTCACCGTTACAGGCGGGTGTCCCCGCTTGTACGCTTCCCGAACCCGACGGCCGGACCCGTTCCGCCGGCCCGGGAGACAGCACGCACCGGCGCCGGTGTCCCGACACCCGGCGTGCCCAGAGGATGGAGACGCCGTGACCTCCGTGACCACCCCCGGTCTCGACAACGCCCCCACCACGCACGCCCGGCTGCTCGCCTGGGTGCGTGAGATGGCGGAGCTGACCACCCCGGACGAGGTCGTGTGGGTCGACGGCAGCGACGAGGAGTGGGAGCGGCTCACCCAGAGGCTGGTCGACGCCGGCACCTTCACCCGCCTGGCGAAGAAGCCCAACTCGTTCTGGGCCGCGTCCGACCCCAGCGACGTCGCGCGCGTCGAGGACCGCACCTTCATCTGCTCGGTCGACGAGGCCGACGCGGGGCCGACCAACAACTGGATGGCCCCCGACGAGATGAAGTCGATCATGACGGAGCTGTACCGGGGCTGCATGCGCGGCCGGACGATGTACGTCATCCCGTTCTGCATGGGCCCGGTCGAGGCCGAGAACCCGATGTTCGGCGTCGAGCTCACCGACTCCGAGTACGTCGTCGTCTCCATGCGGGTCATGGCGCGCATCGGCTCGCGGATCCTCGAGGCGATGGGCACCGACCGGCCGTTCGTGCCGGCCATGCACTCCCTGGGCGCCCCGCTCGAGCCGGGCCAGGAGGACGTGCCCTGGCCCTGCAGCCAGACCAAGTACATCGTGCACTTCCCCGAGGAGCGGGCCATCTGGTCCTACGGCTCGGGCTACGGCGGCAACGCCCTGCTGGGCAAGAAGTGCTACTCGCTGCGGATCGCCTCGGTGATGGCCCGCGACGAGGGCTGGCTCGCCGAGCACATGCTGATCCTCAAGCTGACCAGCCCGCAGCAGAAGACGTACTACGTCGCGGCGGCCTTCCCGAGCGCCTGCGGCAAGACCAACCTGGCGATGCTCGAGCCGACCATCCCCGGCTGGAAGGTCGAGACCCTCGGCGACGACATCGCCTGGATGCGGTTCGGCGAGGACGGCCGGCTCTACGCGCTCAACCCCGAGTTCGGCCTGTTCGGCGTCGCGCCGGGCACCGGCTGGGACACCAACCCCAACGCGATGCGCACCATCGACAAGGGCAACTCGGTGTTCACCAACGTCGCGCTCACCGACGACGGCGACGTCTGGTGGGAGGGCATGACCGAGGAGCCGCCGGCGCACCTCACCAGCTGGAAGAAGCAGGACTGGACGCCGGACTCCGACGAGCCCTCGTCGCACCCGAACTCGCGGTTCTGCACCCCGATCGAGCAGTGCCCGATCCTCGCACCCGAGTACGAGGACCCGAGGGGCGTGCCGATCTCGGCGATCCTCTTCGGCGGCCGCCGGAAGACCACGATCCCGCTGGTCACCGAGGCGCGGGACTGGAACCACGGCGTCTTCATGGGGGCCACGCTGTCCTCGGAGACGACCGCTGCGGCCACCGGCGCGGTCGGCGTCGTCCGCCGCGACCCGTTCGCCATGCTGCCGTTCATCGGCTACAACGCCGGTGACTACTTCCGGCACTGGGTCGAGACCGGCAAGGCGCACGACTCGACCAAGCTGCCGCGGATCTTCTACGTGAACTGGTTCCGCCGCGACGAGGACGGCGGCTTCCTGTGGCCGGGCTTCGGCGAGAACAGCCGGGTGCTCAAGTGGGTCGTCGAGCGCATCGAGGGCACCGCGGCCGCCGAGGAGACCGCCGTCGGCCACGTGCCCACGACCGGCTCGCTCGACGTCTCCGGGCTGGACGTGACCGAGGACCGGGTGCGCAAGGCGCTCGCCGTCGACAAGGACGAGTGGCGCGCGGAGATCCCGCAGATCACCGAGTGGTTCGAGAAGTTCGGGGACAAGCTGCCCAGCACCATGTGGGACGAGCTGGAGATCCTCAAGAGCCGGCTCGCCTAGGAGGAGGACCCCTGCCCCCGCCGCTCGCACGCCCGCGGCGGGCGCCGGCAGGGGGCCACCCGCGCGGGTCCAGGGCCCCGTTCCGGACAGCGTCGTCCGGGGCGGGGCCCGTGCTCGTCCGTGCCGGTCCGTGCACGGAACGGAGCCGTCTGCCAGCCGAGCGTGCGGACGTCGGTTAGCGTGGCTGGCGGTCCCGCGTCCCCCTGACGACAGGTTCGCTCCCCGGTGCCCAATCCCTACCTGCACGTGCTGCGCACGCCGCACGCGCTGCCCATGGTGCTCGCCGCCTTCATCGGCCGGCTGCCCCTGTCGATGGTCGGCCTGGGGTGCGTCCTGCTGGTCGCGGACGAGACCGGCTCCTACGGCCTGGGCGGCGTGGTCGCCGCCGCGGGCGCGGTCACCACCGCCCTGGCCGGCCCGGTCATCGGCCGGCTGGCGGACACCTTCGGCCAGCGCCGGACGCTGCTGCCCGTCGTCGCGGTGTTCGCGGCGGCCGGGGCGCTGTTCCTCGCCGCGGTCAAGGAGGACTGGCCGCGGTGGACCTTCTTCGTCACCGCCGGCGTCGCGGGGGCGTGCATCCCGCCGGTCGCCTCGATGATCCGGGTGCGCTGGACCCACCTGCTGCGCGGCACCCACCGCCTGCACACGGCGCTGGCGATGGAGTCCGTCGTCGACGAGCTGGTGTTCATCGTCGGGCCGGTGCTGGTGACCTTCCTGTCCACCACCGGGCACTCGACCTCCGGCGTCGTCACCGCCTTCACCCTCGCCGTCGTCGGGGCGCTGCTGTTCGCCGCGCAGGGGCGCACCGAGCCGCCGCCGCACGGGCACGAGGCGCGCAAGGGGCCCTCGGCCATCCGCACTCCGGGCCTGCGGGTGCTGTTCGTCGTCGGCGCCGCCGTCGGGTCGATCCTCGGCACGCTGGAGATCGCGCTGGTCGCCTTCGCCGACGAGGTCGGCGCGATGGGCCTGTCCGGCGTGCTCATCGCGGGCCTCGCGCTCGGCTCGATGATCAGCGGGATCGGCTGGGGCGCCGTGCACTGGCGGCACCCGCTGCGGCACCGGCTGCTGGTCGTGCTCGCGACGCTGACCGTGCTCACCGTGCCGCTGGTCCTCATCGGCAACGTCTGGGTGATGATCCCGTTCGTCGTCGTGGCCGGGGTGGCCGTCTCGCCGTCGCTGATCAGCTCGTTCACCCTCGCCGAGCTCATCGTGCCGCGGGTGGCGGTGACCGAGGCGTTCACCTGGATCGGCACCGCGCTCGGCCTCGGCGTCGCCGTCGGCACCTCGATCGCCGGGAAGGTCGTCGACACCGTCAGCGCCAACGCCGCGTTCCTCGTCGCCACGGTCTCGGCCGGGATCGCCGCCGTCGTCGTCCTCGCCGCGCAGCGGCTGCTGCACGTGCCGGCCGAGCACGCCGCCGAGCCGGCGATGGCGCGCTGACCCGGCCACGTCCCGCCGCGGGCGGCGGCCGGGTCCTCGGCGTCGCGCCCGAGCGGCTCGGCCGGTGGCTGGACGGCGTCGCCACCCGGCACGGCGCCTTCGACACGGCCGTCGACGACGACGGCACCGTGCGGATCACCTGCGCCGACGGCACGACCGTGACGCTGCTCGCGCCGTTCGGCTGGACCCCGGGCCCGGCGCCGCTCGCCACCTTCACCGCCGCCGCACGCCGGCCGCGGCGGGCCGCCGTCCTGCTGGTGCGCCGCGGCCGCTGGGCCACCGGCGTCTTCGACGGCGCGGACCTCGTCGTCTCCAAGGTCGACAGCCGGCTGGTGCAGGGCCGCAGCGCGGCCGGCGGCTGGAGCCAGCAGCGCTTCGCCCGGCGCCGCGGCAACCAGGCCGACGCCGTGGTCGCCGCGGCCGCCGACACCGCGGCCCGGGTGCTGCTGCCGCACGCCGGCGGGGTCGACGCCCTGTTCACCGGCGGGGACCGGGGGATGGTCGACGCCGTGCTCGCCGACCCCCGGCTCGCCCCGCTGGCGGCGCTGCGCCGGGAACCGGCGCTGGAGGTCGGCGAGCCGACGAA
Organism: Geodermatophilus sp. SYSU D00663; assembly: GCF_054050655.1. Taxonomy (NCBI): domain Bacteria; kingdom Bacillati; phylum Actinomycetota; class Actinomycetes; order Geodermatophilales; family Geodermatophilaceae; genus Geodermatophilus; species Geodermatophilus sp. SYSU D00663. The sequence goes on along the minus strand of NZ_JBJGZT010000019.1, from coordinate 81,190 downwards.
GGAGGTCCTGCTGGCCACCCCCGCCCGGTTCCGCGCCGTGCGGGTGCACGTCGTGGAACCCGGCGACCGGCCCTGAGCTCAGCCGTTCGGGAGCAGGACCAGGCGGATCGGGTTGCCCTCCTTGCGCTCGAGCATCTCGATGCCCTTCGCCGCGTCCTCGAGCGGCAGGGTGCCGGAGATCGAGCGGGACAGGTCCAGCCGGCCGTGCCGGACGAGGCCGACCAGCTGCTGCACGTGCCCGGGCTCGGAGCCGTAGTGGCCGAGGACCTGCTGCGAGAAGTAGCTGAACTGCGTGCCGTTGCGGATGGTCAGCGGCTGGTCGGTGAGCCCGACGAGCACCAGCCGGCCCTCGCGCTCCAGGCAGCGCACCGCCTGCTCGCGCACCGCGGCCACGCCGGCGAAGTCGAACGCGCAGGACAGGCCCGCGCCGCCGGTGAGCTGCCGCACCCCGCCGGCGACGTCCTCGGACGGGTCCAGGGCGAGGTCGGCGCCGAGGTCCAGGGCCCGCTGCCGGGCGGACTCCACCGGGTCGACGGCGACGATCGGCGCCGCGCCGGCCAGCCGCAGCAGCTGCACCGCGTGCGCCCCGAGACCGCCGATGCCCCACACGCCCACCGGCTCCCCGGCGCGCACCCCGGCCGTCTTGACGATCGAGGCCCACGGCGTCGACACGGCGTCGGGCACGATGCACGCCTGCTCGAAGGGCAGCTCGTCGGGGATGGGGACCAGGGTCTCGACGGTGGCCAGCGCGTACTGCGCCCAGCCGCCGTCGTAGTCGACGCCGCGGGTGTGGATCCAGCCGTCGACCTCCTCGCCGGCCTGCAGGAGGACCCGCTGCCCGGCCTGCCAGCCGGTCACGCCGTCCCCGAGCCCGGCGACGACGCCGGCCACCTCGTGGCCGAGCGTGACCTCCTCGCCCTGCAGGAACAGCGGGTTGAGCGTGCCGTCGACGAGGTGGACGTCGGACAGGCAGATGCCGGCCGCGCGGACCTCGACGAGGACCTGCCCCGGCCCGGGCACCGGGCGCGGCACCTCCTTGACCTCGAACTGCTTGGTGCGCACGTTGAGCCGGCCGGCGAGCATCGAGTCGGGCATGTCCCGCATCCTCCCCACCGGCCCGCGGGACCACACCGCCGCCTCCGGTGCACGCCCGCGGAGTCGCACGACCCCGGGGGCGGACGTGACCCACGGCACACGACGGCGTAACGTCCACCGGCCGTGTCAGCGACACCGACCGACACGACCGTGACCGCCACTCCGAGCGATGCGGGGGCCGACCCCGTCCTGACCGCCGAGCGCGCCCACCTGGCCCTCGCCGGGGACTGCCTCGCCGGGATGCGCGCCGCCGCCTCCGCCGTCGTGGACGCCGGCGTCGACGCCTGGGCCTCCGAGCGCCTCGGCGCCGCCCGCGCCGAGCGGCTGCGCTCGCTGGCCGCCGACCCCGGCGTGCCGCCGTTCTTCGGCCGCACCGACGGCGACGGGGAGACCTTCCACATCGGCCGGCGGCACGTGCGCGACGCCGCCGGGCGGCCGGTGGTCATCGACTGGCGCGCGCCGATGAGCCGGCCGTTCTACCGGGCCGGCGCCGCCGATCCGCAGGGCCTGGTCCGCCGCCGCCGGTTCGGCTTCTCCGGGGGCGAGCTGACCTCCTACGAGGACGAGCTGCTCGGGGCGGGGGAGGAGGGCGACGGCGCCCTGCCGCGGGCGGAGACGTCGAGCCGGGTCCTGCTCCAGGAGATCGAGCGCCCGCGCTCCGGCCCCATGCGCGACATCGTCGCCACCATCCAGCCCGAGCAGGACGAGATCGTCCGGGCCCCGCTGGCCGAGTCGGTGTGCGTGCAGGGCGCGCCGGGCACCGGCAAGACCGCCGTCGGCCTGCACCGCGCCGCCTACCTGCTCTACACGCACGGCGGGCAGCTGGCCCGCACCGGCGTCCTCGTCGTCGGGCCCAACCGGGCGTTCCTGCGCTACGTCGAGCAGGTGCTCCCCACCCTCGGCGAGGTCGACGTCGACCAGACCACGGTCGCCGAGCTGACCGGCCGGGTGCCGGTGCGGGCGCAGGACGCCCCGGAGGTCGCCGCCCTCAAGGGCGACGCCCGCATGGCGCAGGTGCTGGAGCGGGCGCTGTGGGGCGCGATCGCCAAGCCCGCCGACGACGTCCTGGTGCCGCTGGCCGGCCGCCGCTACCGGGTGCCGGTGGAACGGCTCAAGCGGTACGTCGACGACCTGCGGCGGCGCGGCCGCGTGCCCGACGACCGGCAGCGGCTGCACCACACCGCCGGCCGGGAGCGGCTGGCGCTGCTGCTCGCCGAGGACGCCCGCCGGCAGCAGGAGGAGGCCGGCGGCAGCCCGACCGACGCCGAGACCCGCCGGGCCGCACGCAGCCCCGAGGTCCGCGCGTTCTGCGACGCCGTCTGGCCCGCCCGCGACCCGGCCGGCCTGGTCCTGGAGCTGCTCGGCGACCCCGCGGTCCTGGCCCGCGCCGCCCGCGGCGTGCTCGGCGACGACGAGCAGGCGCTGCTGCTCCGCCCGGCGCCGCGCTCGGTCGGCACCGCACCGTGGACCGCCGCCGACGCCGTCCTGGTCGACGAGGTGGCCGGGCTGCTCGAGCGGACGGCGGGCTACGGGCACGTCGTCGTCGACGAGGCGCAGGACCTCTCGCCCATGCAGTGCCGCGCGGTGGCCCGCCGGCTGGCCGCCGGCTCGCTCACCGTGCTCGGCGACCTCGCGCAGGCCACCAGCCCGTGGTCGCCGGCCGACTGGGCACCGACGCTCGCGGGCCTGGGCCGCCCGGACACCGCCGTCCGGCCGCTGACCCGCGGCTACCGGGTCCCGGGGGAGGTCCTCGACTACGCCAACCGGCTGCTGCCGGCGATCGCGCCCGGCCTGCCCGCGGCCACCGCCGTGCGCCGGGACCCCGGTGCGCTCGCCGTCCGCCCGGTCGCCGACCTCGCCGGGCCGCTGGCCGAGGTGGTCGCCGACCTCGCGGCCGGCCCGGGGTCGGTCGGCGTCGTCTGCGCCGACGCCGCGGTCCCCGAGGTGGCGCGGCTGCTGGCCGCCGCGGGCCTGCCGGCGTCGGTGCTCGCCGACGACGGCTCGGCGGCCGGGCGGGTCGCCGTCGTGCCCGCCGCGCTGGCGAAGGGGCTGGAGTTCGACGCCGTCGTGGTGGCCGACCCGGCGGCGATCGTGGCCGCCGAGCCGCGGGGGCTGTCCCGGCTCTACGTCGTGCTCACCCGGGCGGTGAGCACGCTGGTGGTGCTGCACCGCGACGACCTGCCCGCCCTGCTGGAGGGCTGAGCGTCCCCCGACCGCGGGACCGCACGGCGCGGGTCGTTGTGGCCGGACGTGATCTCTGTTGCAGTGTGCGCGCACGGGAGGGAGGCCCATGGACCGGCAGGACAGCCGGGCCGGCACGTTGCTCCGGTTGGCCGCGACGATCGTGGTCGCCGGGGCACTGGTGGCGGGCCTGCTCCTCCCGTGGATCGGGGGTCCCGCGATCGCCGCCCAGCAGTCCACCGGGCTGCTCGGCGACCTGCCCACCGAGTTCACCGACCCCTCGCCGCCGGGGAACACCGTGCTGCTCGCCGCCGACGGCGAGCCGATCACGTACTTCTACGACGAGAACCGCGACCCCGTGGAGCCCGCCGAGATCGCGGACGTCATGAAGGACGCGATGGTGGCCATCGAGGACTCCCGCTTCTACGGCCACCGCGGTCTGGACGTGCAGGGGACGCTGCGCGCGCTGGTCACCAACATCGCCGCCGGCGAGGTGGCCGAGGGCGGCTCGACGCTCACCCAGCAGCTGGTCAAGCAGACGCTGCTGCAGACCGCCGACACCCCCGAGGAGCGGACCGCCGCCACCGAGCAGACGGTGGGCCGCAAGCTGCGCGAGGCGCGCCTGGCCCTGGCGCTGGAGGACCTCTACAGCAAGGACGAGATCCTCACCCGCTACCTCAACACCGTCTACTTCGGCCAGAACGCCTACGGCGTGCAGCCGGCCGCCCGCGCCTTCTTCGGTGTCGACGCCGCGGCGCTCACCCTGCCGCAGGCGGCCCTGCTGGCCGGCCTCGTGCAGAGCCCGGTGAACGACGACCCGTTCACCGACCCCGAGGCGGCCACCGCGCGGCGCAACGAGGTGCTGTCCCGGATGGCCGAGCAGGGCCTCGTCCCCGCCGACGAGGCGGCGGCGGCCGCGGCCGCGCCGCTCGGGCTGGCACCCGCACCCGCCCCGCCCCGCGGCTGCGTCCAGGCGAGCGTCGGCCCGTTCGTCTGCGACTTCGTGCAGCGGTACCTGATCCAGGAGCTCGGGCTCAGCCAGGAGCAGCTGGACAACGGCGGCTACACCGTCCAGACCACCCTGGACCCCGAGCTGCAGCGCTCCGGCGACGCCGCGGTGCTCGAGACGCTCCCGCGGGAGGACTCGCTGGCCGCGATGTTCACCGCCGTCGAGCCCGGCACCGGCCACCTGCTGGCGATGAGCGTCAACCGGACCTTCGGCTACGACCTCGCCGACCGCACCCAGGAGTCGTTCAACCTCAACGTGGCGCCCAGCCAGGGCTCGGGCTCCACGTACAAGGTGTTCGTCGCCGCCGCGGCCCTGGCCCGGGGCTACTCGTCCTACTACACGCTCACCGCACCCGACCCCTACGTCTCCCGGGTCTACTCCGGCCCGTGCGAGGGCCGGGACACCGACGGCCGGTACTGCGTCCGCAACGCCGGGTCGGGCTACCGCTCGACGCTGGACCTGACGACGGCGCTGTACCAGTCCTCCAACACCTACTTCCTCGCGCTCGAGGACGCCCTGGGCAGCGTCGAGGAGCCGGTGCGGATGGCCGAGGCGGCGGGGCTGTTCCAGTTCAGCCCGCCGGGGCTGGCCCAGCAGATCATCGACGAGAACCGCGGGTCGTTCACCTTCGGCGCCGAGGCGACCAGCCCGCTGGCGCTGGCCAGCGCCTACTCGACGTTCGCCGCCGGCGGCACGCAGTGCGACGTCGTCCCGGTGACCGCCGTCCTCGACCGGAACGGGGAGCCGGCGGTCGGCGCCGACGGCGAACCGCTCGCGGTCGGCGACCGGTGCACGCCCGAGGCGATCCCACCGGGCGTGGCCAACACGATGAACCAGATGCTGCGCAAGGACGTCGAGCCGGGGAACCCGGGGCAGACCGGGGCGCGCGCCTACGTCCGCGGCCACCAGATCGCCGGCAAGACCGGCACCTCGCAGGACAACTACTCGGTGGCGTTCGTGGGCTACACGCCCGAGATCACCGCGAGCGTCATGGTCCTCAACCCCAAGCGCAACGAGGACGTCGGCGGCTTCGGTGGCGGCAAGGGCGCCACCATCTGGCACGACGCGATGGAGCCGATCCTCACCGCGCGCGGCAGCGGCGAGTTCCCGCCCGCGGACGAGACCGTGCAGAACGGCAACACCCGCCCGGTGCCCGGCTGCTCCGGCGTCCGGGCCTGCGAGCGGGCCCTCACCGACGCCGGGTTCACCGCGCGGACGGTGCGCGTCGACAGCGACGAGCCGGCCGGCACCCTCCTGGGCACCAGCCCGCCGCGCGGCGGCCGCGCCGTGCCGGGCCAGCTGGTGTCGATCCTGGTGAGCAACGGCAGCGACTACGTGGAACCGGCGCCCGAGCCCGCGCCCCCCACGGAGCCGGCGCCCGCGCCCCCGACCGGGCCGCCGCCCGCGCCCGGGACGACGCCGCCCGGCACGACCCCGCCGACGTCCCCGCCCCCGCCCCCGGCGCCGGAGCCGCCCCAGACGCCGGAGCCGCCGCCACCGGCCACGGAGCCGCCGACCGCACCGGCCACGCCGCCGCCCCCGCCCGCCGCGCCCGCCACGGAGGCCCCGCCGCCCGGCTCCCCCTGGCGGCCGACGGCCTGACGCCGCCCCAGCCGCGCGTCGAGGGACTGGGTGAGCAGCCACCCGGCCAGCAGGACCAGGTGCAGCAGGAACAGCCACAGGCCGATGGCGACCACCGCACCGACGACCACCAGGCCGCCGAAGGGCGCGCCGAGGTCCAGGGGCAGCGACAGGAACAGCACGAAGCCCTGCAGGAAGCCGGACAGGCAGGCCGCGGTGAACAGCGCGCCGCTGACCAGCGCGCCCCACCGGCGCCGGCCGCCGGCCACCACGCCGTAGCCCCAGAGGATGGGCACGGTCAGCACGAACAGCACCGAGTAGTAGCCGACGGCGAACCGCCCGATCAGGGGCCCGGCGCCGTCCTCGCGGGCCAGGTCGGCCATGGCCGTGGCGGCCAGCAGCAGCGGGTACAGCAGCAGGGGCGTCACCACGACCAGGGGCAGCGTGAGCAGCCGGCCCCGCCAGCCGGTGAGGTTCTCCCGCCGCTGGCTGAACCGCATCAGCGCCCGCCGCAGCCCCTCGCCGTACAGCGACAGCGGCAGCAGCGCCAGCGCGAACCCCAGCAGGTCCAGCCGGACGCCGGCGTCGACCAGCCGGGCCACCGCGTCCGGCGCGCCCAGTGACTCCGGCAGCAGCTCGGCCAGCCGCTCGCTGCGCGCGCGGACCTCCCCGGCCGAGGTGGCCAGCGCGGTCAGCCGGACGGAGACCAGCACCAGCGGCACCACCGCGATGCCGGCGTAGAAGGTCAGGCCCGCGCCGATCAGCGCGAGGTCACGGCCGCGCAGCAGGCGCCGGGCACCGGCCAGCAGCGCGCGCGTCTCGACCCGCAACCGGGCCGCCGTCCACCTGCGTGCCGGGCTCACCCGCCCATGCCACCAGTCCCGGCGGCCCGGCGCCCGCCGGGGACCGGACGGCGCTCAGTCGTCGGTGCTCGCGTCGTCGGTGGTGGGGGCGTCGTTGCCCGGGTTCTGGCCGGTCTCCTGGCAACTGGCGTCGTTCTCGTTGCTGGCGTTGCCGCCGGCGGAGTCGCAGTTGGTCGGGCCGCGGGAGAAGTCGGTGTTGTCGCCACAGGCGACCAGGGAGCCGAGCAGGGCGAGCACGACGAGCGGCCGGGCCAGGCGCATCCGCGTGGAAGAGGACATGCAGCAATCGGTACACGTCCCCACGGCCGCGCAAACCGGCGGGGGTCGGGAACCTCCCGGAGTCGCCCGGTCACCGTTCGTGACTGATGTAATTACACCGGGGTGATTGTCACACGCCGGTCACGGACCTTACGCTGAGTGTGTCCAACGGGGCGCTCCGTCACCAGTCCGGGTGACACCCCGTGGACGCCGTCGAGCCGGTCCTCCCGCAGCGGAGACCGGGCCGGGGACCCATCGCAGTCCTGGGGTGTAGCGCGTGTCCGCACGCGCCGGGCGACTCCACGCCCGAACCCGTCAGCTAACCCGGTAGGCGGCCTGGGAGAAGGAGAGACCGCCGCGTGGCGTCCCTGCGCACGTCCGTCCCCGGCACGCCCGCGACCGGCCGCGGCCGCCGCGCCGCCCTCGCGCTCGTCGGCGCCCTCGGCATCGGTCTCGGGCTGGGGGCCGTCCCGGCGCCGGCCCGGGCGGAGGAGCCGACGTCGGCCGCCGAGGCCGCGCAGCTGGTCGCCGCCCGGGGCCACGAGCTCGAGGCCGTCACCGAGCAGTTCAACGAGGCCCGCGAGGCGCTCGCCGCCCAGCAGGCCGCCGCCGACGCCGCCGCCGCGCAGCTGGCCGCCGCCCAGGCCGCCGTGGACACCGCGCGGCAGCAGGTGATCGGGATCGCCCGGTCGGCCTACACCGGCGACAGCATGGGCTCGCTGCAGGCGCTCATGACCAGCGAGGACGCCGACGAGTTCGTCAACCGCGTCACCCTGCTGCAGGGCGTCGCCGGTTACCAGGGCGAGCTGCTCGGCCAGGCCGCGGCCGCCACCGAGACCGCCACCGCCGCGCAGGCCGCCGCCGCCGCGGCCGCCGCCGAGGCGCAGCGCCAGTACGACGCCGTCGCCGCCCAGCAGGCCGACCTCGAGGCGCAGATCGCCGCCTACCAGACCGACTACGCCCGGCTGAGCGCCGAGGAGCGGCGCGCCGCCCTCGAGGCCGCCGCCGCGGCGCACGCCGCCGAGGACTCCCGCGCCAGCCGCGACGAGGAGCGCGAGGACACCGCGTCGTCCTCCGCGTCCTCCTCCGCCGAGGAGCCGGCCGCGGCGGCCGCGCCGCCCAGCGGCGTCGCCGGGACCGTCGTCGCCACCGCCATGGCCCAGCGCGGCAAGCCCTACGTGTGGGCGGCCGCCGGCCCGAGCTCGTTCGACTGCTCCGGCCTCACCCAGTACGCCTTCCGCGCCGCGGGGATCAGCCTCCCGCACTCCAGCAGGATGCAGTCGACGATGGGCACCGCGGTCTCCCGCGCGAACCTGCAGCCCGGTGACCTGGTCTTCTTCTACAGCCCGGTGAGCCACGTCGGCATCTACATCGGCAACGGCCAGATGGTGCACGCGCCGACGTCGGGCGACGTCGTCAAGGTCGCCAGCATCGACGCGATGGGCGGCTACGCCGGCGCCCGCCGCATCGGCTGACGCGGGTCGCGCTCCAGCCGGGGCAGCGCCGCGGCCACCGGGTCCGGCCGCAGGTCGGCCAGCCGGCGCAGCAGGACCGGACGGGACCCCCGCCGCGCCGGACCCCGCACGACCCGACCCTGCCACGCACCTCACACCCCGCGACCGGGACGCCGGCGCCCGCTGCCGCGTTGACCCTCCGGAACCGCCCCCGACCCGAGGACCGCGCACCGATGAACCCCCGCACCGTCGCCCTGGCCTTCCGCGTCGTCGCCGTCGCCGAGGCCCTCTCCTGGATCGGCCTGCTGGCCGGCATGTACGTCAAGTACGTGCCGGAGACCTCGGAGGCCGGCGTCCAGGTGTTCGGGCCGGTCCACGGCGCGGTGTTCATCGCCTACGGGGTCGTGGCGCTGGTCGCCGCGCGGGTGCTCGGCTGGTCCCGGTGGACGACGCTGCTCGCGCTGGCCGCCTCGATCCCGCCGCTGGTCACCGTGGTGTTCGAGCGCTGGGCCGGGCGCACCGGGCGGCTGGCGGCGCCCGTCCGCGCCTGACCTACCGTTCCGGTCATGCCGGAGCCCGTGCTGCCCTCGACCGCCCGCACCCTGCTGGCCCGCACCGCCCGGGTGCAGCGCGAGGGGCGGGCGCCCGGCCTGGTCGCCGGGGTGGTCCGGGACGGCGGGCTGGCCTGGTCGGCCGGCCGCGGCGACGTCGCCGAACCGCACACCGACGTCCAGTACCGGCTCGGGTCCATCAGCAAGACCGTCACCGCCGTCGCGGTCATGCGGCTGCGCGACGAGGGCCGGCTGGCGCTGGACGACCCGCTGGACCGGCACGTGCCCGGCACGCCGTTCGGCGACCGGTCGGTCGGCCAGCTGCTCTCGCACCTGGCCGGCGCCGCCGCGGAGAGCCCGGGTGGCTGGTGGGAGCGGGTGCCCGGCGGCCCGCTGGCCGACCTGCGGCTGTCCGGGGAGCACGTCGTCCTGGGCGAGGCCCGGCGCTTCCACTACTCGAACCTCGGCTTCGGCCTGCTCGGCGAGCTCGTGGCCCGGCTGCGCGGGCGCTCGTGGGAGGACGTCGTCACCGCCGAGGTGCTCGGGCCGCTGGGCATGACCAGGACGACGCCGCGCCCCTCCGGCCGCGCCGCGCAGGGCTACGCCGTCCACCCGTGGGCCGACGTCGTCCTGCCCGAGCCCGAGCACGACGCCGGCGTGATGGCCGCCGCCGGGCAGCTGTGGGCGACGCTGGCCGACCTCGCCCGCTTCGCCGCCTTCCTGCTCGGCGACACCGGCGACGTGCTGTCCCCGGCGACGCTCGAGGAGATGGCCGTGCCGGCCGGCGTCGACGGCTCCTCACCGGCCTGGTCGGCCTACGGGCTGGGCCTGCAGGTGCTGCGGGTCGACGGCCGCACGCTCACCGGTCACGGCGGCTCGATGCCCGGCTTCCTGGCCGGCGTCTTCGTCGACCGCGAGGAGGGGACCGGCGGCGTCTCGCTGGCCAACACCACCAGCGGCCTGGACGTGCTCGTCCCCGGCCTGCTGGCCGACCTCCGCGCGGCCGAGCCGCGGGTGGCCGAGCCGTGGCGCCCGGCCGAGCCGCCGGTGCCGCTGGAGCAGCTCGGCGTCTGGTACTGGGGCCCCGCGCCGCACGCCCTGCGCGCGGTGGACGGCGGCCTGCTGCACCTCGGCCCGCTGCCCGGCCGGTCGGGGCGGGCCAGCCGCTTCCGCCGCGACGCCGACGGCACCTGGGTGGGCCTGGACGGCTACTACGCCGGCGAGCCGCTGCGGATCGCCGGCGACCACCTGGACCTGGGCACGTTCGTCTTCACCCGCTCGCCCTACGACCCCGCCGCCCCCGTCCCCGGCGACGTCGACCCCCGCGGCTGGTCGGCGAGGGCCGGCGAGGCGTAGGAAGCGATCCGCACGTGTCGACGGCCCGTACGCGCGGAGAGCTCCCCATGCCGTTCAGGGCCGGTCGAAGGCGTCCATCGTGGTCTTGACGACGGCGCCGTAGGCCAGGTGCGGCACGAGGTCGCTCACCCAGTCGGTGGCCGACCAGGTGCGCGGGTCGGTGATGCCCAGCGCCGTCATCGGGCCGTTGGCCGCCACCAGGACGCCGAGCGTGGTGAGCAGCGTCCCGACCAGCGGCTGCGACCGGAAGCCCGAGGCGCGGGCCAGCCCGACGACGACGCCCACGCCGACGCCCGCGACCAGGCCGGTCATCGGCCCGAGCCCCTGGACCCGGTTCTGCCGGTGCTCCTCGTCGCCGGGGATCGGCACGTGCGCCTTCTCGGCGAGCTTCTCCACGGTCTGCTCGGGCGTCGAGCTGGTCCCGCGGCCACGGACGGTCATGTCGAGGTAGGTGACGGCGTTGAGCGCAGTGGAGCCCGCCGCGCCGGCCGCCGCACCGCGCAGCGCCCAGCCGAGCGTGCTGATGCCCCGCCTGCCCTTGCCGAACGTCCCCACCGGGGTGCGTCTCGCCATGCCGCCCGCGGTACCCGCCGCGCTCACCAGGGCAAACGGGCGCATCCTGGGGGAGTGGACGACGCCGGCGCGGCCCTCGAGCGGGCCATCGACGCGCTGCTCGACGCCCGCGCACCGGGCGCCACGATCTGCCCCTCCGAGGCGGCCCGCGCGGTCGACCCGGAGGGCTGGCGCGACCTGATGCCGCAGGCCCGCGCCGCCGCGGGCCGGCTCGCACGGCGGGGCGCGGTCGAGGTGACCCAGCGCGGCGCGGTGGTCGACGTCGCCACCGCCCGCGGCCCGGTGCGCGTCCGCCGGGTCAGCTGACCGGCAGCGGGCGGGCGAGGAAGGCGGCGAGCAGCCGGGCGGTCCGGTCGACGGTGCCGGTGTGCAGCACCTCGTACCCGTGCGTGCTCAGCGTGGGCAGGCTGAGCAGCGCCGCCCGCGCCGTCTGACCCGAGGCCTTCGCCTGCGAGGCGTCGGAGTCGAAGGACTGCCACACCGCCGTCTGCGGGTCCACGCCGAGCTCGCGGCCGGTGTCGACCAGCGCGTCGGCGACGGCCCGGTCGTAGACGACGGCGTCGTCGGCGTAGGCGACCACGGGGCCGCCGTCGACGGTGACCTGGTACTCGGCCTCCGCCGGGCCGACGTCGAGGGCGACGGTGAGGTCGCCGGGCAGGGTGCGGGCGGCGTAGGAGGCGCCGATGCCGCCCATCTCCTCGCTGGTGGTCGCGACCAGGTGCACGTCGCCGTGCGGGCGCCCGCGCAGCAGCCGGGCGGCGCCGACGAGGGCGGTCAGCGCGGCGCGGTCGTCGAGGAAGTAGCCGCCGACGAAGTCGCCAAAGCGGGTGAGCCCGCGCCGGTCGGCGTGCACGCACACCCGGGTGCCGGGGTGCACGCCGGCCGCGGCCAGCTCGTCGGCCAGGCGCCCGGTGAAGACGTACACGTGCGACCAGTCCATGGCCTTGTCGCCCTGGTCCGGCTTGGTCTCCCAGATCCGCGGGCTGTCGGTGGTCGTGTGCTCCGAGCCGAGGGTGAGCACGCCGGTGAGCGTCTCCCGCCGGCCGAGGACGGCGACCGGGCCCAGGCCGAAGTTGCCCGGGTACATGACGCCCAGCGAGCTCACCCGCAGCGAGCCGTCGGGCTCGACCCGCTTGACCATCATCGACAGCTCGTCCAGGTGTGCCATGACGCGGACGGCCGGGGCCGACCGGTCCCGCCCGTGCAGGAGCGCGACCAGGTTGCCCGCGGCGTCCACCGACACCTCGTCGGCCAGCGGCTCGAGCTCCCGGCGGACGAGGTCGCGCACCGACTGCTCCTCCCCGCAGGGGCCGTAGGTGCGCAGCAGCTCGTCGAGCAGGTCGGGCAGCGGGGTGGCCACGGGGCTCCTCGGGTCGGTGACGGCGGTCCGACCCGTCCTACCCGCCCGGCGCCGGGTCCGCCCCCGCAGCCCGCTCCAGCAGCGGGGCGACCCGGTGGTCGACGTAGCGGCGCAGCGCGAGCGCGGTGTCGGTGCGCTCCACGCCGGGGACCGCGAGCACCTGCTCGGTGAGCCGCCACAGGTCGTCGGCGTCGACCGCGACCACGCGCACGAGCAGGTCGGCGGCCCCGGACAGCGCCGTCACCTCGAGCACCTCCGGCAGCGCCGCGAGCGCGGCCGCGACCTCCTCGAGGCTGCGCTGCACGACCTGCACGGTCACGTAGGCGCCGAGCCGGTAGCCGAGCGCCTCGGGCCGCACCCGGGCGTCGAACGGCGCCAGGAAGCCGCCGGACTCCAGCCGGGCCAGCCGCGCCTGCACGGTGTTGCGCGCCAGCCCCAGCCGCTGGGACAGGGCCATGACCGTGGCGCGGGGGTCGTCGGTCAGCGCCTGCACCAGGCGGGCGTCGGTGGCGTCCAGACGGTCCGGACCGGGCGGCATCTGCTCAGTCTGACACGTTCGGACGTCCTACCAGTCGTCATCCTGCGCAGTCCGCCGTCCCGACCTTGCGCAATCCGGGAGGGGGGTGATCTCCTCCGGACGGGGTCGGTCGTGCCACGATGTGTGAGTGCCGCCACACCCCGGCGCACACAGGACGTCCAGCACCGCGACCGGCCGGCGACCCCGGCAGCCGCGGCCGACGGCGAGGAGGAGCGCGTGAGCGTGCCGAGCGTGACCACGGAGGCGGTGGACCCGGTACCCGGGGCAGCGGCGCCGCACCTGCCCCAGCAACCGGACCTGGTGCAGCTGCTGACCCCCGAGGGCGAGCGGGTCGAGCACCCCGACTACCCCCTCGAGATCGGCGACGAGGAGCTGCGCGGGCTCTACCGCGACCTCGTGCTGGTCCGCCGCTGGGACGTCGAGGCCACCGCCCTGCAGCGCCAGGGCGAGCTCGGCATCTGGGCCTCGCTGCTGGGGCAGGAGGCCGCGCAGATCGGCGCCGGCCGCGCGATGGCCGCCGACGACATGGCCTTCCCCACCTACCGCGAGCACGGCGTCGCCTGGGTGCGCGGCGTCGACCCGCTGCACGTCATCAGCCTGTTCCGCGGCGTCGACAACGGCGGCTGGGACCCGGTGGCCACCGGCTTCAACCTCTACACCGTCGTCATCGGCGCGCAGACCCTGCACGCCACCGGCTACGCGATGGGCCTGCAGCGCGACGGCGCGGAGACCGCCACGCTCGCCTTCCTCGGCGACGGCGCCACCAGCCAGGGCGAGGTCAACGAGGCGATGATCTGGGCGGCCAGCTTCTCGGCCCCGGTCGTCTTCTTCTGCCAGAACAACCAGTACGCCATCAGCGTGCCGCTGGAGCGGCAGTCCCGCGTCCCGCTGTACCAGCGCGCGGCCGGCTTCGGCTTCCCCGGCGTCCGCGTCGACGGCAACGACGTCCTCGCCGTCCTCGCCGTCACCCGGGCCGCCCTGCAGGCCGCCCGCGAGGGCCAGGGCCCGACGTTCGTCGAGGCGTTCACCTACCGGATGGGCGCCCACACCACCTCCGACGACCCCACCCGCTACCGGCTGGCCAGCGAGCTGGAGGAGTGGAAGCTGCGCGACCCGATCGCGCGGGTGAAGGCGCACCTGTCCCGCAGCGGCACCGCCGACCAGGAGTTCTTCGACGCCGTCGAGGCCGAGGCCGACGAGCTGGCCGCGCGCATCCGGAAGGGCACGCTGGAGATGCCCGACCCGCCGGGCACGGCGATGTTCGACCGGGTGTACGCGGAGCAGACGCCGCACCTGGCCGCGCAGCAGCAGGCCTTCGAGGCCTACCAGGCGAGCTTCGAGGGGGCGGGTTCCTGATGGGCACCGAGACGCTCACCATCGGCAAGGCCCTCAACCTCGGCCTGCGCCGCGCCATGGAGGACGACGCCAAGGTCGTGCTCATGGGCGAGGACATCGGCCGCCTCGGCGGCGTCTTCCGCATCACCGACGGCCTGCAGAAGGACTTCGGCGAGGACCGCGTCGTCGACACCCCGCTGGCCGAGGCCGGCATCCTCGGCACCGCCGTCGGCCTGGCCATGCGCGGCTACCGGCCGGTCTGCGAGATCCAGTTCGACGGGTTCGTCTTCCCCGCCTACAACCAGATCGTCACCCAGGTCGCCAAGATCCACGCCCGCTCCCGCGGGAAGCTGGCCGTGCCGATCGTCATCCGCATCCCGTTCGGCGGCGGCATCGGCGCCGTCGAGCACCACAGCGAGAGCCCCGAGGCGTACTTCGCGCACACCCCCGGGCTCAAGGTGGTCGCGGTCAGCAACCCGGTCGACGCCTACTGGGGCATCCAGCAGGCGATCGCCCACCCCGACCCGGTCGTCTTCCTCGAGCCCAAGCGGCGGTACTGGGAGAAGGCCGAGGTCGACACCGACGCCACGCCCGACCCGCTGTTCGCCTCCCGGGTGGTCCGCGGCGGCGACGACGTCACGGTGCTGGCCTACGGCCCGATGGTGAAGACGGCGCTGCAGGCCGCCGACGCCGCCGCCGAGGAGGGCCGCTCGCTGGAGGTCGTCGACCTGCGCACCCTCTCGCCGCTGGACCTGGACCCGGTGTTCGAGTCGGTGCGCCGCACCGGCCGCTGCGTCGTCGTCCACGAGGCGCCGGTGACCCTCGGCCTCGGCGCGGAGATCGCCGCGCGGATCACCGAGGAGTGCTTCTTCTCGCTGGAGGCGCCGGTGCTGCGGGTCGGCGGCTACGACACCCCCTACCCGCCGTCGAAGCTGGAGGAGGAGTACCTCCCCGACCTCGACCGCGTGCTCGACGCCGTCGACCGGGTGGTGGCGTCCTGATGGGGCAGCTGCGCCAGTTCAGGCTCCCCGACGTCGGGGAGGGGCTGACCGACGGCGAGATCCTGCAGTGGCTGGTGGCCGTGGGCGACACCGTCACGGTCAACCAGCCGCTGTGCGAGGTGGAGACCGCCAAGGCCGCCGTCGAGCTGCCCTCGCCGTACGCCGGCACGGTGACCGAGCTGCTGCACGAGGCGGGCACGACCGTCGACGTCGGCACGCCGATCATCACGATCGACGTCGGCGGCGAGGACGCCCCCGCCCCCGCGGCTCCCGCGGACGGCGGGGAGGCCGGGGCCGGGCTGATCGGCGGGGCCGCCCCGGGCGGGCGGACGGCGGTGCTCGTCGGCTACGGGCCGCGCAACACCGAGGCCCGCCGGCGCCCGCGCCGGTCGGCGCCCGCCGTGCACGCCGCCGCGCCCGCGCCCGCCGGCGCCGACCACTCCCGGGCGGCCGATGACCTCGAGCGGCCGCCGCTGCTGGCCACCGCCCCCGACGCCACGGTCAAGCCCGTGCGGCACGGCGGCCTCGAGGTGGGCCGGCAGGCCGAGGCGCACGCCCGCGCCGAGGCGGCCGCCCCGTCCCGGCCGGCCGCGCCCGGCCAGGGATCGGTGCGCCCGCTGGCCAAGCCGCCGGTGCGCAAGCTCGCCCGCGACCTCGGCGTCGACCTCGCGGCGCTCACCGGCAGCGGCGCCGGCGGCGTCATCACCCGGGAGGACGTCACCGCCGCCGCGAGCGCGCCGTCGGCCCCCGCCACGGCGCCCGCGCCCGTGGCCCCCGCCGCCGGAGACCAGCGGATCCCGGTCAAGGGCGTGCGCAAGGCGACGGCGGCGGCGATGGTGGCCAGCGCGTTCACCGCGCCGCACGTCACGGAGTTCCTGACCGTCGACGTCACCCGGACGATGAAGCTGCGCGCGCGGGTCGCCGCCCGCCCGGAGTTCGCCGGGGTCAAGGTCAGCCCGCTGCTGTTCGTGGCGAAGGCGCTGCTGCTCGCGGCGCAGCGCCACCCGGTGGTGAACAGCTCGTGGGACGAGGCGGCGCAGGAGATCGTCGTCCACGGGCAGGTCAACCTCGGCATCGCCGCGGCAACCCCGCGCGGGCTGGTCGTGCCCAACGTCAAGGACGCCGGGCGGCTGTCGCTGGCCGAGCTCGCCCGGGCGCTCACCGAGCTCACCGAGACGGCGCGGGCGGGGCGGACCGCGCCGGCGGACATGACCGGCGGGACGATCACGATCACCAACGTCGGGGTGTTCGGCGTCGACACCGGGACGCCGATCCTCAACCCCGGTGAGTCGGCGATCCTGGCCTTCGGCGCGGTCCGCGAGATGCCGTGGGTGCACAAGGGCAGGGTCGCCGTCCGGCAGGTGACGCAGCTGGCGCTGTCGTTCGACCACCGGATCATCGACGGCGAGCTCGGCAGCCGGTTCCTCGCCGACGTCGGCGCGCTCCTGGCCGACCCCGGGCTGGCGCTCGCGTTCTGACCCCGGGCACGGGCCGAGGGCCTGCCGACACCGGTCGGCAGGCCCTCGGTCCGGGGCTCAGGCGCGGCGGTCGAGCTGCCCGCGCAGCAGCAGCCAGCCGACGACGGCCAGGTACGCGCCCACCGGCACACCCCCGCCCGTCTGGGACAGGAACAGGAAGACCGGCGTCACCAGCGGCAGCAGCGCGACCAGCGGGCGGGACACCCGCCCCGAGCGCCACAGGCCGACGGCCAGGGCGACCGAGCCGAGGAACCACAGCGCGTTGGCCACCAGCGCCACGGCGGGGAAGAAGGCCAGGTCCTCGCCGTTGACGACGCTGGACAGCATGCCGCCGCTGAGCAGCACCGTCCCGGTGGAGGCCACGATGGCCGGCCAGCGGGTGCCGGCCAGCGCGGCGAGGTGCAGGTGGAGGACCGGCAGCGCCCAGAGCATCACGGCCGTGCCGACGAGGATGGCGGCGGTGCGCGGCTCGATCGCCGGGTCGGTGTCCTGCGGGTGGAGCAGCTGGGTGACGCCGACGGCGACCGAGATGCCGGCGGCGACGAGGGCGGCGGCGCCGGCCCGGGTGCCGGCCCGGGCGCCGGTCCGGGGCCGGGTCGCGGCGGGGGCGGGGGTGGGCAGCGTGGTGGTCACGAGGGCTCCTCGGCTCGGTGGGGACGCCTGGTCAGGCGGTCGCCGAGGACGCTAGGAAAGGCCGGGGCCCGCCGGCGTCGGCCTGCGGTCCACATCCGGCGGCGGCGGGTCGCGACCGCGGTGTCGACCTCGGTCGAACCCCCGTGTCGCCTTCCGGGGGACGCGCGGCCGGCTCCGGGACCCGTAGGTTCCCGTGCCGTGACGACGACCGCCGGGACCGCCCGGCACCCCGCGGTCGCGGCGGCGGCGGTGCCCCGCTGGACCAGCGGGCTGGACCTGGCGGTCGCCGCGGGCCTGGCCGTGTGGGGGCTGGTCGAGGTGGTCCTCTCACCCGGCCTGGCACCGGTCCCGGGCGCGCTGTTCGTCCTGGTGTCGACCCTCCCGCTGGCGGTGCGCCGCCGGTTCCCCGGCTCGGTGACCGCCGTGGTCGCGGCCGCGCTCGTCGTTCACGCGGCGACCGCGGAGGCGGCGGCGACCTTCACGCCCTTCCCGAGCCTGCTGCTGGCCGCCTTCACCGTCGCCGTGCACGTCCGCTCCCTGCCCGCGGCCGTGGGCCTGGGCGCGCTGCCGGTGGCCGCCATGGCGGCGGCGGGGCAGCTCGGCTACTTCGGCGTCGAGGCGTCCCGTCCCCGCGCGCTGGTCCTGCTGTTCTTCTTCGTCGCCGGCGCCTGGACCGGCGGGCGCGTCGTCCACCACCGGGCGCTGGCCGCCCTGCGCGCCGAGGCCGGCTCGGCCGCCGCGGCCGACCGGGCCGTGGCGCAGGAGCGGGCCCGCATCGCCCGGGAGCTGCACGACGTCGTCGCGCACGCCGTGTCGGTCGTGGTGCTGCAGACCGGCGCCGCGGAACTGTTCGTCGGCCGCGACCCGGACCGCGCCCGCGACCACATCGGCACGGCGCGCCGCACCGCCACCGAGGCCATGGCGGAGATGCGCCACCTGCTCGACGTCCTGCGCGAGGGCGAGGCCGTCTACCTGCCGCAGCCGGGCATCGAGCGGCTGCCGGACCTGGTCGACGAGGCGCGCGGCGCCGGCCTGGACGTGGCGCTCACCGTGGACGTCGCGGGGACCGTGCCCGACGGGCCCTCCCTGGCCGTCTACCGGATCGTGCAGGAGTCCCTCACCAACGTCCTGCGGCACGCGCCGGGCGCCCGGACCACCGTCACCGTCGGCCGCACCGGGGACGAGCTCACCGTGGCGGTCCGCGACCACGGTCGCCGCGCGGCGTCCGGGGACGCGCCGCCGGCGCCGTCCGGCCTGAGCTCCGGCGGCTACGGCATCCCGGGCATGCGCGAGCGGGTCCGCGTGTACGGCGGGTCGCTGGCCGTGGGTCCGGAGCCGGACGGCGGCTGGCTGGTCCGCGCGGTCCTCCCGGTGGGGTCGTCGTGACGGCGCCGCGCCGGCTGCGGGTCGTCGTGGCCGACGACCACGCGCTGGTCCGGTCGGGCATCACCGGCCTGCTCGAGGCGGGCGACGTCGAGGTGGCCGGGGAGGCCGCCGACGGCGTGGAGGCGGTCGAGGTGGCGCTGCGGGTGCGGCCCGACGTCGTGGTGATGGACGTGCGCATGCCGCGCCTGGACGGCATCGAGGCCACCCGCCGGCTGCGCCGGGACCCGGCCGGCCCGCAGGTGCTCGTGCTCACCACCTTCGACCTCGACGAGTACGTCTTCCGGGCGCTGGAGGCGGGCGCCGCCGGGTTCCTGCTCAAGGACGCGCCGCCCGGCCGGCTGGTCGACGCCGTGCGCACCGTCGCCGACGGCGACGCGCTGCTCGCCCCCGCCGTCACCCGCCGGCTCGTCGAGCGGCACCTGCGCGCGCCGGCGCCGGCGACCGGGCCGGACCCCGCCGCCGACCTCAGCCCGCGGGAGCGGGAGGTGTGGCTGCTCGTCGCGCGGGGGCTGTCCAACGCCGAGATCGCCGGCACGCTCGTCGTCACCGAGGCCACGGTCAAGGCGCACGTCACCCGCCTGCTGGCCAAGCTCGGCGTGCGCGACCGGGTGCAGGCGGTCGTGCGCGCCTACGAGACCGGACTCGTCCGCCCCGGCGGCTGAACGGCGCTACCGTGCGCCGGTGACCGACCTCGACCGGCTGCTCGCCGCCGCCGCCCGCGCCCGGGTGCCCGAGGGCGGGTTCGGCTACCTCGGCGCCGACGGCGCCCTCGTGCCCGACCGCCCGCAGCAGACCTGGATCGTCGCGCGGATGACCCACGTCTTCGCGCTGGCGCACCTGCTGGACCGGCCGGGCGCGGAGGAACTGGCCCGTCACGGCCTCACGGCGCTGCGCGAGGGGCCCCTGCACGACGGCACGGACGGCGGCTGGCGGGCGGCGGAGGACGACGACACGAAGAGCGCGTACGTGCACGCCTTCGCCGTGCTCGCGGGCGCGACCTCCACCGCCGCGGGCGTCGACGGGGGCCCGGCGCTGCTCGACGAGGCGCTGGCGGTGTGGGACCGGCACTTCTGGGACGACGACGCGGGCCTCGCCGTCGAGGAGTGGACCGCGGACTGGTCCCGGCTGTCGGACTACCGCGGCGCCAACGCCAACATGCACGGCGTCGAGGCGACCCTCGCCGCGGCCGACGCCCTCGGCGGTGCGGAGGCCCCCCGGCTGCGGCAGCACGCGCTGCGCAGCACGGAGCGGATCGTGCACGGCTGGGCCCGCGAGCGGGACTGGCGGCTGCCCGAGCACTACGACGCCGCCTGGACGCCGCTGCCCGAGCACAACCGGGACCGCCCGGCCGACCCGTTCCGGCCCTACGGGGTCACCGTCGGGCACCAGTTCGAGTGGTCGCGGCTGTGCCTGCACCTGCGCGCGGCGCTGGGCGACGGCGCGCCGGCCTGGCTGCTCGACGACGCGGTCGGGCTGTTCGAGGCGGCCGCCGGCCGGGGCTGGGCCGCGGACGGGCAGCCGGGCTTCCCGTACACGCTGGACTGGGACGACCGGCCGGTGGTGACCGCGCGGATGCACTGGGTGCTGTGCGAGGCGGTGGCGGCGGCCACCGTGCTCGGCGCGGTCACCGGCGAGGACCGCTACGCCGACCTGGCCGCGGCCTGGCGGGCGCACGGCGAGGAGCGCTTCGCCGACCCCGCCACCGGCAACTGGCACCACGAGCTCACGCCGTCGGGCGAGGTGGCCACCGGCACCTGGGCCGGGCAGCCGGACGCCTACCACCTGGCGCAGATGCTGCTGCTCGAGGGCGCCCCGGTGCGGGGGAGCGTGGCCGCGGCACTGCGCTGACCTCGGTGTGTCCACTCCAGCGGGCATGGGTAGGCCTGCCGTGACCGCAACGAGTCCCGAGCAAGGAGGAGCGTTCCCGTGGCCAGCGTGCAGGAATCCGTCGACGTCGACGTCCCCATCCGTGTCGCCTACGACCAGTGGACGCAGTTCGAGTCCTTCCCGCAGTTCATGGGCGGGGTCGAGCGCATCACCCAGGTGAACGACACGCTCACCCACTGGGTCACCAACATCGACGGCGTCAAGCGCGAGTTCGACGCCGAGATCACCGAGCAGCACCCCGAGGAGCGGGTGGCCTGGGCCAGCACCGGCGGCGAGGCCAAGCACGCCGGCGTCGTGACCTTCCACCGCCTCGACGACAACAAGACCCGGGTCATGATCCAGATCGACTGGGAGCCGCAGGGCGTCATCGAGAAGGCCGGCGCCGCGCTCGGCTTCGACGACCGCCAGGTCAAGGCCGACGCCCAGCGGTTCAAGGAGTTCATCGAGAGCCGCGGCACCGAGACCGGTGCCTGGCGCGGCGACGTCCCGCGCCCGGACCAGCAGTAGCGCACACGACGGCGCCCGTCCCCTCCGGCCGGAGGGGACGGGCGCCGTCGTGTGCGTGCCGGTCGGCTACTCGGCGTCGAGGTCCTGGGCCACCAGGCCGGCGATGTGCTCGACCACCGAGGCGTCGTCGCTGGTCACGGTGACCTCGGCGCCCTTCTGGGCACCGAGCGTCATGATCATCAACGGCGACCCGGCGTCGACGGGGTTGCCTCCGGGGGTGGCCAGGGTGACCGGGACGCCGGCCTTGCCCACGGCCTCCGCGATGAGCGCGGCGGGGCGGGCGTGCAGGCCGACCCGGGAGCCGACGGTGACGGTCTGACTGGGCATGGGATGGATGTCCTCGCTGCTCGGGGTGGGTGGTGGGGTCGAGCCTGCCGTGTCAGGCGCGCGTGGGCGCGTCGACGGTCGCGGCGGGCGCCGCGGTGTGGGCGTGCGCCAGGTCGACGGCGTCCTCGGGGACGGCCTCGGCCTTGGGCCGGCCGATGTTCTTGGCGACGACGACCGCGATGGCACCGACGATCGTGCCGACGAGCAGCGCCAGGAGGAACATCAGGATCCCGTTCATCGCGAAGAACACGAAGATCCCGCCGTGGGGAGCCTGCAGCTCGACGCCGGCACCGGCCACGATGGCCCCGGCAGTCGACGCGCCCAGCATGATCGACGGGATGACCCGCAGCGGGTCGGCCGCGGCGAACGGGATGGCGCCCTCGGTGATGAACGCGGCACCCAGCAACCACGCGGCCTTGCCGTTGTCCCGCTCGGCCGGGGTGAACACCTTCGGCCGGAGGGCGGAGGCCAGGGCCAGGGCGAGGGGCGGGACCATGCCGGCGGCCATGACGGTCGCCATGATGACCAACGGGAAGCGGTCCGCGCCGGGGTCGCCGAGGTCGACCGCGGCCAGGCCGGTGGTGGCGAAGGCGTAGGCCGCCTTGTTGACCGGACCACCCATGTCGAAGGCCATCATCAGGCCGAGGATGATGCCGAGCAGGATCACCGAGCTGCCGGACAGGCCGTTGAGCCAGTTGGTGAGGCCCTCGGTCGCGGCGGCGAGGGGCCGGCCGAGCACGAGGAACATCAGCCCGCCGGCGACGAGCGTGGCGCCGAGCGGGATGATCACGACCGGCATCAGCCCGCGGGCGAAGGCCGGCACCTTGAGCCGGGACAGCCACAGCGCGGTCAGCCCGGCGATGACGCCGCCGACGATGCCGCCGAGGAAGCCGGCGCTGACGAAGCTGGCCACGGTGCCCACGACGAAGCCGGGGGCGATGCCGGGCCGGTCGGCGATCGCGTAGGCGATGTAGCCGGCCAGGGCCGGGACGAGGAAGCTGAACGCGAGCTGGCCGAGCTTGAGGAGCACGGCGCCGAGATACGCGGACAAGCCGCCGTCGGGCAGGTCCGCCAGCGAGTTGTTGATGACGATGTCGTCGGCGGTGGCGGTGATGTCGTAGCCGCCGAGGAGGAAGCCGAGGGCGATCAGCAGACCCCCGGCGGCGACGAACGGGATCATGTAGCTCACGCCGGTCAGCAGCCAGCGCCGGATCTCCGCGCCCAGGCTCGGCCTGGGGCCGGTGGCGGCACCGTCGGACGCGGCGGCGGCCGTGCCGGGCACCCGGCGGGCGTTGGGGTCGTCGGCGGCGGCCAGCGCCTCGCGGACCATCACGTCGGGCTCGTTGATGGCCCGCTTGGTCCCCGACTGCACCAGGGGCTTGCCGGCGAAGCGCTCCTGGTCCTTGACGCCCACGTCGACGGCGAAGATGACCGCGTCCGCGGAGCGGATGACGGCCGGGTCCAGGGGAGTGGAACCCGAGGAGCCCTGCGTCTCGACCACCAGGTCGACGCCGGCGGCCTGCGCCGCGGCGGTGAGCTTGTCGGCGGCCATGTAGGTGTGCGCGATCCCGGTCGGGCAGGCGCTGACGGCGACCAGCTTCCGCCGCGCGGCCGGGGCGGCGGCAGGAGCGTCGGCGGGAGCGGCCGACGGCGCCGCGGCGGCCGGCGCGGTGGCGGGGGCCGGGACCGACGGGGCCGCGGTCGCGCCGGCCGCCGGCTGCGGGGAGACGACCTCCTCGACCAGCCGGACGACGTCCTCCGCCGAGCCAGCCGCCCGCAAGGAGGCCACGAAGTCCGGCCGGACCAGCGCGCGGGCCAGCGCCGAGAGCAGGGTGAGGTGGTCGGCGTCGCCGGCGGCGGGCGCCGCGATCAGGAAGACCAGGTCGGCCGCGCCGTCCGCGGCGCCGAAGTCGACCCCCGGGGTCAGCCGGGCGAAGGCCAGCGACGCCTGGGTGACCGCGGCCGACCGGCAGTGCGGGATGGCGATGCCGCCGGGCAGGCCCGTGGCGGCCTGCGCCTCGCGGGCGAGCGCGTCACCGGCGAGCGCCTCGGCGCCGGTGGCCCGGCCGGCGTCGGCCACCAGGCCGGCCAGCCGGCGGACGACCGCGGCCTTGTCGGAGCCGAGGTCGGCGTCGAGGACGACCAGCTCGGGCGTGATGAGTGCGGACATGACGGACCTTCCGGGGCGTCAGGGGACGTCGCGGCCGGCGGCCGGGACGGGCTCGGGGAGGGGAGGGGTGCCGGGCAGGCCGGGGGACACCTCGACGGCGTCCGGGTGGACCTGCTCCGGCGTGGGGACGGCGGAGCCCGGCAGCGCGGCGGCGGCCGAGCCGGTGGCGACCGCGCGGCGCAGCCGCTCGGCGGGCGGGGCGCCGGCCAGGTCGGCCAGCAGGTGGCCGGCCAGGCTCGAGTCGCCGGCGCCGACGGTGCTGCGGACGGCGATCCGCGGCGCGCGCGCCGACCACACGCCGTCGGCCGTGGACAGCACCGCGCCGGCACCGCCCAGGGTCAGCAGCACCTCGCCGACGCCGCCGGCGTGCAGGGCCCGCACCGCCGCGAGGAGGACGGCGGGGTCGGCGAGCAGCGCGGCCTCGGTCGTGCCGGCGACCTGGGCCAGCTCCTCGGCGTTGGGCTTGAGCAGGTCCGGCGCGGACGCGGCGCCCGCGGCGAGCAGCGCCCGCAGCGGCCCCTCGGAGGTGTCGACGGCGACCCGGGCGCCGGTGCCGCGGACGGCGCGGACCAGCTCGGCGTACCAGTCCTCGGGCGTGCCGGGCGGCAGCGAGCCGGACAGCACCACCCAGTCGGCGCCCGCGGCGGCCGCGGCCACGGCGGCGGCGAGCGCGGCGCGCAGGCCAGCGTCCAGCGGGGTGCCGGGCTCGTTGAGCTTGGTGGTGGTCCCGTCGGGCTCGGTGAGCGAGTAGTTGGTGCGCACCGGGGCGCCGGTGGGAACGGTGACCAGCGGCAGGTGCAGCGCGTGCAGCGCGGTCACCAGCGGGTCGGTGGGGTCGGCGGGCACGACGGCGAGGACGTCGGCGCCGGCGGCCGCCAGCGCGCGGGCGACGTTGACGCCCTTGCCGCCGGGCTCGGTGGAGCTCGCGCCCAGCCGGGCGACCTCGCCGCGGGCCAGCGCGCCGGGGAGGGCCAGCGTCCGGTCCAGGCTGGGGTTCGCCGTCAGCGTGACGACCCGTCCCCCGCTCACGCGACCACGACCTCGACGCCCGCGGCGTCCAGCTCGTCGAGGACCGCGGGGTCGGCGCCGTCGTCGGTGACGACGACGTCGACGTCGTCGAGGGAGGCGAAGCGGACCAGGTGCTCGCGGCCGAGCTTGCTGCTGTCGGCCAGCACGACCACCCGCTGCCCGGCCCGCACCATCGCCCGCTTCACCGAGGCCTCGGCCTCGTCCGGGGTGGTCAGGCCGTGGCCGGGGGTGATGCCGTTGGTGCCGAGGAAGGCGACGTCGACCCGCAGCTCGGCCAGCGCCCGCACCGGCGTCTCGCCGACCGCGCACTGGGTGAGCCCGCGGACGCGGCCGCCGAGCAGGTGCAGCGTCACGCCCGGCGCGTTGGCCAGCCGGGCGGCGATCGGCACCGCGTTGGTGGCCACGAACAGCGACCGGTCGACCGGCAGCACCTCGGCCAGCGCGGCGGTGGTGCTGCCGCCGTCGAGCAGCAGGCTGCCGCCGCGGCCGGGCAGCAGGTCCAGCGCCGCCGAGGCGATCTTCCGCTTGGCCTCGGCGCGGGTGGCGTTGCGCTCGGCCAGCGCCGTCTCCATGAGCGTCAGCGACCCGGCGGGGACCGCGCCGCCGTGCACGCGCCGCAGGACACCGGCCCGCTCGAGGACGGCGAGGTCCCGGCGCACCGTCTCGGTGGTGACCCCGAACTGCTCGGCCACCGCGGTGACCGCGATCCGCCCCTGCTCGGCGACCAGCGTGGCGATCGCCTGCTGGCGTTCCTCGGCGTACACCCCGTCGACCCCCTCGGTCGTCGTCCCCGGCGTCCTCGGGAGGCCGGTGGCGGTGCCCGAACATGTGGGAACGGGCTTGTGTCTCTGTGGTTGTACGTTGGTTACGTTGACAAGTCAACACGCTTTCGTGATTGTGGTCACCGACGGACGACGAGGTCCCCGACCGACATCCCTCTGACCGACGCGAGGTCCGCATGTCCACCACCGCCGCCGCCAGCACCGTGCTCACCGGGACCCCGGTCGTCCCCGGCGTGGTCCTCGGTCCCGTCGTCCGGCCCTCCGGTGCCGTCCGGCTGCCCGCCGAGGCGTTCGACGAGCTGCCGGAGTCCGCCCGGGAGGAGGAGCGGGCGCGCTTCACCGCGGCGGCCGAGGCCGTCGCGGGCCGCCTGGCCGACCGCGCCGCGGCGGCCACGGGGATGACCGCGGAGGTCCTGTCGGCGACCGCCGGCATGGCCCGCGACCGCGGGCTGCTCGGCGCGGTGGAGCAGCGGATCGGCGCCGGCGTCCCCGCCGCGGTGGCGACGGTGCAGGCCGCGCAGCAGTTCGTCGACGTCTTCACCTCGCTGGGCGGCGTCATGGCCGAGCGGGTGACCGACGTGCGCGACGTCCGCGACCGCGTCGTCGCCGAGCTGACCGGCCAGGGCGAGCCCGGCGTCCCCGCGCCCGAGCGGCCGTCGGTCCTGCTCGCCGACGACCTCGCGCCCGCCGACACCGCCGGCCTCGACCCCGCCCGCATCGTCGGGCTGGCCACCCGCCTGGGCGGGACCACCAGCCACACCGCGATCATCGCGCGGCAGCTGGGCCTGCCCCTCGTCGTCGCGGTGGAGGGACTGGACGCCGTCCCCGCCGGCGCGACCGTGCTGCTCGACGCCGAGGAGGGCACCGTCACCGTCGACCCCGATCCGGCGGTGGCCGCCGGCCAGCTCGAGGCCGCCCGTCGCGCGGCCGAGGCCCTGGCCGGCTACCAGGGGCCGGCCGCCACGCGCGACGGCGTCCCGGTCCCCGTGCTGGCCAACGTGCAGGACGGTGACGGCACCCGGGCGGCGCTGGCCGCGCACGCCGAGGGCGTCGGCCTGTTCCGCACCGAGCTCGCCTTCCTCGGCCGGGCCGCCGAGCCGACCGTCGAGGAGCAGGCGAGCGGCTACGCCGACGTCCTCGAGGCCGCGGCCGGCCGCCGGGTCGTCCTGCGCACCCTCGACGCCGGCTCGGACAAGCCGCTGGAGTTCGCGACCCCGCCGGAGGAGGCCAACCCCGCGCTCGGCGTCCGCGGCCTGCGGGTGGCCCGCCGTGACCCCGGCCTGCTCGACCGCCAGCTCGACGCCGTCGCCGAGGCCGCCCGCCGCACCGGCGCCACGCCCTGGGTGATGGCGCCGATGGTCGCCACCGAGGGCGAGGCCGCGGACTTCGCCGCCCGGGTGCGCGAGCGCGGGCTGGTGCCCGGCGTCATGGTCGAGGTGCCCTCGGCGGCGCTGCTGGCCGACCGCGTGCTCCGGCACGTCGACTTCCTGTCCATCGGCACCAACGACCTGTCGCAGTACGCGCTGGCCGCCGACCGGCTCTCCGCGGACCTGGCCGACCTCACCGACCCGTGGCAGCCGGCGCTGCTGGCCCTGGTCGAGCTGACCGCGGCCGCGGGCCGGCGGGCGGGCAAGCCGGTCGGCGTCTGCGGTGAGGCGGCGGCCGACCCGCTGCTCGCCTGCGTCCTCGTCGGCCTCGGCGTCACCTCGCTGTCCTGCGCCGGCTCCGCCGTCGCCGGGGTCGGGGCGCGGCTGGCCACGGTCGACCTCGCCGCCTGCCGGGAGGCCGCGGCCGCGGCGCTGGCCGCCGACGACCCGCGGGCCGGCCGCGCCGCCGCCCGGGCGGTGCTCGCCCGCGCCTGACGACACCGCCGCGCGGGTGTCCGCGCCGCCGTCACCGGGTGACCGATCCCACCCCCTTGGGTGAACGATCGTCGGACATCTCCTGACACGCCCTGCGATCCTTCGGAATACTCAGGACGTCACCTGCTTTACTACAGGTGCACGACGACGAGAGCACCGAAGAGGAGACACGGACATGTCCATCGGGACCACCTGGCGGCAGCGTCGGCAGGCGGCTCGCACGCGGCGGGCCATCGACCGGGCCCTCGCCCGCAGCAGCAGCCCGGCGATGCGCGACGAGCTGCTCACCATGGCCAACAGCAACTCGTTCCACACGCGCGGCCTCTGAGCGCCCGGCCGCTCCCCCGCGGCGTACCCGCACGGCCCCGGTCTGCCTCCGCAGCCCGGGGCCGACTGCTGTCCGGGGCACCCCCGGACGGGGGAGCGGCGTCCGGGACCGCGCCGTCCCACTCAACCCGGCGGCCCCGGGTGCCGATCGTCCCGGCGTGAGCGCAGCAGGACCCGCGGACGGGCCCGTTCCCCCGGTGGAGGCCCGTGAGACGTCGGGTGCGACCACCGGGCTGGTCCTCGCCTTCGTCCGCCAGCACGCCGGCGACGACGCGGCCGAGGAGGTCCTGCGCCGCGCGGGCGTGCCGTTCACGGCCGACGAGCTGTCCCGGCCCTCCACCTGGACCAGCTACGACACCCGCATCCGCCTGTTCACCGCGGCCACCGAGGTGCTGGGCGACCCCGGCGTGATGTTCCGCATCGGGGCGGAGTCCCTGCGGACCGGCATGAACCCGAGCGTCGTCGTCCTCGTGCGGGCCATGGGCTCACCGCGGCAGGTGTTCGCCCGGCTGCCGCGCGCGGTCGCCAACTTCACCACCACCTCGACGATGGAGGTGGTGCGCTCCGACGCCACGTCCGCGACGCTGCGCTACCGGCTGCACGAGGGCTACGCCCACTCGCGGCTGGACTGCGACTACGCGCGCGGGCTGATCAGCATGGTGCCGACCATCTTCGGCCTGGCCCCGGCCGCCGTCGTCCACGAGGAGTGCGAGTCCTCCGGCGGCGAGGCCTGCGTCTACCACCTGACCTGGGAGCGCCGCGGCCGGTGGCCGCGCCGGCGCCGCGGCGCGGACGCGGCCGACCCCGAGCTCGTCGCGCTGCGCCAGCAGGTCCGCAGCCTGCAGTCGGCGGCCACCGACCTGGTCGAGGGCGGGGACCTCGAGACCGTCCTGCGGCGGATCGTGGAGCGCGCGGCGGCCGCCGTCCTCGCCCCCGCCTACCTGCTCGCCGTCTCCTCCCCGCGCGGCGGCGCCCCGCTCGTGCACAGCTCGGGCCTGGCGCCCGCCGAGGTGCCGCCGCTGGTCGCGCGGCTGCTCGCCGGCGCGGACCTGGGCCCCGGCGCGGTGACCGTCGATGTCGCCTCCGCCCGCCGGACCCACGGCCGGCTGGCCGCCCTCCACCGCCCCGGCGACGGCGGCCTCGGCGACGAGCGGGCCATGCTCGCCGCCTACGCCGGCCACGCCGCGGCCGCCCTCGACCTCGTGCTGGCCCTCGAGGACAGCCGGCTGGAGGCCCGCCGGGCCGGCGCCCTCCTGGAGCTGGCGCACGGCCTGGCCCAGGCCGGTGAGGCGACGGAGGTGTGCGCCGTCGTCGCCGAGGCCCTGCCCGGCATCGTCGGCTGCGGCAGCTCCGGCGTCCTGCTCTGGGACCCGGCCGGCGGCGTGCTGCGGGCGGAGTCCTGCGCCGGGCTGTCCCCGGAGCAGGAGGAGGTCCTGCGGTCGGCGGCCCTGCGGGCCGGGGACGTGCCCGAGGTCTTCGGCATCCTCACCGACCGGGAGCCCCGCGTGATCGGCGCGACCGGCGCCAGCGCCCCGATGCGCGACCTGCTCGCCGCGATGCACCTCACCGACGTCGTCGCCGTCCCGCTGCTCGCCGGCACCACCTTCCTCGGCGTGGTCACCGCCAGCTGGGCCGACGGCGAGGTCAGCCAGGCCCTCGACGCCGACGTCCTCGCCCGGCTGCGCGGTGTCGGCGACCAGGCGTCCACCGCGCTGCAGAAGGCCCGGCTGCTGGAGACCGTCCGGCACCAGGCCACCCACGACGCGCTCACCGGGCTGCCCAACCGGGTCCTCTTCCGCGACCGGCTGGCCGCGGCGCTGGCCGCCGTCGCCCCCACCGGCTCCGTCGGCGTGCTGTTCTGCGACCTCGACCGGTTCAAGGCGGTCAACGACACCCTCGGCCACGCCGCCGGTGACGAGCTGCTGCGCCAGGTGTCGGCCCGGCTGCGGGCCGCGGTGCGCCCCGGCGACACCGTCGGCCGGCTCAGCGGCGACGAGTTCGCCGTCCTGCTGCCCCGGCTGGCCGCACCGGCCGACGCCGACGCCGTCGTGCGCCGGGTGGCGGCGGCCTTCACCGAGCCGTTCCGTCTCGACGGCGTCCCCGCGGCGGTCGGCACGAGCACCGGCGTCGCCGTGCACACCGGCCCCGGCGGCGACGCCGAGCGGCTGCTGCAGGAGGCCGACGCGGCCATGTACCGGCACAAGCACCGCGACCGCCCGGCGGCCCCGGCCCCGCGGTCGGCGGACTAGGCGGCCTCGTCCGGCGAGCACCTCGGCCCCTCCGCGGGGCGGCGGGGCCTCCCTCAGTCGCGGAGCTTCGCGCGCAGCGCGGCCTGCTCGGCGGCGCCGAAGCCGTGCTCGTCGAGCCAGCCCAGCGGCCCGCCGTGCCGCTCGCCCAGGATCTCCAGCAGCCGGCGCATGGTCGCCGCCCGCGGCGTGTGGCTGGCGACGTCGCGGCGGGTCATGTCGTCGGCGTACGTCGGCGACCGGCGCAGCTTCGCCACCAGTGCCTCGATGACCTCGGCGGTCAGCGCGTAGTCGGCGACGATCTCCTCGTCGGACACCCCGGCCACGGCCAGGCAGAACATGGCGACGACGCCGGTGCGGTCCTTGCCCGCGGCGCAGTGCACGACCGCCGCGCCGTCGCTGGCCACGATCGCCCGCAGCGCCGCCAGCACGTTCTCCGGGCGGTGGTGCAGGTAGCCGAGGTAGGAGCGCACCGCCGGCGGCTCGACCTCGTCGGCCTCGGTGGTCTGCCGCGGCAGCACCGTCTCGGCCCAGTCGGCCGGCAGGTCGGGGACCTCGTCCTCCTCGACGGCGAACACGTCGGTGTGGTGGCCCCGCTCGGGCAGCAGGCTGAGGTGCCGGTGCGTGACCTCGGCGACCGCGCGCAGCGGGCCGCGGCCCTCGAGCAGCACCTCGGCGGTGGTGCGCAGGTCGATCACGTCGCTCAGGCGCAGGTCCTCGAGCAGCCGCCGCACGTCCTCGTCGCTGAGGGTCTGCAGGTTGTCGCTGCGCAGCACGCGGCCGAACGCCGTCACGCCGCCGTCGGTGGTGGGCAGGCCGCCCAGGTCGCGCGTGTTCGTCGTCCCGTCGAGCCGCAGCCAGCGGTCGGTGCGCACGTCATCGGAGGTCGAGGTCACCCGTCCGACGGTACGGGCCCGTGGTGAACGTCCCGTGCCGCCCGGAGAGGTGTGCTCGCTCACCACAGGGACGGGTGTGGCTGTGGAGGTCACCGACCTGGGCAGTCCGTGACGGGCTCCCTACGGTGTGGTCCAGACCACGCCGGACGGGACCGTCCGGAGCAGCAACCGTGCACCGCCGCACACACCGAGGAGCTCGCCATGTCGCGTCCCCGCCACCGGTCCCGGACCGCCGTCCTCGCCACGGGCGCCGCGCTGGCCCTGTCGGTCGCCGCCTGCGGCAGCCCCACCGCCGCCTCGTCGGGCGGGAGCGGCGGGGACGGCGGCGGCGAGGGCGAGCCGATCCGGGTCGGGCTCGTCTTCTCCTCCACCGGGCCGCTGGCCACCTACGGCGAGCAGTACCTGCAGGGCTTCGAGGCCGGCCTGGACTACGCCACTGACGGCACCGGCGAGGTCGACGGCCGGCCGATCGAGATCGTCGAGCGCGACGACGCCGGCGACCCCGCCAAGGCCGTCGCCGAGGCCACCGACCTCATCGGCCAGGGCGTGCAGGTGCTCGCCGGGTCCACCGCCTCGGGCGTGGCCACCCAGGTCGCGCCGCTGGCCGAGCAGAACGACGTCCTGTTCATCTCCGGGCCGGCCGCCACCGACGCGGTGACCGGCGTCAACGACAACACCTTCCGGTCGGGCCGGCAGACCTACCAGGACATCCTCACCGCGCAGTCGTTCATCGGCGACGCGCAGGGCAAGACCGTGCTGGTCTTCGCCCAGGACAGCGCCTTCGGCCAGGCCAACGTCGGCGCCGTCACCGCCGTCCTCGGCGAGGCCGGGGCCACGGTCACCCCGCTGCTGGTGCCGGCCAGCGCCACCGACTTCACGCCGTTCGCCTCCCAGGCCCGCGACGCCGGCGCCGACCTGGTCTTCGTCGCCTGGGCCGGGGAGACCGCGCCGGCCATGTGGCAGGCGATGGGCCAGCAGGGCGTGCTCGACTCCACCACCGTCGTCACCGGCCTGGACATCCGCGCCAGCTACGCCACCTACGGCGCGCAGGCCACGCAGATCGACTACCTGTCGCACTTCTTCGCCGAGGCCGTCGACAACGAGGTCAGCCAGGCGATGACCGAGCGGGTCGAGGAGGCCGGCGGCACGGTCGACCTGTTCACCCCGGACGGCTTCACCGCCGCGCAGATGGTCGTGCACGCGCTCCAGGAGGGCGGCGACGACGTCGGCGCCATGGTCGAGGCACTCGAGGGCTGGCAGTTCGACGGCGTCAAGGGCGAGCTGACCATCCGCGAGGAGGACCACGCGCTCCTGCAGCCGATGTTCCAGGCCCGCCTGGAGCAGCAGGGCGACGAGCTGGTCCCGGTGCTCGTCGAGACCCTCGACCCGGAGGCCACCGCGCCGCCGGTCGCCACCTCCTGACCCGGGCGCTCCTCCCGAGGACCGGGCAGTGACCACCTCCCTCCCCGCCCCGGCACCGGCCGCCCGCCCCGCGGGCGAGCCGGTGCTCCGGGTGGCCGGCCTGACCTGCGCGATCGGCGGCGCGGTCATCGTCTCCGACGTCTCCCTCGACGTCGCCCCTGGCGAGTTCGTCGCCGTCATCGGGCCCAACGGGGCGGGCAAGACCTCCCTGTTCAACCTGCTCTCCGGGCTGCTGCCGGTCACCGCCGGCACGATCACCCTGGACGGCACCGACATCACCCGCGCCCGCCCGGCCGCGCGGGCCCGCCTGGGACTGGGCCGGACCTTCCAGTCCTCGTCGGTGTTCGCGGGCCTCGGCGTCCGGGAGAACGTGCGCCTGGCGGCGCAGGCCCGGCTCGGCGGCAGCCTGCGGCCCTGGCAGCGGGTGCGCCCCTCGGACCGGGCGTTCGAGGTGGCCGAGCGGGCGCTGGGCCGGGTGGGCCTCGCCGCCCGCGGCGACGCGCTCGCCGGGTCCCTCTCCCACGGCGACAAGCGCAAGCTGGAACTGGCGATCCTGCTGGCCACCGACCCCGCCGTCGTGCTGCTCGACGAGCCGATGGCCGGCGTCAGCACCGGGGAGGTCGCCGGCCTCACCCAGGTCATCGCCGACGTGCACCGCGAGGAGGGTCGGACGGTGCTCATGGTCGAGCACCACATGGACGTCCTGCTCGGCCTCGCCGACCGGGTCGCCGTCATGCACCACGGCGCGCTGCTCGCCCTGGACACCCCGGCACGGGTCACCGCCGACCCCGTCGTCCAGGAGGCCTACCTGGGGGACCAGCTGTGACCGCCGACCGGCCGGTGCTGCTCCGGCTCTCCGACGTGCACGTCCGGCTGTCCGGATCGCACATCCTGCAGGGGGTCGACCTCACCGTCCGCCGCGGCGGGGTGACGGCCCTGCTCGGCCGCAACGGCGCGGGCAAGACGACGACGGTGAAGTCGGTGCTCGGCCTGGTGCCCTCGACCGGCCGCATCGAGCTCACCGACGCCGCCGGCCGCGTGCACCGGCTGTCGGGCCGGCGCACCCACGACGTCGTCCGGCTCGGCGTCGGCTACGCGCCCGAGGACCGCGAGGTCTTCGGCGGGCTGACCGTGGCCGAGAACCTCACGCTGGCCGAGCGGCGCGACTCCGCGCACCACCACGACCGCGTGTACGAGCTGTTCCCGGAGCTCGCGAAGCGCAGCCGCCAGCTGGCCGGGACCCTCTCGGGCGGCCAGCAGCAGATGGTGGCCATCGCCCGGCTGCTGCTCAACGACAACCAGCTGCTGCTCGTCGACGAGCCGACCAAGGGCCTGGCGCCGCTGCTGGTCGCCGAGGTCGCCGACGTGCTCGCCCGCGCCGCCGAGGAGGTGACGGTGCTGCTCGTCGAGCAGAACCTGTCCGTGGTGCGCCGCATGGCCACCGACGCCGTCGTCGTCGACCAGGGGCGCGCGGTGTGGAGCGGGTCGGCGCCGGAGCTGCTGGCCGACGCCGACCGCACCCGCGAGCTGCTCGGCGTCGCCTCGAGCGGGGGTGCGCACGCAGTGGGCGAGCTCGCGAGCCCACCGGGGACAGAGCCACGGGTGCGCGTGCACCGGACGAGCGCCGGCGAGGCCGGCGCGTGAGCACCATCGTGCTGCTGACCGTCACGGGCCTCGGGCTCGCGGCGCTGTACTTCCTCGTCGCCTCCGGGCTCTCGCTGATCTTCGGGCTGATGGGCGTGCTCAACTTCGCCCACGGCGCCTTCCTCACCATCGGCGCCTACGGCACCTGGTGGGCCTCGGAGAACCTGCCCGGCGCCGGGTCCGGCGGGTGGGGCTTCGCGCTCGCGGTCGGCTTCGGGGTCGCCGTCGGCACGGTCGTCGCGGCGCTGATCGAGCTGCTGCTGATCCGCCCGCTCTACGAGCGGCACATCGAGCAGGTGCTGGTCACCGTGGGGCTGAGCCTGGCCCTGGTCGCGCTGGTGCGGGCGATCTGGGGCGCCGACCCGCGGCCCTTCCCCGCGCCGGCCTGGGCCAAGGACACGACGTCGGTGCTCGGCGCCAGCGTGCCCAACGACCGCTTCCTGCTCATCGGCAGCGCCGTCGTCGTGCTGCTCGCCGTGCTGGCCTTCCTCCGCTACACCCGCTTCGGCCTGGTCATCCGCGCCGGCGTGGAGAACCGGTCGATGGTGACCGCGCTCGGCATCGACGTGCGGCGGGCGTTCACCCTGGTCTTCGCCATCGGCGGCGCGTTCGCCGCGCTGGCCGGCGCCCTCGGCGGCGTCTACCTCGGCTCGATCTCGCCGGGCCAGGGCACCTCGCTGCTGATCTTCGCCTTCATCGTCGTCGTCATCGGCGGGATGAGCTCGATCACCGGCGCCGCGGTGGCGGCGGTCCTCGTCGGGCTGGTGCAGCAGTTCGCCAACTACTACGCGGCCAGCGGGGTGGGGGACCTGTCGGTCGTCCTGCTGCTCGCCGTCGTCCTGCTGACCCGCCCCGGCGGGCTGACTGCGAGGGTGGCATGAGCCGGAACCTGACGCGGCTGGCGCCGCTGGTCGTCCTCGTCGTCCTGGCGGTCCTGCCGTACTCCACGCTGCAGGTCCCGGGCCTCTTCGACGGCGTCCTCAACAGCCCCGGCACCCTCCAGCTGCTGGCGCTGTGCCTGGTCTTCGGCGGGGTGGCGCTGTCCTACGACCTGCTGTTCGGGTTCACCGGGCTGCTGTCGTTCGGGCACGCGCTCTACTTCGCGGCCGGCACGTACGTGGCCAACCTGGCGCTGACCGAGCTCGGCTGGGGCCTGGGCGCGGCGCTCGCGCTGACCACCGTGGTCGGCATCGCGCTGCCCCTGCTGGTCGGCGGGGTGGCGCTGCGGGTGTCGGGCATCGCCTTCTCCATGGTCACGCTGGCCATGGCGCAGGTCGGGTCGATCGTCGTCCTGCGCGACCCCGGCGGCCTGACCGGCGGCGAGGAGGGCCTGGCGCTGGACCGCTCGAACGTGCCCGACGCGTTCGTCGGCGTCCTCAACACCGTCAACCTGTACTGGCTGGCGCTGGCCTACCTCGCCGTCGTCTACGTCGTCGTCGCGTGGGTGACCGGCTCGCGAGCCGGGCGGGTGTGGCAGGCGATCCGGGAGAACGAGCGCCGGGTCGAGGTGCTGGGCCTGCGGCCCTACTCGTTCAAGCTGGTCGTCTTCGTCCTCGCCGGCCTGCTGGCCGCGCTCGGCGGGGTGGTGCACCTGCTGCTGCTCGGCGGCTCCACGCCCCGGACGACGACCGCCGACTTCACCCTCGGCCTGCTGGTCATGGTGGTGCTCGGCGGGGCGGGCAGTCGGTGGGGCGCGGTGCTCGGCGGCGTCCTCTACACCTACCTCGACAGCCGGCTCACCGACCTCGCCTCCTCGCCCGCCGTGCAGGACCTGCCGGCCTGGCTGCGGGTGCCGCTGTCGGAGCCGCTGTTCCTGCTCGGGGCGCTGTTCGTGGTGGTCGTGTTCTTCGTGCCGGGCGGCATCGCGGGCCTGGTCGCCCGGCTGCGCGAGCGCCGCTCGGGCCGCCGTCCCTCGGCGCCCACCGGTGGGGGGACCCCGCCGCCGGGCCGGGTGGTCGAGCAGCTGCGCGAGACGGCGTCCCGCGGGGTGGGCGTCGGCGCGGCCGGCCCCCGCGACGGCGTCTGACGCGGGATCCGCAGCACGATCAGCTGACCTGATCATGCCGCGTCCTGGCTCACCGTCGACCGTGAGCCAGGACGCGCTGCGGTGAGCTAGGACGCCAGCAGCGCGTCGCAGACCTCGACCAGCCGCCGCCGCAGCGGGGCCGCGCGCCCGGCGAACCCCCGCTGCGCGGCCACGTACTCCGCCTT
Source organism: Geodermatophilus sp. SYSU D00663 (assembly GCF_054050655.1). Classification (NCBI taxonomy): domain Bacteria; kingdom Bacillati; phylum Actinomycetota; class Actinomycetes; order Geodermatophilales; family Geodermatophilaceae; genus Geodermatophilus; species Geodermatophilus sp. SYSU D00663. The sequence goes on along the minus strand of NZ_JBJGZT010000019.1, from coordinate 45,228 downwards.
GCCCTCGGCCGTCTCGATCCGCACCGGCGCGTAGCCGCGGTCGGCCAGGTCGTAGGGCGAGGCCCGCATGTCCAGCTCCCGCACCTCGACGGCGAGCTCGAAGCAGTCGGCCACCAGCTCGCCGGGCACCGCGGGGGAGAGCTTGTAGGCCCACTTGTAGAGGTCCATCGTCGCGTGCAGGCAGCCCGGCTGCTCCATCGCGACCTGCGTCTCCCGTGTCGGCTGCAGCCGGTTGAGCCCGACGGCGGACGGCGTGAAGAACCGGAACGCGTCGAAGTGGCTGCACCGGATCGCGTGCGCCTCCACCACGGCGTCGGTGCCCGCCTGCCCCAGCCGCAGCGGGACCGCGTGCCGCCGCTCGTCGGCGCGGTGCACCATCGCCCACTCGTGCAGCCCGAAGCAGCCGGTCTGCGCCGGCCGGGACGCGGTGGCGGCGAGCAGGTCCCGCACGAAGCGGACGGTCGGCGCCCGGTCGGCCAGCCAGGCGGCGACGTCGAGCCGCACCGCGCCGTCGTCGCCGGTCGCGTACCAGCGCCAGGCGGCGTGCGGCGCCGGTCCCTCCGCCGACGGCGCCAGCGCGACGCCCGGGCCCGGGTGCCACCGGCGCAGCCGCGACGGCGTCTCCGAGTAGTAGGTGAACAGGAAGTCCAGCACCGGGTGCTCCTCGCCCCGACGGCGGCGCTCGCGGTGCGGCGCCGTCCACCGCTCCACGCGCGCGGCGTGCGCGGCCGCCCGCGCCGTCCACTCGGCCGCCGGCAGGCAGGGGAGGACGGCGGTCACCGGACCAGGGTAGGAGGGACCTCGGACCCGCCGGCCGGGGACGCGACGGTGCCAGCCTGGGGGTTCGCGACGAGGGAGGCGATCGCCATGGCCGGCGACGCGCGGACCACCCCGAAGCCCCTGCTCTGCCGCCTGGGACTGCACGCCTACGTGCAGCGGCACCCCGACGACGAGCGGCTGCGCGGCCCCGGCCACGAGGTCTGCCGGCGCTGCGGCCGGCGCCGGGACGTCGGGATCGACAGCATCGTCCCGCCGGGCGTCATGGGCTGACCGCTGCGCCCTCGGCGGCGGTCAGCCGGTGCAGCCGCAGCGCCAGCTGCACCTCCAGCGCCCGCTCCGGCGCCGACCAGTCGCGGCCCAGCAGCCGGCCCACCCGGTCCAGCCGCTGGGTGACCGTGTTGACGTGCACGTTGAGCACCTCGGCCGCCCGCGCGGGGGAGCCGCCGGTGTCGAACCACGCGCGCAGCGTGGCCACCAGGTCGGTGCCGCGACGGGCGTCGTAGTCGAGCACCGGTGCCAGCGTCGCCTGCACGAAGCCGGGCACGTCACGGCCCTCGCCCACCAGCAGGCCGACGAAGCCCAGCTCGTCCGCGCTCGCCGACTCCCCGGTGCGGCCCAGCGCCTCCAGCGTCGAGGCGCACCGCCCGGCCTCGGCCCAGGCGCCGGCCACGGCGGCCGGACCGGGTGCGGGCCCGGCGCCCCCGGCGGTGACCGGCCGCCCGACCGCCGCGGCGACCTCCCGGCGCACCAGCGCCGCCGCCGTCCCCGGCGCGAGGTCGGGCAGGCACAGGACGACGCGGCCGTCGCGGGCCCCGGCGAGCCCGCCGCGGGTGGCGGCGAGGTGCGCGGCGGCGGCCAGCGCCCGGCCGCGGCAGCGCTCCTCCACCCGGACGACGACGACCGACGCCGGCCGGTCCAGGTCGGTGCCCAGCCGGCGGGCGCGCTCGCGCAGGCCGTCGGGGTCGCGCAGCGGCACGGTCAGCAGCTCGTCGAGCAGCTCGCCGCGCACCCGGCCCTCGGCCTCGCCGGCGGTCCGCCGGATGAGCAGCAGCAGCGCGGTGACCAGCGCGGCGCGCTCGAGGATGCGCTGGTCGGCGTCGGACAGGTCGCCCTCGCGCTGCAGCACCAGCCCGCCGAGCAGGTCGCTGTCCACGGTCACCGCCGCCGTCCACCAGTCGCCGTCGCGCACCGTGCGGCCGGTGGAGCGGGCCAGCGCCAGCGCGCCGGCGGGGTCGGGCGGGAGGGCGCCGCCGTCGGCGGCGGGCGACGGGCGGCCCTCCTCGTCGAGCACGGTGATCCGGCCGCCCAGCGCGTCGGTCACGGCCGCGGCCACGCCCTCGACGCCGCCCCCGCGGAGCACGACGTCGATGAACCGGTCGTGCGCGCCCGCGGCCCGCTCCACCGACTCGGTGTGCTCCCGCAGCTCCCGGGTGGCCGCCGACAGCTCCTCCAGGGCGGCCCGGGTCTCCTCCAGCAGCCGCGCGTTGTCCAGCGCGATCGCCGCGTGCGCGGCCAGCGAGCCGAGCAGCGCCACCTCGGACCGGTCGAAGGTCCGCTCGGCGCGGTCGGCGGCGTAGAGCACCCCGATCACCTGCGACCCGCGGATCAGCGGCACGCCGAGGATGGCGACCAGGCCCTCCTCGCGGACGCCGCCGTTGATGTCGTCGGTGTGGTGGAACCGGGCGTCGTCGAAGTAGCTCGCCGTCGCGTAGGGCGCGGCCCTCTGGGCCACGAGCCCGCCCAGCCCCTCGCCCATCGGCAGCCGCAGCGCCTGGAAGCGCGCGGACACCGAGCCGTCGGTGACCCGCATGTAGGTGTCGCCGTGGGCGTCGTCGTTGAGCGTCAGGTACGAGACGTCGGTGCCCAGCAGCTGCCGGGCGCGGCGGACGATCGCGGTGAGCACCGAGTCGACGCCGCGCAGCGTGGCGAGGTCGCTCGCGGTGTCGAACAGCGCCGACAGCTCCGACTCGCGGCGGCGGCGGGCGGCGAAGGCGGCGCGCACCTGCAGCGCCAGGAGCCGGACCCGCTCCAGCTCGGCCAGCGTGGCGGGATCGGCGCCCGCGGTCCGGGCGCGCACCAGCGGGCCCTCGTACTCGATGGCCGCGGCGTCGTCGAGGACCATCTGCAGGTACTCGGCGGCCGCCGAGGGGACCCGGGACGTGCGGCCGGGGCCGTCGGCGGGCGGTGCTGCGGTCCGGGCCACGACCGGCATTGTCACCGGCCGGGCGATCAGTGGGCGGTCCACCCGCCGTCCATGAGCAGCGAGGTGCCGGTGACCGAGGCCGCGGCGGGGGAGCAGAGCCAGGCGACGGCGTCGGCGACCTCGGCCGGCTCGATCAGCCGCTTGAGCGCCGCCGGCGCGAGCATGACCCGCTCGACGACCTCGTCCTCGGAGATCCCGTGGCTGCGGGCCTGGTCGGCGATCTGCCCCTCGACCAGCGGCGTCCGCACGTAGGCCGGGGCGACGCAGTTGGAGGTGACCCCGTGCGGTGCACCCTCAAGCGCCACCACCTTCGACAGGCCCTCGAGCGCGTGCTTGGCGGTGACGTAGGCGGACTTGAACGGCGACGCCCGGTGCCCGTGCACCGAGCTGACGTTGACCACCCGGCCCCAGCCCCGCCGGTACATGTGCGGCAGCGCGCCGCGCACCAGCCGGAACGGCGCCTCGACCATCAGCCGCTGGATGGTGGAGAAGACCTCGACGGGGAACTCGTGCAGCGGCGCGACGTGCTGGAACCCGGCGTTGTTGACCAGCACGTCGACGTCGAGGTCGAGCGCGTCGACGGCGGCCAGGTCGGAGAGGTCGACGGCGACGGCGGTGCCGCCCACGGTGCGGGCCACCTCCTCGGCCGCCGCGCCGTCCCGGTCGACGACGACCACCGCGGCACCGGCCTCGGCCAGCCGGGCGGCGACCGCCCGGCCGATGCCCGACCCCCCGCCGGTCACCATCGCCCGCCGTCCCTCGAGGTCCTTCGCGCTCATGGCGGCGACGCTAGGCCGCGGGTGCGGCCCCTCCCACGGCGGCGGCACACACACCTGCGGCGCCGGTGGTGGGTGCCGCCCACACCGGGTGTCCCGGCCGGTCGGGGCACGGTCCCGCCGCGGGACATGTCCGCGGACCACATGACCTGGTTCACAGAACTGGCCTCCGGCACATGGGCAGGCCCCCGCGCGCTTCCTAGCGTCGGTCGGGTCCGGATCCGTCCACCGAGGAGAACCGCGTGTCCGCACCCGCCCAGACCCACCGGAGACGGAGCTTCGGCCGCGTCGTCGGTGCGAGCATCATCGGCACCACCGTCGAGTGGTACGACTTCTTCCTCTACGGCTCGGCCGCCGCGCTCGTCTTCGGCCCGCTGTTCTTCCCCGACTCATCCGACTTCGCCGGCGTGCTGCTGGCCTTCGGCACCTACGCCATCGGCTTCGCGGCCCGCCCGATCGGCGCGCTGGTCTTCGGCCACTTCGGCGACCGCGTCGGGCGCAAGAAGCTGCTGGTCGTCTCGCTGCTCATGATGGGCGGCGCGACCTTCGCCATCGGCCTGCTGCCGACCTACGCCACGGTCGGCGCGCTCGCCCCGCTGCTGCTGGTGTTCCTCCGCCTGGTGCAGGGCTTCGCCCTCGGCGGCGAGTGGGGGGGTGCGGTCCTCATCGTCTCCGAGCACGGCCGGCCCGAGAACCGCGGCTTCTGGGCCTCCTGGCCGCAGGCCGGGGCGCCCGCCGGCCAGCTCCTCTCCACCGCCGTGCTCGCGGTGCTGGCTGCCGTCCAGTCCGACGCGGCCTTCGAGTCCTGGGGCTGGCGCATCCCGTTCCTGCTCTCGGCCGTGCTCATCCTGGTCGGCCTGTGGGTGCGGCTGGCGGTCAGCGAGTCACCGGTGTTCCTCGAGGCCCAGCGCGCCGCCGAGGAGAAGGCCCGGGAGACCGGCGCGGCCGAGCAGGCGCCGATCACCGTCGTCCTCAAGCGCTACAAGCGCGAGGTGCTCGTCGCCATGGGCGCCCGCATCGCCGAGAACGTCGCCTTCTACATCCTCACGGCGTTCACCACGGCCTACCTCACCAAGGCGCTCGGCCTGGACGCCTCGTTCGCCCTGAACGCGCTGCTCGTCGCGTCCGCGGTGCACCTGGTGACGATCCCGATGTGGGGCGCGCTGTCCGACCGCGTCGGCCGGCGGCCGGTGTACCTCCTCGGCGCCGCCGGCACCGGCATCTGGGGCTTCGTCCTGTTCGGCCTGTTCGACACCGGGAGCTTCGCGCTCGTCGTGCTGGCGCTGATCGTCGGGCTGCTGTTCCACGGCGCCATGTACGGCCCGCAGGCGGCCTTCTTCGCCGAGCTGTTCGGCACCAAGGCCCGCTACACCGGCGTCTCCATCGGCGCCCAGCTGGCGTCCCTGGTCGCCGGCGCGCCCGCGCCGCTGATCGCGGTCGCCCTGCTCGGCAGCTTCGACGACCCGAGCCCGACCCGCGTGGCCGTCTACCTGGCCGCCTGCGCCGTCGTCACGCTCGTGGCGGTCCTCGCCTACGGCGAGACCCGCGTCCGCGACCTGGCCGCGGACGACGCCGTCGGGACGACGGCGGACCGGGCGGGCGCCCGGGTGTAGCCGCGGCCGCTCCCGCCACGGGGCACCCCTGACACGTGTCAGGGGTGCCCCGTGCGTCTGCGGGCCCAGGTCGTGAGGGACGGCACCTGTGCCGGGCCCGATCCGGCGGCAGCGTGGGGACGTGCCCCGGAGGACCGGCCGACCAGGAGCCGGCGGGGCGCGAGGAGGAGGCCCCGTGCAGCTCACCCACCCGCGCGCCGACGTCCGCACCCGCGGGGACGCCGGCGCTCCCGCCGTCGAGGTCACCGACCTGCGCCGCCGCTACGGCGCCGTCGAGGCCGTCCGCGGCATCAGCTTCGAGGTCCACCCCGGCGAGGTGTTCGCCCTGCTCGGCGTCAACGGCGCCGGCAAGACCTCCGCGCTGGAGGTGCTCGAGGGCCTGGCCCCGGCCTCGGGCGGCACCGTCCGGGTGCTCGGCGCCGACCCGGTGGCCGACCGCGCCGCCGTCCGCCCGCACCTCGGCGTGCTGCTGCAGTCCAGCGGCCTGCCCGCCGACCTCACCGTCCGCGAGACGGTGGCGACCTGGGCGGCCACGCTCACCGGACCCCGGCCGGTGGCCGAGGCCCTGGAGCAGGTCGGCCTGACCGGCCGCGCCGACGTCCGCGTGCGCAGCCTCTCCGGCGGCGAGCGGCGCCGGCTCGACCTCACGCTGGCGCTGCTCGGTTCGCCGCGCGTCGTCGTCCTCGACGAGCCCACCACGGGGCTGGACCCCGAGAGCCGCCGCACGGTGTGGGAGCTGGTCCGCCGTCGCGTGGCCGGGGGCGCCGCGGTCGTGCTCACCACGCACCACCTCGAGGAGGCCGAGGAGCTCGCCGACCGGATCGCGGTCATGCGGGCCGGCCGGATCGTCCTCTCCGGCACCGCGGCCGAGATCGCCGCCACCCGGCCCGCCACGGTCCGCTTCACCCTGCCGGCGGCGGCCCCCGGGCTGCCGGCCGTCGCCGGCGCCGAGGTCGTGGCGACGACGCCGCGGGTCGTGCTGCACACCCGCGCGCTGCAGCCCGTCCTCACCCGCCTGCTGGCCTGGGCCGACGAGCACGGGCTGGTCCTCGGCGACCTGCAGGCCCGCGCCGCCTCGCTCGAGCAGGCCTTCCTCGCCGTCGCCGACGGCGCCGACCCGTCCTGACCGCGCGATCCGGGAGGAGCCCCCGATGACCGCCACCACCGCGCCCGCCCCGTCCCGCCTGCAGCGGGTCGCCGCGCTCGCCGGCGCCGAGACCCGGCTGCTGCTGCGCAACCGCACCGCCGTCGTCAACTCGCTGCTGCTGCCGCTGTTCCTCGTCGCGTTCGTGCCCGTGGCCGGGCTCGGCGGCGACGGGCCGCTGGGCCCGCGCCTGGTCGTCACCGCGTTCGCCGTGACCCTGGTCTTCCTCACCTACTACAACCTGGTGACCACCTACGTCGCCCGCCGCGAGGAGCTGGTGCTGCAGCGGATGCGCAGCGGCGAGCTCACCCCCGGCGAGGTGCTGCTGGGCACCGCCGTCCCCACCCTGCTGGTGACCCTCGCGCAGGTGGTCCTCGTGCTGGCCGGCACCGCCGTGATCGGGGAGTGGTCGGCTCCGACCGACGTCGTCCTGCCCCTGGTGGCCCTGCTCGGCGGGATGCTCCTGATGACGCTGCTGGCCGCGGCGAGCACCTCGTTCACCCGCACCGCCGAGAGTGCGCAGATCACCACGCTGCCGCTGGTGGTGCTCGCCTCGATCACCTCCGGCATCGTCGTGCCGCTGACCGCCTTCCCCGAGCAGGTCGCGCAGGTGGTGCGGCTGACCCCGATCGAGCCGGTCGTCGAGCTCGCCCGGCTGGGCCTGGCCGGGCAGACGTGGGACGGCCGGTCGGTCGACTGGGCCGGCGCCTGGGCCGCCGCGCCCCAGCCGCTGCTGGTCCTCGCGGCCTGGATCGCCGTCGCCGCCGCCGTGGCGCCCCGGGTCTTCCGGTGGGCGCCCCGCAGGTGAGCGACGCGGCCCCCGGCGGTCGGTACGGCAGCATGGGCGCCGTGCCGACCGTCGCGCGCTGGTGGCGGGACCGCTCGGACCCCCAGCGCCTGGACCTCTACACCCGCTGGTCGTTCTACGCCTGGCTCGGCCTGACGCCGGCGTGGGCGCTGCTGGTCGTCGCCGGTGCGGGTCTCGGCGACACCGGGACCGCGCGGCTGTACCTGGCCGGCTCGGTGCTCGTCGCCGTCACCACGGTGCTGCTCGCGCGGGCCGGGCTGGCCGCCCGCGCGACGCAGCGCCCGCTGCCCGGCCGCCCGCTGGTCGCCGCCGCGGCGGCCGCGGCGCTCGCCACCGCCCTCGGCGTGGCCGCGACCGTCGGCGCGGGCGCCGACCCCGAGGGCCGGTGGCTGGTGGTGCTGCCCCCGGCGATGCTGCTCACCGCGGTCTCCCCGGTGTGGACGTCGCGGGCGCTGGCCCGCGCCGCGGCCGTCGTCGGGCTGGGCGTCGGCGCGCTGGCGCTGGCGTCGGGGGAGGTCTGGCCGGCCGCGCTGGTGCTCGCGGTGACGTTCGCGGTTGCCGTCACGGGCCTCGTGCTCGCCTTCCGCTTCTCCGTGTGGGTGCTCGACGTCGTCGTCGCGATGGAGCGCAGCCGCGGCGTGCAGCTGCAGCTCGCCGTCGCCGAGGAGCGGCTGCGCTTCGCCCGCGACCTGCACGACGTCATGGGCCGCGACCTCTCGGCGATCGCGGTGAAGAGCCAGCTGGCCGGGGAGCTGGTGCGGCGGCAGCGGCCCGAGGCGGCCGACGAGGTCGCGGACATCAGCCGGATCGCCGAGCGGTCGCTGCGCGAGGTCCGCGACGTCGTCCGCGGCTACCGCAGCACCGACCTGGCCGGCGAGCTGGCCGGCGCCCGCTCCGTGCTGCGGGCGGCCGGCATCGCCTGCACGGTGCACGGCGAGGAGCACGGCGCCGCCCTGCCCGAGCCGGTGCAGGCGGCGCTGGGCTGGGTGGTGCGCGAGGCGGTCACCAACGTCCTGCGACACAGCTCCGCGGCCGAGTGCACGGTCACGCTGACGGCCGGGGACCCGGTGCGGCTGAGGGTGGAGAACGACGGCGCCGGCCGGGCCGGCGCCGGCTGGGGCAACGGACTGCGCGGGCTGTCCGAGCGGCTGGCGGCCGCCTCCGGCCGGCTGTCCGCGGGGCGGCACGGGGACCGGTTCGTCGTCGAGGCCCGGGTGCCCGCCCGGGCGGTGGAGGAGGTGCGGTGATCCGGGTGCTGCTCGCCGACGACGAGAACCTCATCCGCTCGGCGCTGGCGGCGCTGCTGGCGCTGGAGGACGACCTGGAGGTGGTCGCGCAGGCCGCCTCCGGCGACGAGGCGCTGGCCATGGCGCGGGCGCACGCCCCCGACGTCGCCGTCCTGGACCTGCAGATGCCCGACCTCGACGGCATCACCGTCGCCGCCCGGCTGGGGTCGCTGGTGCCCGGCTGCGCGTCGGTCATCGTCACCGGGCACGGGCGCGCGGGGCACCTCAAGCGGGCGCTGGCGGCGGGCGTGCGCGGCTTCCTGCCCAAGACCGTGGCGGCGCCGGTGCTCACCGACGTCGTCCGGACGGTGGCGCGCGGCGGCCGCTACGTCGACCCGGAGCTGGCCGCGGAGGCCATCAGCGCCGGCGACAGCCCGCTCACGCCGCGCGAGGCCGACGTCCTGGAGCTGGCCGCGGGCGGCGCTCCCGTCGAGGAGATCGCCGCCCGCGCCCACCTGTCACCCGGGACGGTGCGCAACCACCTGTCGTCGGCCGCGGGCAAGCTCGGCGCGGCCAACCGGCACGCCGCCGTGGAGGTCGCCCGCCGCCACGGCTGGATCTAGCCCGCCGCCGCGGCCGGGATCAGCTGGCCTCGTTGCCGCCGCGCACCACGGAGTCATCCCGCTGGGCGTCGTCGTCGGTGGTGAGGGTCGTGTCCTGCTCGCCGCCGTCGGACCGGTCCTCGCCGGGGACGCCGTCGACCATGTTGCTCGCGGTCGGGCCGTCGGTGGTGTCCGGGGACTCGCGGTAGCCGGTGTGCTCGGTCTCGCTCATCAGTCCGATCTCCCTCCGGAACGGGACGTGGGTCCCGGGACCTCGCCGGACGGGCCGTCCGTCCGGGCCCGGGCGACGTCGCTGTCGGCGCGTGCCGGCAGGTCGTCGCCGGAGGCGGCGTCCCGCTCGAGGGCCTCGTCGCGGGTGAGGGGGACGTCGTCGAAGCCGGTCCCGGTGCTGCTGTTGTCGCCCGAGCCCGACGCGGTCGGGACGCCCTGCTGGATGCGGTCGCTGCCCTGCGGGTCGGTCATGGTGCCTCCTGTCCGACGGCGCTGTCGCGGGAGGCCATGCCCGCCGTCGCCCCCGCGAAACGGACGACGGCCGCGGGCCGCGGTGAGGTCCTGGAACGGCCACCCCGCCGGGCCCGGCGCCGGGCGTGCGGGGCGTGGGGGGAGGGGGTCCTCCTAGAACGCGCCCTCGGGGACCTCCATGAGCGCGTTGTCGGTGGCCTCGACGATGGCGCGCTCGCCGGCCAGGCGCGGCAGCACCTGGGTGGTGAAGAAGCGGGTGGCGGCGAGCTTGCCCTCGTAGAACAGGCGGTCCTTCCCGCTCACCTCGCCGGCCAGGGCGGCCAGCGCCACCTCGGACTGGCGGACCAGCAGCCACGCGGTGACCAGGTCGCCGACGGCCAGCAGCAGCCGGCTGGTGTTCTGGCCGACCTCGTAGAGCCTGGTCACGTCCTCCTGGGCGCCGGTGAGCTGCCCGAACATGGCGGCGAGCATCGCCTGGACCTCGCCGAGGGCGGTCGCGAGGTGCGCCCGCTCCTCCTTGAGCCGGCCGTTGCCGGCTTCGGCGTCGATGGTGGCCTGGATCTGCGAGGCCAGCCAGGTCAGCGCGACGCCGCCGTCCTTGACGACCTTCCGGAAGAAGAAGTCCTGGCCCTGGATCGCCGTCGTGCCCTCGTAGAGGGTGTCGATCTTGGAGTCCCGGATGTACTGCTCGATCGGGTAGTCCTGCAGGTAGCCCGAGCCGCCCAGGGTCTGCAGCGACTCCTGTGTGAGCAGCTGGGTGGCCCGCTCGGAGCCGAAGCCCTTGACCACCGGCAGCAGCAGGTCGTTGACGCGGGCGGCGAGCCTCGCCTCCTCGCCGTCGGCGGTGCCGGCGGCCTCGGCCTCGGTGACCCGGTCGCGGAAGCTCGCCGTGTACAGGTACAGCGCCCGCATGCCCTCGGCGTAGGCCTTCTGCAGCATCAGCGAGCGGCGCACGTCGGGGTGGTGGGTGATGGTCACCCGGGGGGCGTCCTTCGACGTCGCGGTGAGGTCGGCGCCCTGCACCCGCTCCTTGGCGAAGGCCAGCGCCTGCTGGTAGCCCGCCGACAGGGTGGCGATCGCCTTGGTGCCCACGAACATGCGGGCGTGCTCGATGACCTTGAACATCTGCGCGATGCCGTCGTGCACGTCACCGACCAGCCAGCCCCTGGCCGGGACCGGCCCGTCGCCGAAGGTGAGCTCGCAGGTCGTGGAGACCTTGAGGCCCATCTTCTTCTCGACGTTGGTCACGTACACGCCGTTCCGCTCACCGAGCGCGCCGGTCCCGAGGTCGACGTGGAACTTCGGGACGACGAACAGCGACAGGCCCTTGGTGCCGGGCTTCGCGCCCTCGGGGCGGGCGAGCACCAGGTGGACGATGTTGTCGGACAGGTCGTGCTCGGCGGAGGTGATGAACCGCTTCACGCCGGTGACGTGCCACGAGCCGTCGGGCTGCTGCACGGCCTTCGTCCGGCCGGCGCCCACGTCGGAGCCGGCGTCCGGCTCGGTGAGCACCATGGTGGCGCCCCACCGGTGCTCGATCATCAGCTCGGCGAGCCGCTTCTGCTCGGCGTTGCCGAGCTCGTGCAGGACGGCGGCGAAGGCGGCCCACGCGCCGTACATGAACACGGCGGGGTTGGCGCCGAGCACCATCTCGAACGCGCCCCAGGTCAGCGCGTGCGGGGCGCCGAAGCCGCCGAGCTCCTCGGGCAGGTCCAGGCGGTACCACTCGCCGTCCTCGATGGCCCGCACCGAGCGCTTGAAGCTCTCCGGCAGCGTCACCGAGTGCGTGGCCGGGTCGAACACCGGCGGGTTGCGGTCGGCGTCGGCGAAGCTCTCGGCGATCGGACCCTCGGCCAGCCGCCGGATCTCGGCGAGCACGCCGCGCGCGGTCTCGGCGTCCATCTGCGCGAACGGGCCGGTGCCGAACCGGTCCTTGGTGTCGAGGAACTCGAACAGGTTGAACTCGAGGTCCCGCAGGTTCGCGGTGTAGTGGCTCATGCGGTCTGGCTCCGTTGCTCCGTACCGGGGGGACGGCGGGCAGGGGTGCCTACTCGCCGGTAACGAACGTTATTACCGGCGGGTAACCAGGAGCAAGGCCGCGGCCCGGGACACGCCCGCAGGGGTCAGGCGCGTCCCGGGCAGGGGTCAGCGGTTGCGGCGGCGGGCGCGCAGCACGAGGCCGGCCAGCGACGCGACGAGCGCCCCGAGCGCCGCGGCGATGAGCAGCGCCACCACCAGCGGCGCCTGCACGTCACCGAAGACGAGGCTGATCTGCACCGTCTGGCCGTTGAACACGACGAACAGCACCAGCAGGACGGTGACGAACAGCAGCAGGCCGAGGGCGAGGCCGCGGCCGACGGTGCGGCCGGCCGCCCCGGCGCGCGACGGCCCGGAGGGGCGGGGCGTCGCGGGGGAGGTGCCGGCGGGGGAGCCGCCGGCGGACGTCGACGGGGTGCCGTAGCCGCCGGCGGACGTCGACGGGGTGCCGTAGCCGCCGGCGAGCGGGTCGCTGCCGGGCGCGGACGTGCCGGACGTGGGGTACCGGGGGTCGGCGGGCGAACCGGGAGCAGTCATGATCACGGACTGTCCGCGGGACGGCTCCCTCAAACCGCGGACCCCGGGGTTCCGCTCGGGGAGCGGGGCCTCAGTCCCGGTGCGCGGCCGGCTCGGTCTCCGCCGGCGGCCAGGACGGGCCGGCGGCGCCGTCGGCCGGGCCGGTCGCCTCGGGGCCGTCGGAGTCGGGCGCCGGCGGGCCGGACGTGCTGCTGCCCAGCGGGCCGACGGAGCGGGGCTCGTCCGGCTCGGGCATCTTCTGCTCGCGGGTGCTCACCCGCCCGAGTCTGCGGCCCCGGCGGGCGGGCGGCGACCGGACGGCGTCAGTCGTCGAGCGCGGGGCCGGCCTCGTGCGCGGGGTGCCCGGCGGTGCGCTCGCGCTGCTTCATGCGCGCCTCGAACACGTGCCGGTCGCCGTCGGCCAGCTCCTCGCGGGCCCGCTCGTCGAAGGCGCGGAACACCGACCAGTAGTTCGCGTCGTAGTCCTCGACGATCTGGAAGGTCCACCGGTCGGCGATGACGTTGCGGCCCACGAGGTCGCGGTCGAGGTCGTCGGCGAGCTCGGTGTGCCCGGCCTTCCGGAACAGCTCCACCGCCTCCTGCAGGAGCAGGTCCGCCTTGCCGGAGTGCTGGTGGAAGCCGTAGAGCTGGCCCCGGGCCTGCTCGATCGTCTCCAGCGCCTCGGAGAGCCTGCCGAGGCCCTCGACGGTCGTGTCGTCCAGGTCGGGGCGGCTGCGGTCCACGGTCACCGGCCCATCCTGCGGGCCCGGGGCCGGGCCCGCCCGGCGAGTGGTGCGGCTCCCCGCCGGGCGCCGGGTCAGGCGGGGACGGCGACCGGCCCGGCGGGAACCGCGGCGGAGGCGGCGACCGCGAGGTCCGTGAGCTGCTCGGCCAGCGCGCGCCCGTGGGCGGCCGGGCCGTCGGGGCCGAGCAGGCCGCCGGAGAGGTACATGCCGTCGATGATCAGGTGGACCTGGGCGGCGAGGTCCTCGCCGAAGCCGGGCGCGACCTGCTCGGCCAGCCGCTCGAGGCGGGCGTGCAGCTCGAACTTGTAGTCGGCGGCCGCGCTGCGGGCCGGGTGCGCCGGGTCGTCGTACTCGCTGCTGACGTTGGTGAACGGGCAGCCGCGGAAGCCGGCGCGGGTGACGTCGGCGTCGACGTACTCGACGACGGCGAGCAGCGCGGCGCGCGGGTCGTGCTCGTGCAGCAGCAGGAGCTCGTCGACGTGCCCGAGCACCGTGGCCGCCTTGCGGGCCAGGTAGGCGCCGACCAGCTCGTCCTTGCTCTTGAACAGCCGGTAGACGGTCATCTTGCCCAGGCCCGTCTCGCGGACGAGCTCGTCCATGCCGACGCTGCGCGAGCTGCGGGCGGAGAACAGCCGCTCCGCGGTGTCGAGGACGATCGCCTCCCGCTCCGCGCGGCTGCGGCGGACCGGGGCGGGGCTGTCGGCGTCGGCGTCGGCGAAGGAGAGGGCGGCGGCGGTCACGCGGTGGATCGTGCCGCCTGCCGTGACGGATCAGTTCGCGGCACGCCGGGTGTCCGGCACGGCTGCGCGCTCGTGGGTGCGGAGGGGCGAACGCGCAGGTCGGGGCGGTGGTGAAGCGTGGGACCGCTGTGACGACGCGGCGGGCGCGTCAGGCGCGGCGGGTGCGGCGCGGGTTGGCCGGCAGCCGGACGACGCGCTCGGCGGCACCGGACCCCGGGGCCGGCGGGGTGCCGGTGGCGTCGTCGCGGATCCGGTCCTCGGGCCGCACCTCGGCCATGCGGGCCGGCCTGCCCCGCCCGGCCCGGGGGAACGGCCCCCGGCGGGGACCGCACCCGCCCGGGGGTGGGACGTCCGCCACCCCGGGGCGCGGCACGGCCGGGCCGTGCCGGGCCCCGGCCGGGACGGGTCCGTCCCGGTCAGACGTCGGGGCTCTCGGCCGGGCCGTCGCCCAGCGGCTGCCCCTCGGCGGGCTCCTCGGAGCGCGGGGTGCGCCCGGCGTCGCCCTCGTCGCCGGGCGGGTCGCCCTCCGCGCGCTCGGGCGTGCGCGGCGGCCGTTCGGGCTCGGTCACGGCGTCCTCCTCGGGATGCGGCGGTGCGGTCGGGGAGGCCTTGCCCACCTGCGCGCCCGCCAACCCCCGGGTCAGTCCACGCGCACCGCCGCGGGCACCCGCGGCAGCACCGCCCGGACCGCGGCCGCGTCGGGCAGGGCGCCCCGCGCGCCCGGCCCGGTCGTCGACAGCGCCGCGGCCGCGACCGCCTCCCGCACCGCGCCCGCCAGGTCCGCGCCCCGCGCGAGGGCGGCGCCGAGCGCGCCGCACAGGCAGTCGCCGGCGCCGGTGGTGTCCACCGGCTCGACCGGCGGCGGCGCCTGCAGCAGCACCGGACCGTCCGCCGGCACCACGAGCGCGCCCCGGGCGCCCAGGGTCACCACGGTGGCCGCGGCGCCGAGGGTGCGGGCGAGGGCGGCCAGCTCCGCGGGCGCCCGCGGCCCCGGGTCCGCGCCGGCCAGCTGCACCAGCTCGTGCTCGTTGGGCACCAGCACCGCCACCCGCCGCAGCAGCTCCGGCGGCAGCGGCTGCGGCGGCGCGGGGGTGAGCACGACGGTGCCCGACGCCGCGTCCGCGGCCGCCCGCACGGTCGGCAGGGGCACCTCGAGCTGCAGGAGCACCACCGCGGCCCGCCGCACGGCCGGCACGTCGACGTCCTCCGGCGTCAGCTCCCCGTTGGCCCCGGGGACGACGACGATGAGGTTCTCCCCGCTGCCGTCCTCGACCGGGATCGTCGCCGAGCCGGTCGGGTGCCCCGGCGTCGGGAGGACCAGCGCGGTGTCCACCCCGGCGTCGGCCAGCGCCGCCCGCTGCCGCTCCCCCGCCGGGTCGTCGCCCACCCGGCCGACCATCGCCACCCCGGACCCGGCCAGCCGCCCGGCGGCCGCCGCCTGGTTGGCGCCCTTGCCGCCGGGGGCGAGCACCGCCGCCCGCCCGACGACGGTCTCGCCGCGGCCGGGCAGCCGCCCGACCGCGACCAGCACGTCCTCGTTGAGGCTGCCGACGACGGTGACGGACACGGGCGACCTCCGGGAGCGCGGTGACGACGGCGCTCAGTCTGCGGGCCGCACCCCGTCGTCCGGCGGGCCGGGCCGGTGGGCGGTGTCCGCGCGCCGCGCCCACAGCGGCAGCCCGTACCAGGTCGCCGTCCCGACGAGCAGGACGCCCACCCCGGCGACGACGCCCGGTCCGCGGCCCAGGGCGACGTCGAGGACGAGCAGCACGCCGGAGCTGATCGCCAGCACCAGCAGGGCCAGGCCCACCAGGAGCAGCCGGTCGCCGACGACGACGAGCACCGCCTTGCGCCGCCGGCGGAACACCAGCCGGTGGAAGGCGACCGGGGCGATGAGGGCGACCGTCGCCAGCGCCGAGGCCAGCAGCGTGACGGTGTAGACGGTGAGCTGGAAGCCGTCGAGCTCGGTGAACCGCTGGGTGAAGGCCAGGCCGAGCAGGAAGGCGAACAGCACCTGCACGCCGGTGATCGCGACCCGCAGCTCCTGCAGCAGCTCGGCGAGGTTCCGGTCGAGGACCTGGTCGAGGCTCTCCCCGCGGGCCTCGGCGTTCTGGGTCGCGGTGGCGACGTCGACGCCGCCGGCGCGCCCGCGCGTCGTCGTCCTCCCGTCGCCGTCCCCACCCGGCACCACGGCCCCCGGGTACCCGGGACGGCGCCCGCCTACCCGGCCCGTGCCCGCGCGCCGTTTCCCGAGGTCGGCGCCGCGGTACCGCCCGGGGGAGACCGACCGAGGAGGGGCCGTGGCCGACGACGACCGGGACGCGATCAAGAAGGACTTCGACGGGGCGGTCAACATGAGCGCCTCGGAGCTGGAGCGGTGGCTGGCCACCGACGAGTCGCAGTCGGTGGGGCAGAAGAGCGGCGGGTCGGGGGAGTCCACCGGGCACGAGTCCGGACGGCGGATCGTCGAGCTCCTGCGCAAGGAGCAGGGCGACCTCACCGACGACGACTACGCGCACATGCGGAAGGTCCACGGCTACGTCCAGCGGCACCTGGCCCAGGAGCCGGCGAAGGAGGACGTCGAGGACTCCAGGTGGCGGTACTCGCTGATGAACTGGGGCCACGACCCGCTGAAGAAGGGCTGACCCCGCCCGTGCGCATCGACGACCCCCGCCGCAACGACCCGGCCCAGTACGACGACCTGGCCGACCAGTGGTGGGAGGTCTCGGGCGGCTTCGCCATGCTGCACTGGCTGGCCGCCCACCGGGCCCGGTACATCCCCCCGGCGCCGGGCCCCGGCGCCCTGCTGGTCGACCTCGCCTGCGGCGGCGGGCTCATGGCCCCGCACGCCGCCCGCCTGGGCTACCGGCACGTCGGCGTCGACCTGGGTGCCGCCGGGCTGGCGGTGGCCGCCCGGCACGGGGTGTGCGCCGTCCGCGGCTCGGTGTTCGCGGTGCCGCTGCGGGACGGGTGCGCCGACGTCGTCGTGGCCGGGGAGATCCTCGAGCACGTCGCCGACGACGTCGCGGTGCTCACCGAGGCCGCGCGGCTGCTGCGCCCCGGCGGCACGCTGGTCATCGACGCCATCGCCGCGACCCGGCTGGCGGAGCTGATCGCCGTCCGGCTCATGGAGCGCGTCCCCGGCGGGCCGCCGCCGGGCATCCACGACCCCGCCCTGTTCGTCGACCGGCGCCGGCTGCTCGCCGCCGCCGACGGCCTCGGCCTGGACCTGCGGCTCGTGGGGCTGCGGCCGTCGGTGCGCGACCTGGTCGCCTGGCGGCTCGGCCGGCGCGACGTCGTCCGCATGCGCGAGCTGCCCACGACGGCGGTGCTGTTCGCCGGCCACGGCCGCCGGCGCGACGCTGCGCGTCCGCCGGGTGACGGCACGCCACCCGAGGAGCGCCGCACCGCCCCCGCCCGTACGGTCGGGGCGTGATCGCCTCGCTGAGCAGCGCGTTCCCCCGGGAGCCCCGCGGGTGAGCGCCGCCGTGCTGACCGGCGCCGGAGCCGCCCTCCCGGCGACCCTCGACCAGGACGCGGCGTGGGAGGGCTTCTTCGCCCGCCACTACGAAGGCGTCCGCGCCGCCCGGCGGATCTGGGCGAGCGCCGGCGTGCGCACCCGGCACGCGGTCGCCAACCCGGTCGACGAGGACCTCAGCCGGTGGAGCACCGGCGCGCGCATGGCCCGCTACGTGGAGGAGGCGCTGCCGCTGGGGAAGCAGGCGGTCGCCGGGGCGCTCGACGACGCCGGCCTCGCGCCGGGCGACGTCGGCCTGTTCGCCGTCGCCACCTGCACCGGGTACGCGACCCCCGGGCTGGACATCCGGCTGGCCAGCGACCTGGGCATGCCCGCCGGTCTGCAGCGGTTGCTGGTCGGGCACATGGGCTGCTATGCCGCGCTGCCCGGGCTGGCCGCCGTCGGCGACTTCGTGGCCGCGCGCTCGCGCCCGGCGGTGCTGCTGTGCTGCGAGCTGACCAGCCTGCACGTGCAGCCGGCGCAGCGGGACCTGGACCAGGTGGTCGCGCACGCGCTGTTCTCCGACGCCGCGGCCGCCGTCGTCGTCGAGCCCGGCGCCGCACGCGGGCGGCGGCTGGCCGGCGTGGTGGCGCGCACCGACCCCTCGACGGCCGACCACATGACCTGGGACGTCACCGACCTCGGCTTCCGCATGGGCCTGTCCCCGCGGGTGCCCGACGTGCTGTCCCGGCACGTGGGCGACGTCGTCGCGGAGCTGCTCGACGGCGCGGGCCTGCGGGTCGAGGACGTCGCCGGGTGGGCGGTGCACCCCGGGGGCCCGCGGATCATCGACGTCGCCCGCGACGAGCTCGGCCTCGCCGAGGCGCAGGTCGCGGCATCCCGCCGGGTGCTGGCCGAGCACGGCAACTGCTCCTCGGCCACCGTGCTGCTCGTCCTCCAGGAGCTCGGCGACGTCGACGGTCCGGTGGTCGCGATGGCCTTCGGACCGGGGTTGACCCTGTACGCAGCGTTGCTCCTGCCGATCTGACCTCGCAGGACCCTCCGTATCCGCACTACCCTCTGTGATCCTGATCACGATCGTGGAGGGGGGGCGGTCATGGTCACCGGTGCGTCCGTCCGCGTGTTCCTGGTCGACGACCACGAGGTGGTGCGTCGGGGCGTGGCGGAGGTCCTCGAGGACGACCCGGGGCTGGCGGTCGTCGGCGAGGCGGGCAGCGTCACCGAGGCCCTGGCCCGCTGCCCGGCGGTCCGGCCCGACGTCGTCCTCGTGGACATGCGGCTGCCCGACGGCGACGGCGCCGAGCTGATCCGCGAGCTGGGGGAGCGGCTGCCCGGGGTCCGCTGCCTGGTGCTGTCCAGCTACGCCGACGAGGCGGCCGTCGCCGCGGCCGCGTCGGCGGGGGCGGCCGGCTACGTCGTGAAGCAGGTGCGCGGCGCGGACCTGGTCTCGGCGGTGCACACGGTCGCGGGCGGCGGCACGCTGGCGGGCTGGCCCGGGCGGCGGCCGGGGTCCGGGCCCGACGGCGACCGGCGCCTGGCCGCGCTCACCGAGCAGGAGCGCACCGTGCTCATGCTGATCGGGGAGGGGTTGACCAACCGGCAGATCGGCGAGCGGATGGGCCTGGCCGAGAAGACGGTCAAGAACTACACCAGCCACCTGCTGGCCAAGCTGGGGCTGGAGCGGCGCACCCAGGCCGCGATCCTGGCCACCGAGCTGCGCGGCCGCCGGTCCTCCTGACCGGCGGGCCGGGCACTCAGGACCGCTGCGCCCACCCCGGCACCGTCCAGGTCACCTCGGTGCCCGCCGGTCCCCCGGTCGCGGTCAGCCGGCCGCCGCGGCGCTCGGCCCGCTCGGCCAGGTTGGCCAGCCCGCTGCGGACCGTGACCGCGGGCAGCCCGCGGCCGTCGTCGGTGACCCGGACGGACACCGGCGCGCCCGGCCCGTCCTGCCCGACCTCGACCGACACCTCGACCCGGCTCGCGTCCGCGTGCCGGACGACGTTGGTCACGAGCTCCCGCACCACCGCCAGCAGGTCGGTGGCCAGGCCCGCGGGCAGGCCGTCGAGGTCGCCGCGCAGCCGCAGCCCCGGTTGCACCGCCGAGCCCTCCGTGGCCTGCCGCACGGCGTCGGCCACCCCCGCGGCCAGGCCCTCGGGGACGACGTCGTCGTGGAGGCCGAAGATCGCCGAACGGATCTGCCGCAGCGTCCCGTCCAGCTCGTCGACGCTGCGCCCGATGCGGCGGGCGGCGTAGGGGTCGACCTCCTCCAGCGCCCGGCTGATCCGGTCCAGCGAGAGCGCCGTCGCGTAGATCCGCTGGACGACGTGGTCGTGCAGGTCACGGGCGATCCGGTCGCGGTCGGCCTGCACCTGCAGCCGGCGCTCGCGCCGCTGGCTGCGCGCCAGCTCCAGGGCCAGCCCCGCCTGACCGGCGAACGCGGACAGCGCCTCGAGGACCTCCGCGTCGAACGGCTCCCGGTCGGCGCGGCGCAGGCAGACCAGGGTCCCCAGGGCCGGGCCGAGCGGGACGATGACCGCGGAGCGGGCGCCGCGGACGAGCTCGACGGCGACCTCGGCGTGCCGGCCCAGCACGGGGTCCGCCGCGACGTCCTCGACCAGCTCCCCCAGCCCGGTGCGGTGCACCCGGCCGACGTGGGTGTCCTCGAGCGGGACCCGCACCCCGTCGAGCTCGCCGGCCATGTAACCGGCCGAGGCCACGATGGTCAGCGCCTCGGGGTCGCCCTCCTGTGCGATGAGCAGTGCCCCGGCCTCGGCGTCGCTCAGCGCGACGGCCCGTTCGGCCACCGTCAGCAGCACCTCGGCCGGGTCCTCACCCGACAGCAGCTCGGTGGCCACCTCGGTGCCGGCCTGCACCCACGCCCGGCGGCGCTCGGCGGCCTCCGCCAGCCGCGCGTTCTCGATGGCCAGGCCCGCGGCCGCGGCCAGCGCCAGCACCGCCTCCTCGTCGGCCTCGGTGAACGGGCCGCCGGTGCGCTTCTCGGTCAGGTAGAGGTGGCCGAAGACGGCGTCGCGGACGCACACCGGCACCCCGAGGAAGGACTGCATCGGCGGGTGGCCGGCCGGGAAGCCGACGGAGTCGGGGTGGGACCCGAGGTCGTCGAGCCGCAGCGGCCGGGGGTGGTCGACCAGCAGGCCGAGGATGCCGGCGCCGGCCGGGAGGCGGTCGATGCCGGCGCGCGTCTCCTCGTCCATGCCGACGATGACGAAGCGGTCCAGCCGCCGCCCGTCGCGGGTGAGGACGCCGAGCGCGCCGTAGGTGGCGTCGGCGTGCGCGACCGCCGCCTCGACGATGGCGTGCAGCGTCGCCTCGAGGTGCTCGCCGGCCGCGGCCGCCCGCACGCCGGCGGCGAGCGCCGGCGGCGTGCCCTCCGGGCCGGGCGGGGTCACGGCCCGTCCGGAGGGGTCCTGCTGCGCGTCGGGGCGGCCGTCCGCCGGGGTGGTCCCGCCGGAGGGCTCACGCACCGTGCGCGAGGCGGCGGCTCGGGTGGCGCGGCACGACCTGCCGCAGGAGGGCGCGTCCCGATCCGTTCACCAGCACCAGGTCACCGCCGCGGCCGGCGCCGACGAGGGCCTCGAGCAGCGGCCGCTCCAGGGTGGCGGTGCGGACGCGGCCGGTCACGCCCGTCTCGGCGATGGCGCGGACGACCTGGGCCTCGATCCGCTCGAGGACCACGGCGCGGGTCTGCTCCGCGGCCGCGCGCTGTCCGGTCAGCGTCCTCTCGCCGCCGTCGACGACGTCGACGGCGAGCACGGTCCCCTCGCGGCGGGCCGCCTCGCGCAGCGCCCAGACCAGGGCGCCGTAGCCGGAGGGCGAGCCGTCGACGTGGACGACGAGCGAGGGCGCGGGACGACGGGAGAACTGCGGGACGAGCCGGACGGGCTCGACGGGCTGAAGGGACCGGTCCTCGGGCGGAACGGGAGCGGTCGGATCTGCCATGCAGTGATCCTCGCGACACGCGGCGCGTCGGGACAGGGACCAAGGGCCCGGTCAGCCCCCGCGGGCCCCCGTGACGACCGCGGTCCCGTCCTCCCCGGGGCCGTGGACGTCCGGCCGCAGCCCGGCGGCGGCGAGCACCGCGGCGAGCACGGGCGCCTGGTCCTCCCCCGCCTCGGCCAGCAGGACCCCGCCCGGGGCGAGCCAGGCCGGGGCGCCCGCGGCCACGCGCCGGTGCACGTCGAGGCCGTCCGCGCCCCCGTCGAGCGCCGTCCGGGGCTCGTGCAGGCGCGCCTCGGGCGGCAGCAGGGGCAGCGCCGCGGTGGGCACGTACGGCGCGTTGACCACCAGGACGTCGACCCGCCCGTGCAGCCGCCGCGGCAGCGCGTCGAACAGGTCGCCGCCGTGCACCTGCCCGCCCACCGGCGCGAGGTTGCGCCGGGCGTGGTGCAGCGCGGCGGGGGCGACGTCGGCGGCGTGCAGCTCGGCCAGCTCGACGGCGGTGGCCAGCGCGAGGCCGACCGCGCCGCAGCCGCAGCACAGGTCGACCGCGACCGGCGGGCGCCCGTGCCGGTCCCGCGCCGCCCGCGCCACCTCCACCGCCCGCGCGACCAGGGCCGCGGTGCGCCGCCGCGGCACGAAGACCCCGGGGCCGACGGAGACCCGCAGGCCGCAGAACTCCACCTCGCCGAGGACGTGCTCCAGCGGCTCGCCGGCCACCCGCCGTCCGGCGAGGGCGTCGAGCTCCTCCGGTGTGGCCGCGGCGGCGGTCAGCAGGCGGGCCTCGTCCTCGGCGAAGACGCAGCCGGCGGCGCGCAGCCGCGCGACGAGGGCGTCGGTGGCCGCGGCGGAGAGCCCCGGGCTCATCCCCGGCCTCCGCGGGACGGGTCCACGGACAGACCCTGGCACGGCCGCCGGTCCGCGGCCCGGCCGGGCGTCAGTGCGGGGACGCGGCCGGGACGTCCTGCCCGGTGGTGCGGGGCACCGGGGCGGCCCGCAGGGCGGCGCCGGGGGAGTGCGGCCGGCGGCGCTCGGCCCCGGTGGCCACCGCCTCCTCGTGCACCGCCTTCTGGTGCACCGCCTCCTCGTGCGCCGCGGCGGGCAGGGGACGACCGAGGTGGTAGCCCTGCCCGTACCCGACGCCGAGCCCGCGGAGCGCGGCCAGCTCGTCGGCGGTCTCGATGCCCTCGGCCACGAGGTCCAGGCCGAGCGTCTGGCCCAGCTGCACGATCGCGCCGATGACCGCGTGGTCCTCCGGGCTCGTGGCCACGCCGTCGACGAAGGACTTGTCGATCTTGAGGACGTCGATGGGGAACCGGCGCAGGTAGCCCAGTGACGAGTAGCCGGTGCCGAAGTCGTCGAGGGCCAACCGGACGCCGAGGTCCTTGACCTCCTCCAGCTTGCCGGTGGTGGCGGCGGCGTCCTGCACGAGCAGCGACTCGGTGATCTCGAGGGTCAGCCGCCGCGGGTCCAGGCCGGAGCGGTCCAGCGCCTCGGCGACGTCGCCGACGAGGCTGGGGTGCTGGAACTGGCGCACCGACACGTTGACGCTCATCCGCGGGCCGCTGCCGTCCGGTCGCTGCCACGCGGCGGCCTGGCGGGTGGCCTCCCGGAGCACCCAGCGGCCGATCGGGACGATCAGGCCGCTGTCCTCGGCCAGCGCGATGAACCGCGCCGGCGGCACCAGCCCGTGCGTGGGGTGCTGCCAGCGCACCAGGGCCTCGTAGCCGCTGGTCGTGGCCGACGCCAGGTCGACGATCGGCTGGTAGTGGAGGACGAGCTCCTGCCGGTCCAGCGCCTGGTAGAGGTCGGCGAGCAGGCGCTCGCGCTCGAGGTGCGCGGCGTGGTGGCTGGGCTGGAAGGTCTCGTAGCGCCCCTTGCCGCTGGACTTGGCCACGTACATGGCGATGTCCGCCGCGCGCAGCAGGCCCAGGCCGCTGGCGGCGCACGTCGCCGAGGTGGCGATGCCCATGCTCACGCTGGCGCGGACGGCGCGGTCGGCGACGTGGACCGGCTGGGCGAGGGCGGCCAGCACGCGCTCGGCGACCAGGGGCGCCAGCTCTCCGCTGCGCGCGCCGCTCATCAGCACGGCGAACTCGTCGCCGGCCAGGCGGGCGAGGGTGTCCTCGGGGCGCAGGCAGCCGCCGACCCGCTGGGCGACCACCCGCAGCAGGGCGTCGCCGCCGTCGTGGCCGAGGTTGTCGTTGACGGTCTTGAGGTTGTCCAGGTCCAGGAACAGCACCGCCGACGGGGTGCCGGTGACCCGCTCGCGTTCCTCCGCCGCGCGCAGGCGCTCCATGAACAGCGCCCGGTTGGGCAGGCCGGTCAGGGGGTCGTGGAAGGCCTGCACGCGCAGCTGGTCCTCGAGCTCCTTGCGGTCGCTGGTGTCGCGCGTGGTGAGCACGATGCCGCTGACGGCCGGGTCGTCGAGCAGGTTGCGGGCGGCGGTGTCGGTCCAGCGCCAGGAGCCGTTGCGGTGCCGCATGCGGGCGGCCGGCCAGGTCGCCGGCGGCTCCCCGGCGGCCACGCGGCCGAGGTGCTCGCGGAAGCCCCGCACGTCCTCGGGGTGGACCAGGTCGTGGACGTCGGTGCCGATCAGCGTCCCCGGCGGGTAGCCGAGGACCCAGCCCACCGACGGGGTCTGGTACGTCACGGTGCCCGCGGTGTCGACGACGGTGATGACGTCCGAGGCGTTGCGGACCAGCGACCGGAAGTGCTCCCCCGCCTCCAGGGCGTCGAGCAGGCTGTTGAAGGCGCGGGCGGTCTCGCCGAGCTGGTCGTCGGAGTCCACGGTGATCCGCTGCGACGTCGACTGCGACCAGTCCCCGGTCCGGCTGGCGTGCGAGATGGTCTGCGCCACCGAGTGCAGGTGGGTGCTGAGGACGGCCAGCCGCCCACCGACCAGGCACCGGCACAGCGTGTAGCTCAGCCCGCCGACCAGGAAGCCGGCGACGAGACAGGCCGCCCGGAACACCGGGCGGTCGGCGTACTGGGCGGGGACCCCGAGGCCCGTGGCGAACGGCGGGAAGACCAGCCCGACCGCGATGCCGAGGCCGACCATCCACACCGCGAGGTCCCAGAACACCCGCGAGGTGAGACGGAAACCCCGGGGCCGTCGCCGGTCGCCGTCGACCCGGAGCTGCAAGGCACTCATGCCCAGGGACGTCGTCACCGTGCCCGGGCGCTTTGAGGCCGGTGACCGGAGATCACCCTCAGGGGGTGGACCCGGGCGGGAGGCGCGGCGCCGGGCTCGATTTCGGCCGGGACGTGCCGATGGGGATCCCATGCGACTGGTTCCCGACACCTCCCCGGGCCGGCTCGTCGGCGAGGACGTCCGCGTCCCGACGGCCGGCGGGGGGCTCACCCGCTACGTCGACCTCGACGCCGCGGCTACCAGCTCGTCGTCGGTCCGGGTGGCCCGGGCGGTGCAGGAGTTCCTGCCCCGCTACTCGAGCGTGCACCGCGGTGCCGGCGCGAAGTCCCGGTACACCAGCGCCCGCTACGAGGCCGCCCGCGAGACCGTGCTCGCCTTCGTCGGGGCGGACCCCGCCACGCACGAGACCGTCTTCGTCCGCAACACCACCGAGGCGCTGAACGCGCTGGCGTTCCGGCTCGGGCTCGAGCCGGACGACGTGGTGCTCACCACCGCGGTCGAGCACCACGCCAACCTGCTGCCGTGGCGCCGCGCCGCGCGGCTGCGGGTGGTCGAGGTCGGCGCCGGGGGGACCTTCACGGCCGAGGACGTCGTCGCCGCGCTCGACCAGCGCCCGACCCCGCGAGTCCTGGCCCTCACCGGCGCCTCCAACGTCACCGGCTGGCTGCCCGACCTGGCCGCCATCACCGCCGCCGCCCGGGAGCGCGGCGTGTTCGTGGTGGTGGACGCCGCCCAGCTGGCGCCGCACCGGCCGATCGACGTGACCGCCCTCGGCGTCGACGCCCTCGCCCTGTCGGGGCACAAGGCGTACGCGCCCTTCGGCGCCGGCGCGCTCGTCGCCCCGCGGAGCCTGCTCGGCCGCGGCGAGCCCCTGCTGGTCGGCGGCGGCGCGGTCCGGGCGGTCTCCTTCGACGACGTCGTGTGGGCCGGTGCCCCCGACCGGGACGAGGCCGGTTCGCCGAACGTCGTCGGCGCGGTCGCGCTGGCCGCCGCGGCCGAGGAGCTGGCCGAGGACTGGCCCGGCCTGCTCGCCCACGAGCGCGCCCTCACCGCGGCGCTGGACGCCGAGCTCGCGACGGTCCCGGGGCTGCGCCGCCTCGGCCCGGTGACGGGGGACCGGCTGCCCGTGGCGGCCTTCCTCCTCGACGACCTCCCGCACGGTCTGGTGGCCGCCCGGCTGTCCGCGGAGTTCGGGATCGGCGTGCGCAGCGGCTGCTTCTGCGCCCACCCGTACATGGCCCGCCTGCTGGAACTGAGCGAGGAGCAGGTCCGCGCCTTCCACGACGCGGCCCGGGCCGGCGAGGTCCGGCTGCCCGGCGCCGTGCGCGCCAGCGCCAACCGCGGGACGACCCTGGACGACGTCGCGGCGCTCGGGGCGGCGCTGCGCACCGTCGCGGCGACGCCGGAGGAGAGCGCCCGCTACCGCGTCGACGAGCGGGGCGAGTACCTGCCCGGTGAGGCGCGGACGCCGGTCCTGCTGGGGGCCTGACCCCGGGAGGTCAGACGCGGGCGAGCAGCGACCTCAGCGGCGGCGGGTACGCCGCGGGCTCCAGCCGCTCGACGAGGGCGCGCGCGTAGCGGGCCTTGCGCCCGCTGGTGGTGCCGAGGAAGCGGCGCAGCTGCGCGTCGGCCGGGCGCCCGCGCTGCGCCGGCTGCCGCCGGAAGGTGGTCAGGGCGTGGGCCTCGCGGTGCTCGGCGACGGCCGCCTCGACCCCGGCCGTCCCCACCGCCCGGACGAGCTCGTCCTCGAGGTCGGCGACGCAGGCGGAGAACCCGGCCGTCGCCGGGTCGGGCACCCCGAGCGCCCGGCGGACGACGTCCCGCTCGGCGAGGTCGTAGAGGCCGGCCACGCGGACGCCGGGACCGATCGCGGCCAGGTGGCGGCGGACGGCGTGTGCACCGCCCATCGCGACCACGTCCACGCCCTCGGCGGCCAGGTCCCGGCCCAGGCCCCGCGCGGCCGCCAGCACGGCCTCGCGGTCGCTGACCCCCTCGACGAGCACCACCGCGCGGAGGACGGGCGGGAGCGGCACGGGCGGACGGTCCCACGCGGGGGGCGGGGAGGCCACCGGGTTGCCGGGTGGAGCGGAGGAGAGCGGGTGACGGGAATCGAACCCGCACTGTCAGCTTGGGAAGCTGATGTTCTGCCATTGAACTACACCCGCGACGGCCTGACGGCCGGACGCCAGCGTAGCAAGGGCGGCGGCATCGGTCGGCAGGCCGGGGTCAGCCGGCGGGCCGGGGGCTGCGGATGGTCACCGTGGTCCCCTCCGGCCCCGGAACCGCGGTGACGTCGGCGAACGCGCTCATGAGCATCGAGCCGCGGCCGCGGTCCATGCTCGACGTCCGCTCCTTCCACTGCCCGTGGTCGCGCACCGCGATCTCCACCGCGCCGCCGTCGACGGCCACCCGGACGTCCACGTACGGCTCGCGCGGGTCCTGCGCGTGCTCCACCGCGTTGGTGGCTGCCTCGCAGGCGGCCAGCACGAGGTCGTGGACGCGGTCCTCGTCCAGGCCGGCGTCGGTGAGCAGCGCCCGCAGCCGGCGGCGCAGCGGCGGGATCGCCGCCGCGCTCGAGGGGAACCGCCAGGTCGTCGTCGTCGCACCCGGGAGGTGCGCCGGGGCCGGCGCCGCGGGGGCGGCCGGGACGGCGTCGGCGGCGCGGGGACGCGGCGGCGCGGGAGCGGGGACGGCCGGGGCGGACGGCGACGGGGCAGCCGGGGGCGCCGGCTCCCGCCGGCCCCGGGAGCGCTCGAGGACCGCGCGCAGCCGGCCGAGCAGCTCCGCGGACTCGAACGGCTTGGGCAGGTAGTCGTCGACGCCGGCGTCGAAGCCCTCGACCGCGGCCTCCTGCCCGGCCCGCGCGGTGAGCATGACCACCGGGACGGCGCGCGTCGCGGGGTCGGCCCGCAGCGCGCGCAGCAGCCCGAACCCGTCCAGGCCCGGCATCATCACGTCGCTCAGGACGACGTCGGGACGCACCCGCGCGACGTCGCGCAGGGCCGCCTCGCCGTCGGCCGCCGTCCGCACCGTCCACGACGGCGACAGCAGCCGGGCGAGGTAGGCGCGCATGTCGGCGTTGTCGTCGACGACGAGCACGGTGCCCAGCGGGTCGGGCGACGGGGCGGGCCGGCACAGGTCGTCGTCCCACGGGGTGAGCGCGGCCGCGCGGACCGCGGCTGCCGACGCGGGCGGCGGGGTGTCGGTGTCCGGCTCGCCGAAGGGCAGCCGCACGGTGAAGGTGCTCCCGGCGCCGGGCTCGCTCTCCACCTCCACGGTGCCGCCGTGCAGCGCGACCAGCTCCCGGACCATCGCCAGGCCCAGGCCGGTGCCCTCCCGGCTGCGCGCGGGGGAGCCGGTCACCCGGTGGAACCGCTCGAACAGCGCCGGCAGCTCGGCGGCGGGGATGCCCACGCCGGTGTCGGCCACCTGCAGGACCACCTCGTCGCCCTGGGCGCGCAGGGAGACGGTGATGCCGCCGACGAAGGTGTACTTGACCGCGTTGGCGACCAGGTTGAGGACGACCTTCTCCCACATCCGCGGGTCCACCGCGGCGGGGCGGGGCAGCGGCGGGCAGTCGACGTCGAGGGTCAGGCCGGCCCGCTCGGCCGCGGCGCGCAGCACGCCGGCCAGCTCGCCGGTGCAGGCGGCGAGGTCCGTGGCCACCCGCACCGCGGCCGTGCGCCCGGCCTCGATGCTCACGAACTCCAGCAGGTCGTCGACCAGGCGCTTGAGCCGCTGGCCGTTGCGCAGGGCGAGGGTGAGCCGCTCGCGCACCGGCTCCGGCAGCTCCCCGCCCGAGTCGGCGAGCGCGTCGGCGATCGGGGCCAGCAGCAGGGTCAGCGGCGTGCGCAGCTCGTGGCTGACGTCGGAGAAGAACGTCGTCTTGGCCCGGTCCAGCTCGGCCAGCGCCTCCGCCCGGGCGCGCTCGGCGGCGTAGGCGCGCGCGTCGGTGACCGCGCCGGCGACCTGCGCGGCCAGCAGCTGGTGGAAGGTGCGGTACTCCTCGTCCAGCGCCCGGTTGGGGCTGACGCCGACCAGCAGGGCGCCCACCGTCTCGCGCCCCGCCCCGCCCGACAGCGGCAGCGCGACCGCCCGCTCCACCTCGTCACCGAACGGCCCGCCGGGCACGTGCAGGCCAGCGACGTCGACCGCGCCGAGCTCGGCCGCCGCGCCCACCGCCGCCGGCAGCGCCGCGGCGCCGACGCCCGCGGTGGCCACCCGGTGCAGCCGGCCCTCGCCGTCGCCCAGGTAGACCGCGGCGAACGGGACGTCGAGCGGGTCGGCCCCCAGCGCCCCGCACACCCGGACGGCCAGGTCGCGCTCGTCCTCGCGCCGGCCGGCCGCGGTGGCCACCTCGTGCAGCAGCCGCTGCCGCCGCTCGGCCACCACCTGGCGGGTCACCTCGGTGCACACCGCGTGCATCCCGGCCACCTCGCCGTCGTCCCCGAAGGCGGGGGCGTGCGAGACGGTGAAGTAGGTCTCCTCGCGGTAGCCGGCGCGCTCGAGCAGCAGCAGGAGCTGCGGGATCCACGAGGCCTCGCGGGTGGCCATCGCCCGCTCGACCGGCTCCTGCAGCGCGGCCCAGCCCTCGGCGAGGGTGATCCGCAGGTCGTCGCCGATGGCGCCGGGGTGCTTCGCGCCGATCAGCGTGGCGTAGGCGTCGTTGTAGAACTGCGTGTACTCCGGGCCCCAGGTCAGGATCATGGGGAACCGCGAGGCCAGCACGGTGCGGACGGCGTAGCGCAGGCTCGCCGGCCAGCTCTCCACCGGCCCGACCGGCGTCGTCGCCCAGTCGAAGGCGGCCATCAGCCGGCCGTTCTCGCTGCCGCCGGCGAAGACGTCCTCGGTCCCGGGGCCCGGCGCGACGCCGCGGACCCCGCCGGACGCGACGGGATCCGGCGCCACGCACACCTCCCGGCACAGCCGTGCGGACGCGGGCGGGACCGCCGCCGGCGCGTCAGGACCTCGGGAGCCGAGCTGCTCCCCGCTGCTCGAACGGTACATCCGTGACCCGGGACCCCACCGGCCGTGCCGGGGTCAGCGCCGCATCTCGGCCAGGAACCCGGTGGCCTCCGAGCGCAGCCGCTCGGCCATCTGGGACAGGCCGGTGACGTCGGTGTCCGCGGTACCCAGCGACGCCGTGCCGTCGACGGCCGCGGCGATCCCGTCGACCAGGCCGTTCATGTCGGTGACCGTGGTGCCGACCGAGCCGATGACGGCGGTGACGTCGTCGCAGGCCGCGCGGATCGCCTCGACCTGCGCGGTCACCCGCTCGGTGGCCTGCGCGGTCTGGTCGGCGAGGTCCTTGACCTCGGAGGCGACGACGGCGAAACCCTTGCCGGCCTCCCCGGCGCGGGCGGCCTCGATCGTGGCGTTGAGCGCCAGCAGGCGGGTCTGCGCGGCCACGGACTCGATGAGGGCGATGACCTCGCGGATCTCGGCCGAGGTGCGGGTCAGGGAGCCGAGCGTGCCGGTCGCGTTGCCCACCTCGGCCGACGCCGCCGCCGCCGCGCTGGTCAGCCCGGCGGCGGACGCGCTCATCTCCGTGGCCGCCGTCGCGACCTGCTCGCTCATCGCCAGCACCACCGACTCGAACGCGTCGGCCAGCCGCAGCCGCGAGGTCTGCGCCTCGGTGACCCGCCCGGCGGTCGCCCGCATGGCGTCGCGGGCGGTGTTGATGTCGGTGGCCGCGTGCCGGTAGGCGCCGTGCAGCCCGGTGCGCAGGACGCTGCGGTGGAAGCGGCCCTCGGCGGCGGCGGCCAGCGCCGCCCGGGACTCGCGCACGAAGGCGTCGCTGACGTCGAGCGCGCGGTTGACGCCGTGCCGCAGCGCGGCCAGTTCCGGCACGGCGTCCGAGCCGTCGACCGGCACGGCCCGCGCCTCCAGGTCCCCGCGCGCGGCCGCCTCGCAGGTCTCGGTCAGCCGGCGCACGAACGCGCGGTGGACCTCGAGCTCCGCGGCGTCGGAGCGGGTGCGGGAGCGTGCCATCTCAGTCCTCCTCCTCGGCGATGACCGACCACACGAAGTCCGCGTAGGACGCCGCGTGCTCGCCGATCAGCCGGTCGAACAGCTCGGACGACGCCGCGACGGCCGCGCGGGCGTTCGGGTGCCGCCGCTCCTCGGCCAGGAGGCGCTCGTAGATCGGGCGGACGCGGTCGACCGCCCGGCGGGAGGGCCGGCGGCGGTTGGAGTGGTAGCCCACGACCGACCCGTCGGCGCCGTAGGACGGCGTCACGTGCGCCAGCACCCAGTAGTGCGCGCCGTCGGCGGCCAGGTTGTCGATGTAGGCGAACAGCTCCTGCCGGGCGGCGAGGGTGTCCCACAGCAGCGTGAACACCGCGCGCGGCATGTCGGGGTGCCGGATGAGGTTGTGCGGCTGCCCGATGACCTCGTCGAGGGTGTAGGCGCCCACCCGCAGGAACACGTCGTTCGCGTACGTGATCACCCCGCGCAGGTCGGTCTTGGAGACGATGAGCTCCTCGGCCGCGAACGTCCGCTCCTCACCCGTCGGCCGCACGGCGAGGCGGCCGGCGCGCGGTGCGGTCCGGGGGCGGGTGTCCAGCACGCGGTGTCCTCCTGCGTCCGGCGGGTCGTCCCGGCAGGTATCGGCAGGAACGGTCCGGACACGACCCGAACCGGGGGGTCCGGGACCTCCGTCCCGCGGGAAGCGGAGGGGGCGCCCGGCGGCCTCCCTAGACTCCGCGCCATGCTGCTGTCCGACCGCGACATCCGCGCCGCGATCGCCGAGGGGCGTCTCGGCATCGAGCCGCACGACGCGGGGCTGGTGCAGCCCTCGAGCATCGACGTCCGGCTCGACCGCTACTTCCGGGTGTTCAACAACGCCCGCTACACCCACATCGACCCCGCCCAGCAGCAGGACGACCTGACCACCCTGGTCGAGCCCGACGGCGACGAGCCGTTCGTCCTGCACCCCGGCGAGTTCGTCCTCGGCTCCACCCTCGAGGTCGTCACCATCCCCGACGACCTCGCCGCCCGGCTGGAGGGCAAGAGCTCGCTCGGGCGCCTGGGGCTGCTCACCCACTCGACGGCGGGCTTCGTCGACCCCGGCTTCTCCGGCCACATCACGCTGGAGCTGTCGAACGTGGCCAACCTGCCGATCACGCTGTGGCCGGGCATGAAGATCGGCCAGCTGTGCCTGTTCCGGCTCACCGGCCCGGCCGAGCACCCGTACGGCTCGGCGGTGTACGGCTCCCGCTACCAGGACCAGCGCGGGCCGACGCCGTCTCGCTCGTTCCGGAACTTCACCCGCGCGGAGACCCGGCGGGCGCAGGGCTGACCGCCGCCGGCGACCAGCCGGGCACCTCGTCGTCGACGAACCGGTCCCGGGTGACCAGCCACCCGGTGACCGTGAGCCCGACGGTGGCGACGGCGACGAGCACGAACATGCCGGTGTAGCCGCCGGTCGCGCCGCGCAGCACGCCGACCAGCAGCGGCCCGGCGCCGGCGAGGACGTACCCCCAGCCCTGCGTGACCGTGGACAGCGCGGCCGTCGTCTCCGGCGTCCGGGCGCGCAGCCCGATCAGCGCCAGCACCATGCTGAAGGTGCCCATGCCGACGGCGAGCACGCTCATCCACAGCCACGGCAGCGTGCGCGGGGCCAGCCACAGGCCGCTCCAGCCGACGACGTAGCAGGCCATGAAGCCCAGCAGCAGCGGCCGCTGCCACCGCTGGCGGACGGTGAGCGACGGGGTGACCGCGTTGACCGGGATGACGACGACCGAGTTGATCCCGAGCAGCAGCCCGGCGGTGGCCGCGCTCAGGCCGGAGTCGCGCAGGTACTGCGCCGACCAGCCCATGACGACGTAGGCCTGCGTCGCCTGCAGGCCGAAGAACGCCGCCAGGGTGAGCGCCAGCGGGCTGCGCGCCAGCGGCGCCATCCGCACCGCGCGGTGGGTGCCCCGGCTCGCACCGGGGGAGCGCGGGGCGAGGAACCACGGCACCGCGGCGACCAGCGCGAGCAGCGCCCACACGCCGATGGCCCACCGCCAGCCGCCCGGGCCGACGGCGGCGGCGATCGGCGCGGTGGAGATCGCCGCGACGGCCCCGCCGATGGCCATGGACGCGCTGTAGGCGCCCACCAGCAGGCCGGTGCGCGCGGGGAACCAGCGCTTCACCAGGCCGGGCAGCAGCACGTTGCCCAGCGCGCCGCCGACCATCGCCAGCACCGTGCCGGCGACGAACAGCGGGAACGAGTCGACGACCGCCCGCAGCACCAGCCCGGCGGCCATGGTGAGCAGCGCGCCGGCCAGCACGTGCGCGTCCCGGAACCGGGCGGCCAGCGGCGGCCCGGCGAAGCCGATGGCGGCGAAGCACAGCACCGGCAGCGTCGTCACCACGCCGGCCGCGGCGCTGGAGACGCCCAGCCCGCGCTCGAGCTCCTCGAGCACCGGGCCGACGGTGCTCACCGCCGTCCGCAGGTTCGCGGCGGTCAGCACGATGGCGACCGCGACGAGCGCGAGTCCGCGCCGTCGCTCGCCGGCCGTCGGGATCGGGGGAGCGTCGTCGGCCGTGCGGGTCACCCGTCGATGGTCCCCCGCACGTCCGGCCCGCCCGGAGGCGGGTGCACGGGCCAACCGTCTAGGTGCGCAGCCCCGTGCGCGGCGTGGCCTCGAAGCGGGGCAGCACCTGGGGGACCCGCCGCCACAGCACCCGCTGCAGGAGCAGCGTGACCACGGCGGCCAGCAGGATGCCGGCGAGGTTGATCCCCAGCTGCAGGGCCGCGCGCCAGAACTCGGCGCCGCCGCCCAGGGCCAGCGACACGGCCATGTCCGCGGCGGCGGGCACCGTCGTCACGGAGATGAAGACGCCGACCAGCGCCCCGCTCTTCGCCGACGTCAGCGACAGCACGCCGGCGATGCCGGCCAGCACCGCCACCACCACCGACCAGTGGTCCGGCGCGGTGATGAACCCGGTCTGCGGGCGGTCCGTGGCGAGCACCCCGGGGTCGACCCAGCCCAGCCCGCGGGCGGCGAGCGCGGCCAGCGCGGTGACCGCGATCGCCAGGGCGAAGCCGGCGAGCAGCGCGCGGGCCGCCGCCCGGGCGACCCCGCGCCGCCGGTGCACGAGCGCGACGGCGAGCCCCGCCAGCGGGGCGAACTCCGGGCCGAGCACCATGGCGCCGATGACCAGGACCGCCGAGTCGTTGACGATCGCGATGCCGGCCAGCAGCGTCGCGATGGTCAGGAACGACAGGTAGGAGACCGACAGCGACGAGTCCGCGGCCGTCGTCCGCACCACCTGCTCCCAGACGACGGCGTCCGAGCCGTCGCCCGGCGCGGCCTCCTCCGCCCGCTCGGCGACGGCGGAGACGGCCGTGTCCACGGCCTCGATCGCGATGCCGCCGTCGCGGTCGACGTGCAGCTCGCGCAGCGCCCCGACGAGGGCGTCGGCGGACTCGCGGGTGACGTCGGCGAGGAGCAGGTCGCCGGGCGGCTCGACCGAGGCGCCGGGCAGCACGGCGAGGTGGGCGGTCCCGGGGCAGCGGGTGAACAGGTCGCGGACGGCGTCGGTCCGGTGGGGCGGGACGGTCACCCGCAGCTGCAGCAGCACGCGCGGTGTTCTACCGGAGGACCGGCCCCCGAGACGGCGGACGCCGCCGGCGAGGAGCTGCCCTGCCGACGGCGTCCGTCAGGATGGTGCGGGTCCTCGCTCAGGCCTGGCCGTGGCCGGTGGCGGCGGAGCCGGTGCCCGCGACGTCGTCGTCCGCGGTGCCGACCTCGGCGCCGTGCTCGGTGCCCGGGGTGCCGACCGGCGCCATCGAGCGCAGCAGGATCTGGCTGACGTCGAGGACCTCGACGTGCTCGGCGGCCTCGCCGTTCTGCTTCTTCGCCGTCAGGGCGTCCGACAGCATCGTGATGCAGAACGGGCAGGCCGTGGAGATGACGTCCGGGTCGAGGCCGAGGGCCTCCTCGGTGCGCTCCACGTTGATCCGCTTGCCGATCTTCTCCTCCATCCACATGCGCGCGCCGCCGGCGCCGCAGCAGAAGCCGCGGTCCTTGCAGCGGTGCATCTCCTGGGTGGAGAGGCCCTGCACGCTGTCGAGGATCTCCCGCG
The DNA here is from genome assembly GCF_054050655.1 of Geodermatophilus sp. SYSU D00663. Classification (NCBI taxonomy): domain Bacteria; kingdom Bacillati; phylum Actinomycetota; class Actinomycetes; order Geodermatophilales; family Geodermatophilaceae; genus Geodermatophilus; species Geodermatophilus sp. SYSU D00663. The sequence goes on along the minus strand of NZ_JBJGZT010000019.1, from coordinate 10,891 downwards.
GCGGCGTGTAGACCTTGTTGTGCCGGCCCAGGAAGCACGGGTCGTGGTAGGTGACCTTGCGGTCCACCGGCGTCACCGGGGTGAGCCGGCCCTCCTCCACCAGCTGGCTGAGCAGCTGCGTGTGGTGGACGACCTCGTACTCGCCGCCGACCTGCGGGTACTCCCGGCCGAGCGAGTTGAAGCAGTGCGGGCAGGTCGTGACGATCTTGCGGGTGCCCGGCACGCGGCCCTCGAAGACGCCGTTCAGGGTCTCGACGTTCTCCTGGGCCATCATCTGGAAGACGAACTCGTTGCCCATGCGGCGGGCGGGGTCGCCCGAGCAGGTCTCCCCGGAGCCCAGGACGGCGAACTCGACGCCGGCGGTGTGCAGCAGCTCGGCGACGGCCTTGGTGACCTTCTTGGCGCGGTCGTCGATGGCGCCGGCGCAGCCGACCCAGAACAGGTACTCGACGTCGTAGGGCAGCGGGCCGTCGGCCATGCGGACCTCGAAGTCGACCTCCTTGATCCAGTCCTCGCGGGTGCTCGGGCTGACGCCCCAGGGGTTGCCGCGGTTCTCGAGGTTGCGCAGCATCACGCCGGCCTCGGACGGGAAGTTCGACTCGATGAGCACCTGGTAGCGGCGCATGTCGTCGATGTGGTCGATGTGCTCGATGTCGACCGGGCACTGCTCGACGCAGGCGCCGCAGTTGGTGCAGCTCCACAGGACGTCGGGGTCGATGACCCCGCCCTCCTCGAGGGTGCCGACCAGCGGGCGGTGCGCCTGCGCGTCGTTGGTGCCCTCGATGCGCGCGTAGCCGGAGGCCCAGACCTGCTCGTCGCTGGGCTTGAGGACGTCGAAGTCCGGGGCGGTCTCGGCGGCGGTCTTCTCACCCAGGAGGTACGGGGCCTTGGCGTACAGGTGGTCCCGCAGGTCCATGATCACCATCTTGGGAGACAGCGGCTTGCCGGTGTTCCAGGCAGGGCACTGGCTCTGGCACCGCCCGCACTCGGTGCAGGTGGTGAAGTCGAGCATCCCCTTCCAGGTGAAGTCCTCGATCTTGCCGCGACCGAAGACGTCGTCCTCGCCCGGGTCCTCGAAGTCGATCGGCTTGCCGTTCGAGGTCATGGGCTGCAGCGGGCCGAGGGCCGGGGCGCCGCTGGTGCCCTCGCGCTTGAAGTAGATGTTCGGGAAGGCGCTGAACCGGTGCCAGGCGACGCCCATGTTGAGCGTGCGGCTGAGGACGACCAGCCAGACCAGCGAGACGACGATCTTCACGAACGCGACGACGCTGAGCAGGTCCGGGCTGTCGGGCAGCACGGTGGCCAGCAGGCCCGAGACCGGGTGCGACCAGGCCGGCGCCTCGGTGAGGTCCGAGGAGATCTTGAGCGCGCGGATCAGCAGGATGCAGATGCCGACGGTCAGGACGACGGCCTCGACGAAGTAGCCGCGCCCCTCGTTGGACCCGGCGAAGCGGCTCGCGCGGCCCTGGCGGCGCGGGTGGTCCTTCTGGCGCCGGTAGATCAGGTACAGGATGCCGAGGATCGTCCCGGTGCCGATGACGTCGGCGAAGAGGTTCCACAGGCTCCACTCGCCGAGCAGCGGCAGGTGGAAGGCCGGGTTCCAGACCTCGCCGAAGGCCTCGACCAGGGTGAGGAACAGGCCGTAGAAGCCGACGAAGACGAACCAGTGGGCCGCGCCGATGGCCGACCACTTGAGCATCCGGGTGTGGCCGAGCGACTCGACCAGCAGGGTCTTCATCCGCGGGCCGAACGGCCCGAACCGGCTGCTGTCGGCCTGGCCGGTGCGGATGATCCGGACCATCGCCCGGACGGCCTTGTAGGCGAGGACGACCGACACGATGAGGAACAGCACGCTGATCGTGCCGAGCACGATCTGCAGGGGGCCCGTCATGATTCCCTCTCCCCACGCCTCTGCGGCGTCGGTTGACTCCGTCCGCACCGGACGACGAGAAGGGTCCCGCCGCCGTCTCCGGCCCTGAGGACCGGGGGCGGATCACGCGCGGGCTGCGGTGCCCACGCAGCCCAGCACGATAGCCGGGGTGCGTTCAGGTTACTCGGCAGTAACCAGAGGCGCGGCGCCCCGATCCGAGGCGGTCCGACGGTGCTCCCCGCCCACCGACCGGCGTCCTGACGTGCGGTTTCGCGACCTGGGGATCCGGCTGGAACACGACGGGGGCGTGTTTCCGCGCAGGCGCCGTCGGGGTGGGGAGTGACCGGGCTCACGCCCCCGGGTCGCGCCCCGGTCACCGCGTCCCGGCCGTCGCATGATCAGGCCGCCTGATCGTGCCGCGTCCTGGTGCAGCGCCGACGGTGAGCCAGGAGGCGTCGTGGTGAGCCAGGACGGTGTCGCGACGTCGTCCACAGGTTCCGTGGGGACCTCGGCGCGGTCGCCGCAAGATCGAAGACTGTCGACGTGCACCCGGAACTCGCCCGCCTCGCGGCCGCCCGGCTCGGCGTCTTCACCGCGCGAGAGGCCGTGCGCGTCGGCTACCGACCCGACGAGATCCGCTCCGAGCTGAGCGCCGGCCACTGGCGCTGGTTGCGGCGAGGCGTCTACGTCCGCGCCCGAGACCTAGCTGCCGCCGAGTCGGACGTCCGGCTCCGGCACCTCCTCGACTGCGTCGCGGTCCTGCTCGCCCTGGCTCCCGGTCCGGTCCTGAGCCACACCTCCGCCGCCCGGGTCCACCGCCTCGTCCTCCCCGAGGACGTCGACGGGGCCGTGCGGCTGACCCACCCGGGCCAGTGGCGGCGCGGTCGGGGTTACGTCGTCGCCCGGGCTTCGCTCCCGGACGGTGACCTCGGGCGACTCGCCGGATTCGGCGTGACCGCGCCGGCGCGGACGCTCGTCGACTGCGCCCGGGAGTGGGACCTCGTGGACTCGGTGGTGGCGATGGACGCCGCACTGCACGACCGGCTCGCCGGACGGGAAGACCTGCAGGCTGCCGTCCTCCGTGCGGTGCACTGGGTCGGCATCGGCGACGCGGCGCGGGCCCTCGGGCTCGCGGACGGCCGCGCGGAGTCCCCGCTCGAGTCCCGTGGTCGGCTCGCGTTGATCGAGGCCGGACTGCCCCGTCCGGAGTTGCAGGTCGAGGTGCACGGTCCGCGAGGCTTCGTCGCGCGGGTCGACGCCTGGTACGACGACGCCGGAGTCGCCATCGAGTTCGACGGGCGGGTGAAGTACCTCGACCCCCTCGACGGCCGGCATCCCGGGGAGGTGCTCTGGCGGGAGAAGCGGCGCGAGGACCTCCTGCGCGCGCTGGGCATCCGGGTCGTGCGCCTGGCACACGAGGACCTCGTGCCCGGACGGCGGCGCGAACTCGAGGCCCGGGTGGGTGGGCTCCTGGCGGCCCCGGCGGTCGGGCCACGCCGGTATCGCGTCGTCCGCACCGTCGAGCCCACCAGGGGGACCGGGCCGATCGCGGCGTCGTCGACCTAGCTCGCCGTCGTGCGTCCTGGCTCACCGCCGACGCTGAGTCAGGACGCAGCACGATCAGGCCGCCTGATCGTGCGCAGCTCGACCCCTCGGGAACACCGCCGGGCGGTCTGCCGTTACGGTGGGCAGGAAAGTTGAGCGGACCCCGCGCAAGGCGGGAGGTCCCTCGACCGACCCCCACGACACCCAGCACCACCCGAGCACACGGAAGAGGAGCCAGCTCCATGGCACGAGCGGTCGGCATCGACCTCGGCACCACCAACTCCGTCGTCACCGTCCTGGAGGGCGGCGAGCCGACGGTCATCGCCAACAGCGAGGGCTCGCGCACCACGCCCTCGGTCGTCGCGTTCGCCAAGAACGGCGAGGTCCTGGTGGGCCAGTCGGCCAAGAACCAGGCGGTCACCAACGTCGACCGGACCATCCGGTCGGTGAAGCGCCACATGGGCACCAACTGGCAGACCGGCGAGATCGACGGCAAGCGCTACACGCCGCAGGAGATCAGCGCCCGCATCCTGCAGAAGCTCAAGCGGGACGCCGAGACCTACCTGGGCGAGACGGTCACCGACGCCGTCATCACCGTCCCCGCCTACTTCGAGGACGCGCAGCGCCAGGCCACCAAGGAGGCCGGTGAGATCGCGGGCCTCAACGTCCTGCGCATCGTCAACGAGCCGACCGCGGCCGCGCTGGCCTACGGCCTGGACAAGGGCGAGACCGAGCAGACGATCCTCGTCTTCGACCTCGGTGGCGGCACGTTCGACGTCTCGCTGCTCGAGATCGGCGAGGGCGTCATCGAGGTGAAGGCCACCGCCGGTGACAACCACCTCGGCGGTGACGACTGGGACGAGCGGATCGTCAAGCACCTGGTGCAGACGTTCAACGCCCAGAACGGCATCGACCTGTCCAAGGACAAGCTGGCCATGCAGCGCCTCCGCGAGGCCGCCGAGAAGGCCAAGATCGAGCTGTCCGGCGCGCAGTCGACCAACGTCAACCTGCCCTACATCACCGCCGGCGCCGAGGGCCCGCTGCACCTCGACGTCACGATGACCCGCGCCGAGTTCCAGCGGCTCACCCAGGACCTGCTCGACCGCACCCGCGCGCCGTTCAACCAGGCGATCCGCGACGCCGGCATCTCCGTCGGCGAGATCGACCACGTCGTCCTGGTGGGTGGCTCGACCCGCATGCCGGCCGTCACCGACCTGGTCCGCGAGCTGACCGGCGGCAAGGAGCCCAACAAGGGCGTCAACCCGGACGAGGTCGTCGCCATCGGCGCCGCCCTGCAGGCCGGCGTCCTCAAGGGCGAGGTCAAGGACGTCCTGCTGCTCGACGTCACCCCGCTGTCCCTCGGCATCGAGACCAAGGGCGGGATCATGACCAAGCTCATCGAGCGCAACACCACGATCCCGACCAAGCGCTCCGAGATCTTCACGACGGCCGACGACAACCAGCCGTCCGTGCAGATCCAGGTGTTCCAGGGCGAGCGCGAGATGGCGATGTACAACAAGAAGCTCGGCATGTTCGAGCTGACCGGTCTGCCGCCGGCGCCGCGCGGCGTCCCGCAGATCGAGGTCGCCTTCGACATCGACGCCAACGGCATCGTGCACGTGTCCGCCAAGGACCTGGGCACGGGCAAGGAGCAGTCGATGACCATCACCGGCGGCTCGGCCCTCCCCAAGGAGGACATCGAGCGGATGATGCGCGACGCCGAGGCCCACGCCGAGGAGGACAAGCGCCGCCGCGAGGAGGCCGAGACCCGCAACCTGGCGGAGTCGCTGCAGTACCAGACCGAGAAGTTCCTCGCGGAGAACGGTGAGCGCATCCCGGCCGACAAGAAGGAGGAGCTCGGCGAGGCCCTGACCGAGCTGCGCTCCGCCCTCGGCGGCTCGGACATCGCCGCGATCAAGTCGGCGCAGGAGAAGGTCGCCCGCGTCTCGCAGGAGGTCGGCGGCGCGCTCTACGCCCAGCAGGCCCAGGCGGGTGACGGCGCCGGCGCCGGTGCCGGTGCCGCGGGCGCCTCGGGTGACGGGTTCGGCGCGTCGGCCCCGTCCGGCGACGACGACGTCGTCGACGCCGAGATCGTCGACGAGGACACCGACCGCCGATGAGCCAGGGGGACGAGCAGCCGCGGGTCGTGATCCGGGACAAGCGGCGGATCGACCCCGTCAGCGGTGAGGTGCGGACGCCGGCCGGCGAGCAGCCGGCCGGCGTCCCGCCCCGCCCGGCTCCGGCACAGACACCGGCCCACTCATCGCCAGGGGAGCAGATGACCGAGAACCAGACCGCCGCCCCGGAGGCCCCGGCGGCGCCGGTCGTCGACAGCGCCGCGGACGGCGACCTGTCGCGCCAGCTGACCGAGCGCACCGAGGACCTGCAGCGGGTCACCGCCGAGTACGCCAACTACCGGCGGCGGGTCGACCGGGACCGGCAGCTGGTCGTCGACCAGGCGGCCGAGCGCTTCGCCGCCCAGCTGTTCCCGATCGTCGACGACATCGAGCGGGCCCGGGACCACGGCGACCTGACCGGCGCCTTCAAGGTGGTCGCCGACCGCGTGCTCGGGCTGCTCGACGGCCTGGGCGTGGAGGCCTTCGGCGTCGCGGGGGACCCGTTCGACCCGTCGCTGCACGAGGCCGTCCTGCACGACACGTCCGACCACGTCACGGTGCCCACCGCGACGACGGTCCTGCGGCAGGGTTTCCGCCGGGGCGACCGCGTGCTGCGCACGGCCATGGTGTCCGTGACCGAGCCCGCGGGCGGCGCCGCGGACGCCCCCGAGCAGGAGGCGACCGGCGGCGGCGTGCCGGGGGAGACCCCGGCCGCCGGCTGACCGGCCGCCACCAGACGCAGAGAGGAGGCGTCCGATGAGCACCCGGGACTTCATCGAGAAGGACTACTACGCCGCGCTGGGCGTCTCCCAGGGCGCTGACGCCGCGGAGATCAAGAAGGCCTACCGCCAGCTCGCCCGCGACCTGCACCCGGACAAGAACCCGGGCAACACGCAGGCCGAGGCGCGCTTCAAGGAGGTCTCCGAGGCCTACGACGTGCTGTCCGACCCCAAGCGGCGGGCCGAGTACGACGACGCCCGCCGGCTGTTCGGCTCCGGCGGCGCCGGGGCGCGTGCCGGGTTCCCCGGGGGCTTCCCCGGCGGGACCGGCGGCGGCCAGCCGTTCGACCTGGGCGACCTCTTCGGCGGAGCCGGGGGCGCCGGGACGCGCGGCGGGGGCGGCGGGCTCGGCGACCTGTTCGGCAACCTCTTCGGCGGTGCCGCACCGGGCTCGGCCCGGGCCCGCTCCCAGGCGGCGTCCGGGCCGGCCCGCGGGCAGGACGTCGAGACCGAGGCCACCCTCTCCTTCGAGGAGGCCGTCCTCGGTGTCACCGTGCCGCTGCGGATGCAGAGCCCGGGCACCTGCCCGACCTGCTCCGGCAGCGGCGCCCGCCCGGGCACCTCGCCGCACACCTGCGAGGTGTGCGGCGGCGCCGGGGTCACCAGCCGCAGCCAGGGCGCGTTCGCCTTCTCCGAGCCGTGCCGCAACTGCCGCGGCACCGGCCAGGTGGTCGACGACCCGTGCCCGACCTGCCAGGGCGACGGCGTCACCACCCAGACCCGCACGATCACCGTGCGGATCCCGGCCGGCGTCAAGGACGGGCAGCGGATCCGGCTGGCCGGCAAGGGCGCGCCGGGACGGCGGGGCGGCCCCGCCGGCGACCTGTTCGTGGTCGTGCACGTCAGCGACCACGAGCTGTTCGGCCGCAAGGGCGACGACATCACCCTCACCGTGCCGGTCACCTTCCCCGAGGCGGTCCTCGGCACGACGCTGACCGTGCCGACCCTGGACGGCAACGTCACGCTCAAGGTGCCCGCCGGCACGGCGAGCGGCCGCACGCTGCGGGTCCGGGGCCGGGGCGTGCCCGGCCGCGGCCGCAACGGCGACCTGCTGGTGACCGTGGAGGTCGCCGTCCCGCAGCGGCTCTCGGCCGAGGCCGAGCGGGCGGTGAAGACCCTCGACGCCGAACTGGGCGACCCGCGCCCGCAGATCACCGCGGCCACCCAGCGCAACGCCGAGCGCGGGAGCACCCGGTGAGCGCCGCGGGGACCGAGGGCCGGGAGCGCGCCGACGCGAGCCGCGCCGTCGCCGACGACGCGCCGGTCTTCGTGATCTCCGTGGCCGCGCAGCTGGCCGGCATGCACGCCCAGACGCTGCGCCAGTACGACCGGCTCGGCCTGGTCACCCCGGGCCGCACGGCGGGCGGCGGGCGGCGCTACAGCCCGCGCGACGTCGCGCTGCTGCGCGAGGTCCAGCGGCTGTCCCAGGAGGACGGCGTCAACCTGGCCGGCATCAAGCGGATCATCGACCTGGAGTCCCAGGTCGAGGCGCTGCAGCAGCGCGTGCACGAGCTGGTCGCCGAGCTCGAGGAGTCCGAGCACCGGCGGATCGCCGCGGAGACGGCGATGCGCAGCGGCTACGGCCGCGACCTGGTCGGCACCGACCTCGTGCCGGTGCGGCGGCAGCACACGTCCGCGCTGGTCGTCTGGCGCCCGAGGGAGGCGCAGCGGTGAGCGGGAACCCCGGCGGCGCCGTCGTCGTCCAGGGAGACGTGACGAGCGCGCGCCGGGAGCAGCAGCACGAGTCCTTCGTGCGGCTGGAGCGCGAGATCGGCCTGCTCCTGCGCCGGTCGCGGGCCATCTCGGCCCGGCTCGCCCGCGAGCTGCACCCCGACCTCGACGGCGCGGCCTACGGCCTGCTCGCGCTGCTGGCCGACGCCGGCCCGCTGCGCGCCAGCGACCTGGTCGCCCGGCTCGGCCTCGACAAGAGCACGGTCAGCCGCCAGGTGGCCTCCCTCGTGGCACTCGGCATGGTCGACCGCGAGCCCGACCCCGCCGACGGGCGGGCGCAGGTGCTCACCCCGTCCCCCGAGGGCGCGGCCCGGCTCGCCCGCATCCGCGACGCCCGCCGGGCGCGCTGGGAGGCCGACCTGTCCGGCTGGCCGGCCGAGGACGTCGCCCAGCTCGGTGAGCTGCTGGCCCGGTTCAACCGGCTCGGCGAGGCCCGCGAGGCGGGGGACGCCGCGGTCCCCGCGTCCTGACCCCGACCCTCCCGCACCACGCCACGACGGCGCCCGGACCCCCGCGGTCCGGGCGCCGTCGTCGTGTCGGGGAACACGCCGGGCGGGTAGGAGGTTGTAGACAGCAACCAACCGGATGTATGGTTGTGGTCTGCAATCACCTTGTCCACGAGGTCGCCATGCCCATCACCTCCCGGACGCGCGAGCGGCTCACCGCCGGCATCGCGCGCCTCGTCCGGGCCGGCCGGCACGTGTCCGGCCGGGCCGCGGACTCCGTCTACGGGGAGCTGCCCTCCTTCGGCTGGGCGCTGCTCGTCCCGCTCGAGCGCGACGGCGAGCAGCGCTGCAGCGCGCTGGCCGCGCAGGCCGGCGTCGACGTCTCGGTCGCCAGCCGCCAGGTCGCCGCCCTCGAGAGGGCCGGCCTCGTCGAGCGCCGGCCCGACCCGCACGACGGCCGCGCCAGCCTCATCCGGGTCTCCGCCGCGGGCGTCACCGCCCTGGCCCAGACCCGCGCGCTGCGCTCGGAGTGGGCCACCCGGGCCCTGGCCGACTGGGACGAGGCCGACGCCCACCGGCTCACCGAGCTGCTCGAGCGGCTGGCCGACGACCTCGACCGCGCCGCGCCGCCGCCCGCCCGCTCGCCGCACGCCGGCTCCCCGCACGCCGTCGGGGCCGCCTCGTGACCACCGCCCGACCGTCCGGGCCGCCGTCCGCACCCGATCCCGCACCGACCAGGAGCACCGTGACCACCACCCGCGAGCCCGCCGTCGCCGCCCCGGCGGCGGAGGCGCCCGCCGAGCAGCAGGGCCGCATGACGCACCGGCAGATCCTCGAGGCCCTCTCGGGGATGTTGCTGGCGATGTTCGTGGCGTTCCTGTCCTCGACCGTCGTCTCCAACGCCCTGCCCACGATCATCACCGACCTGCGGGGCAGCCAGAGCCAGTACACCTGGGTCGTCACCGCCACCCTGCTCGCCTCGACGGCGTCCACGCCGATCTGGGGCAAGCTCGCCGACCTGTTCAGCAAGAAGCTGCTGATCCAGCTGTCGATCGTCGTCTTCATCGTCGGCTCGATGCTCGCCGGCCTGTCCCAGTCGGTGGGCACGCTCATCGGCTGGCGCGTGCTCCAGGGCCTGGGTCTCGGCGGCCTGCAGGCGCTGGTGCAGATCGCGATGGCCGCGATGATCAGCCCCCGCGAGCGCGGCCGGTACTCGGGCCTGCTCGGCGCGGTCATGGCCGTGGCCACCGTCGGCGGCCCGCTGCTCGGCGGCCTGCTGGTCGACACCAGCTGGCTCGGCTGGCGCTGGTGCTTCTACGTCGGCGTGCCCTTCGCCGCCGTGGCGCTGGTGCTGCTGCAGCGCACGCTGCACCTGCCGGTGACCAGGCGCCGGGTCCGCATCGACTACCTCGGCGCCGCGTTCCTCACCGCGGGCGTCTCCGCGATGCTCATCTGGGTCACCCTCGCCGGCGACCGGTTCGCGTGGGCCTCGGTCGAGACGGCGCTGTTCCTGGGCGGCAGCGCGCTCGCCGTCGTCGCCTTCGTCGTGACCGAGCTGCGGGCGGCCGAGCCGATCGTCCCGCTGCGGCTGTTCCGCGACCGGACCACGACCCTCGCCATCGTGGCCAGCGTCGCGATCGGTGTGGCGATGTTCGGGTCCACCGTCTTCCTCGGCCAGTACCTGCAGATCTCCCGCGGCTACTCGCCGACGGCGGCCGGCCTGCTGACGATCCCCATGGTCGGCGGCCTGCTCGTCTCCTCCACCGTCTCGGGCATCCTCATCACCCGACACGGCCGGTGGAAGCGGTTCCTGGTGGCCGGGTCGCTGCTCGTCGTCGCCGGGTTCGGCCTGCTGGCGACCGTCGACCACGAGACGGACATGGTCCTGCTCGGCGTCTTCCTGTTCGTCCTCGGCGTCGGCATCGGCATGACCATGCAGAACCTGGTCCTCGCGGTGCAGAACACCGTGGCCGCGAGCGACCTCGGCGCGGCGTCGTCGGCGGTGGCGTTCTTCCGCAGCCTCGGCGGCACCGTCGGCGTCTCCGTGCTCGGCGCGGTGCTCAGCAACCGGGTGACCGACCTGATCACCGCGGGCCTGCCGCCGGAGGCGGCCGCGGCCGGCGGCGGCTCGGGCGGCGTCGGCCTGGCGAGCCTCGCGGACGCGCCGCCGGCCATCCAGGAGCTCATCCGGGTCTCCTACGGCGACGCGACCGGCCGGGTCTTCCTCGTCTCCGCGGTCATCGCGGTGGTCGCCGTCGCGGCCATCCTGCTCATCCGCGAGGTGGCCCTGCGCACCGAGAGCGGCGAGGAGCGGCTGGCCCGCGAGTCCCGCCCCGCGCTCGCCGAGGACGAGGCGGTCGGCACCGCCCGCTGACAGAACGCACGACGGCCCGCTCCCCGGCT
>NZ_JBJGZT010000018.1:0-95230 GCF_054050655.1 Geodermatophilus sp. SYSU D00663 | reverse complement strand
GGCGCCGGCGCTCACGCGGCCGGCGCCGCGGGCCCGGGGCGGGCCGTGCCGGGGAGCGCGGTCCGGGGCTCGGCCAGCCGGGTCACCACGGGACCGGCGACGGCGAGCACCAGCACGTACGCGGTGGTCAGGGGACCCAGATCGGTGAGTCCGGCCGCCACGGCCAGGCCGGCGATGACCACGGAGAACTCGCCGCGGGCGATCAACGCCGTCCCCGCTCGCCAGCGGCCCGGAGCGGCGACACCGTCCCGGCGGGCGGCGTACCAGCCCGTTCCCACCTTGGTCGCCGCGGTCACGACGGCGAGGAGCAGCGCCGCCGGCAGGACCGGGAGGACGTCGGCGGGGTCGGTGCCCAGCCCGAAGGCGACGAAGAAGGTGGCCGCGAACAGGTCGCGCAGCGGGGTGAGGATCCGCCGCACCCGTTCGGCGAAGGGTGCGGGCAGGGCCAGCCCGACCAGGAAGGCGCCGACCGCGGCCGAGACGCCCAGCGCCTGCGCCGCGCCGGCGACCAGCAGGGTCAACCCGACCAGCCGCAGGAGCACCTGCTCGTCGTCCGGGGAGGTGAGCAACCGCCCCAGGTGCCGGCCGTGGCGCCGGGCGGCGGCCAGGACGAGGACCACGGTCCCGGCGGCCAGGGCGAGTCCGCCGGCGGCCGCGGCCGGGCCGCCCCCGGCCAGCGCCACGGCCAGCAGGGGCAGCACCAGCGCCATGGCGAGGTCCTCGAGCACCAGGACCGAGAGCACGGCCGGTGTCTCCCGGTTGGCCAGCCGGCCGAGGTCGGCGAGCAGCCGGGCCACGATGCCGGACGACGAGATGTAGGTGATGCCCCCGAGGGCGAGCGCGCCCTGCCAGGGCAGGCCGAGCGCCAGGCCGGCCACGATGCCCGGCGGCGCGTTGAGCAGCAGGTCCACCAGACCGGAGCGGCCGTGGTGGCGCAGCGAGGCGAACAGCTCGTCGGGTGAGAACTCGAGACCGAGGGCGAGCAGCAGCAGCACGACGCCGATCTCGGCCGCGGCCTCGATGAACGGCGTGGCCGTGGTCAGGGGCGCGAGCCCGCCGTCGCCCACCGCCAGCGCGGCCACGAGGACGAACGGGATGGGGGAGAGGTCCAGGCGCCGGGCGAGCAGGCCGAGCAGCGCGAGCCCCAGGAAGAGCAGCCCCAGCTCGACCAGCAGCGCCTCGGTGCCGTGCACGTCGGGGGCCTAGGCCGCGCCGTCCAGCCGCGCGCCGAGCTGGGTGAGCCCGGCGTCGGAGCCGATGGCGACCAGCACGTCCCCGGCGTGCAGCACCTCCGCCGGGCCGGGGGAGGGGACGACGTCGTGCTCGCGCACCACGGCCACGATCGAGCACCCGGTCAGGGTCCGGGCGCGGGTCTCGCCGAGCGGGCGCCCGTCGAAGGGTGACCCGGCGTGCACGAGGAAGCGGGCGGACCGGAGCCCCGGCACCTCCCGCGAGAGGTCCACGAACCGCTGGGTCAGCCGCGGTGCTCCCAGGAGCTCGGCCAGGACGCCGGTCTCCTCGGCGTCGAGGCGGAACACGGCGCGGGCGCGGTCCGGGTCGCGCCGGTCGAACACGGCCACCTCCGCGCCGCCCTCGCGCTGGACGACGACGGCCAGGCGGTCGCCGGCGCGGGTCGTGAGCCCGTAACGCACGCCGACGCCGGGCAGCATGGTCTCGTCCAGATCCACCACGCGGGCATCGTGGCAGAGCGTCGCGGGTCCGGCCGCACGGTGGCCGGGGTCACCGGCGGCCGGCCCGGGCGGCGGGCAGAGCGACCCGCCGGCCGGCGTTGTACCGGGCGTGACCGACCGTCTCCGCCTCGCCGTCCTCGGTGACTCGATCGCGTACGGCACCGGTGCCGCGCGGGTCGAGGACGGCCTCGGCCCGCGGCTGGCGCAGGTGCTGCGCAGCGCGGGCATCGAGACCGACCTGTCCGTGCTCGCCGTGCCCGGCGCCGCCTCCCGCGACCTCGCCGCGCAGGTGCGCCGGGCCGCGCCGCTGGACGCCGACCTCGCCGTCGTGGTGATCGGCGCCAACGACCTGGCCCGGTTCCTCCCCGTCGAGCAGGCGGTCGCCGCGCTCGGCTCCGCCGTCGACGGGCTGCGCGCCGCGGGCACCGACGTCGTCGTCGTGCCGGCGCCGGACATGTCCAGCGTGCCGTTCGTGCCGCCGGCGTTCCGGCCGGTCGTGCAGGCCGCCTGCGCGGTGCTGCAGCAGCGGCAGGCGGAGGCGGCGCAGGCGCGCGGCGCCGTCGTCGCGGCGGTGTCCGCCGAGGTGGGCCGGGCGTTCAGCACCGACCCGGCGCTGTTCTCCGCCGACCGGTTCCACCCCTCCTCGGCCGGCTACGCGCGGATCGCGGCGGCGCTGGCCCCGACGGTGTTGGCCGCCGCCCGCGCCCGCCGGGACCGCCGCGCCGCCTGAGCTCACGCGGCCCGGGTCGCCTCCGCGGTCGCCCGGCGCAGGCCCTCGAGGTCGAGGTCCGGGCCGTAGCCGGGGGTGCCGGGCTCGATCCGCCAGCTCTCGGACAGCGGGCCCAGGTCGAGCACGTCGAAGCCGACCTCGTCGATGAGCGAGGCGACGACCTCCTTCGCCGAGGCGTCGTCCCCGGCGACGGCGAGCGCCCGCCGGTGCGGCGTGCCGCTCGGCGTCCGCCGCGCGGTGATCTGCGCGGCCTGGATGTGGTTGAACGCCTTGACCACCCGGGAGGTGGGGAGGTGGTCCTGCAGCAGCTGCGAGCTGGTGGTGGTCCCCTGGTCGAGGGCGGCGACGTGCCCGTCGCGCTCCGGGTAGTAGTTGTTGGTGTCGATGACCACCTTCCCGGCCAGCGGCTCCACCGGGATGTCGGGCAGGGCCTTGAGCGGCACGGTGACGACGACCAGGTCGCCGGCGGCGCCGGCCTCGGCGGCGGTCGCGGCGCGCACGGAGCCGCGGCGGGAGGGCCGGTCCCCGAGCGCGTCGACGAGGCCGGCGAGCGTCTCCGGGCCGCGCGAGTTGGAGAGGACGACGTCGTGGCCGAGGTCGGTGGCCGCCTGCGCGAGCGCCGTGCCGATGTGGCCGGCGCCGATGATGCCGAGAGTGGTCATGCCTGCCGCCAACGCGCCGGCCGGCGGCCCATTCCCTACGCCTCCCGTGCCCGGTCCAGCGCGTCGGCGAGCAGCTCGGCCAGGTGCCGGCCGGGGCGGTCGGCGAGCTGGTCCAGCTGCGTGCGGCAGGAGAACCCGTCGGCCAGCACGACGGCGTCCGGCCCGGCCGCGCGGACGGCGGGCAGCAGCTGCTGCTCCGCGATCGCCACCGACACCTCGTGGTGGCCGCGCTCGACGCCCCAGTTGCCGGCCAGCCCGCAGCAGCCGCCGAGCCGGGTGACCGTCGCACCGGCCCGGCGCAGCAGCCGCTCGTCGGCCGCCCAGCCCATCACCGCGTGGTGGTGGCAGTGCGGCTGCGCGACCACCTCGACGCCGGCCAGCGACGGCGGCGCCCACCCCTCGGTGGCGGTGAGCAGCTCGGCCAGCGTCCGGGTGGCCGCGGCGACCCGCCCCGCGGCCGGGTCGTCCAGCAGCTCCACGGCGTCGCTGCGCAGCGCCGCGGTGCACGAGGGCTCCACGCCGACGATCGGGATGCCGGCGTCGGCCAGCGGCGCGAGCCGGCGCACGGTGTCGCCGAGGATGCGCCTGGCGGTGTCCAGCTGCCCCGTGGTGATCCAGGTGAGCCCGCAGCAGGTGTCGTCGCCGGGCACCTGCACCGAGTAGCCGGCAGCCTCGAGCACCCGGACGGCGGCGTGCGCGGCCTCCGGCGCGAAGTGGTCGGTGAACGAGTCCACCCACAGCGCCACCGGCGCGCCGCCGCCGGGCCGCGGGGTGAACGACTGCCGGAAGGTGCGCGGCGCGAACGACGGCAGCGACCGCCGCTGGTCCACGCCGGCGCCCCACCTGGCCAGCCGCCCGCCGAGCCGGTTGCGCAGCACGGCGTTGACCAGCCGCGGCGCCCGCGCGGCCAGGTCGGACCACATGGGCAGCCTGCCCAGCGTGTAGTGCGCCAGCGGCCGGAGGCGGCGCCGGTAGGACTGGTGCAGCACCTCGGACTTGTAGCTGGCCATGTCCACGCCGGTCGGGCAGTCCCGCGAGCAGCCCTTGCACGACAGGCACAGGTCGAGCGCGGCGTGCACCTCCGGTGAGCGCCAGTCCCGCACCGGCCCGCCGGGCGCGAGCATCTCCTGCAGCACCCGGGCGCGGCCGCGGGTGGAGTCCTTCTCCTCGCGGGTGGCCGGAAACGACGGGCACATGACGGCGACGCCGGACGGGTCGGCCCGGCACTTGCCGACGCCGGTGCAGCGGTGCACCGCGTTGGACAGGTCGCCGCCGTCGTGCCGGTAGGCCAGCGCCAGGGTGGGCGGGCCGGTGCGGAGCAGCCGGGGCGCGGCGGCCACCCGGACGTCGTCGTCCAGTCGGGCCGGGCGCACCAGCACGCCGGGGTTGAGCACGTCGTCGGGGTCGAACAGCGCCTTGACCTGCGCGAAGAGGTCCAGCGCGGCGGGGGAGTACATGCTCGGCAGCAGCTCGCTGCGGGCCCGGCCGTCGCCGTGCTCGCCCGACACCGACCCGCCGTAGCGGGCGACCAGCCGGGCGGCGTCCTCGACGAAGGAGCGGTAGGCGGCGCGGCCGCGGTCGGGCTCGCGCCCGAACGGGAAGTCGATGCGCACGTGCACGCAGCCGTCGCCGAAGTGTCCGTACGGCACGCCCTGCAGCCCGTGCTGCTCCAGCAGCGCGTCGAACTCGCGCAGGTAGGCGCCGAGGGACTCCACCGGCACGGCGGCGTCCTCCCAGCCGGCGTGCGCGGGGCGGCCGTCGGAGGTGCGCGCGGCCAGGCCGGCGCCGTCCTCGCGGATCCGCCAGATCGCCGCGGCGTGCGCGACGTCGGTGACCACCAGGGAGTCCAGCGCGCCGGCGTCGGCGACGACGCCCGCGCCCTTCGCCTCCACCTCCGCGACGGTGTCACCGGTGACCTCGACGATCAGCCAGCCCGCGCCGCGCGGCAGGTCGGGGACGACGGCGGCCGGCACGTCGCGCAGCCGCTGCACGATCCGCTCGTCCAGGCCCTCGACGGCGGTCGGCCCGTGCCGGAGCAGGCCCGGTGTGGCGTCGGCGGCCCCGGCCATCGACGGGTAGCCGAGCACCACCAGCCCGCGGTACGGGGCGTCGGCGACCAGCCGCACGGTCGCGCCGAGGACGACGGCCAGCGTCCCCTCGCTGCCCACCAGCGCCCGGGTGACGTCGAAGCCGTGCTCGGGCAGCAGGTGCTCCAGCGAGTAGCCCGACACCTGCCGGCCGAAGCGGCCGAGCTCGGTGCGGATGGTGGCCAGCTCGCGGCCGACCAGGGCGCGCAGGTCCTCGACCACCCCGCTGCCCGTGCCGTCCACGGCCGCCCCGGAGGTCAGCCGCAGCCGCTGCCCGGTCCCGGTGACGACGTCGAGGCCGACGACGTTGTCCGACGTCCGGCCGTAGCCCAGCGCGCGGGAGCCGCAGGCGTTGTTGCCGATCATCCCGCCGACGGTGCAGCGGTTGGCCGTGCTCGGGTCCGGCCCGAAGCGCAGCCCGTGCGGGCGGGCGGCCAGTTGCAGCCGGGCCTGGACGACGCCGGGGTCGATCACCGCGGTGCGCGCCTCGGCGTCCACCACGTGCACCCGGTCCAGGTACCGGCTGGTGTCGACGACGACCCCGGTGCCCACCGCGTTGCCGGCGATCGAGGTGCCCGCGCCGCGCATGGTCAGCGGCACGCCGAGCGTCCGGCAGACCTCGAGGGCGGCCACGACCTCGTCGGCGTCGCGCGGGCGGACGACGGCGCGCGGCAGCACGCGGTACAGCGAGCCGTCGGAGGAGTACAGCGCCCGGGCCAGGCCCGAGTCGTCGACGTCGCCGATCCCGGCCCGGCGGAGCGCGGCGGTGACCTCGGCGGTGTCGGAGGGGGTGTCGGCGAGTGCGCTGCTCACCCCACCAGTGTCCCCGGTGCCGCCGCGGGGGCGGACGGCACCGGGGGAGGAGGGTCAGTTCCCGGTCGGCGGCTCGTCCTCGCCGGACTCCTCGGCGGCGTCGGCCTCCTCCTTGGTGTGGTGCACCGCGCCGTCGGCGTGCTCCGGCGGGCCGTAGACCGTGTACAGGACCAGCGGGTTCGGCCCCGTGTTGAGGAAGTTGTGCTTCGTCCCGGCCGGGACGACGACCAGGTCGCCCTGCGCCACCTTCTTCGTGGCCCCGCCGACCTTCGCCTCACCGACGCCGCTGACGAAGGTGAGGATCTGGTCGATGTCCTCGTGGACCTCCTCGCCGATCTCCCCGCCCGGCGGGATGGTCATGACGACCAGCTGCGTGTTCTCCCCGGTCCACAGGACCCGGCGGAAGTCGGGGCTCTCCTCGGCGACGGTCGCGATGGTGAAGTGGATGACGGACGCCATGGACGGCGCTCCTCCCTGTCTCGCGGCACCCGGACGGTGCTCCTCGGACCAGCCTTGCCCCCCAGCCGCGCGCGCCATGCCTCGCCGCCCGACGGGGTGGCGTCGCTCCACCGACCCCTGCTAGCGTCGCCACATCCCGGTTGGAATGTCCAACCGACGAGCCTGCTGGGGGCGCGCGTGTCCCGATCGGTCGAGTCCCGTCCCGTCCCCGCGGCCGCCGACGGCGCCCCGGTCGCCGCGCTGCAGCGGCGGACGCTCGCCGTCGTCGCGGCCAGCACCCTCGTCGTCCTCGCCGCCTTCGTCACCCCGCTGGCCACCGCCGTGGCCACCGCGGCCGACCTGGGCACCGGCGCGGGCGGGCAGGCGTGGCTGCTGGCCGCGATGAGCGTCGGGCTGGCCGCGGCGCTGCTGGTCACCGGCGCGGCCGCCGACGACCTCGGCCGCCGCCGGGTGTTCACCGCGGGACTCGTGCTGCTGGCCGCCGGCGCCGCGCTCTCGGCCGCCGCGGGGTCCACCGGGGTCTTCGTCGCCGGCCGGCTGGTCGAGGGCGTCGGCGGCGCGGCCGTCCTGGCCTGCTCGCTCGGGCTGATCGCCCAGGTGTTCCCGCTCGGCCCGGCGCGGGCGCGCGCGGCGGCGGTGTGGGGCGCCAGCCTGGGCGCGGGCACCGGCGTGGGCGGGCTGGCCGCGGTGGTCCTCGACGGCGACACCGGCTGGCGGGCCACGCACGTCGCCACCGCCGTCGTCACGCTGCTGCTGGCGGTCGCCGCCCGGCTGCTGCTGCCGGAGGCCGCACCCGGCCGCCGGCCGCGCGTCGACGTCGCCGGGCCGGTGCTGCTCGTCGCCGCGGTGTGCTGCCTGCTCGTCGGGCTGGTCGCCACCCGCACCGGCACCGGGACCGGGACCGTGGTCGCGCTGCTCGCCGGCGGCGCGGTGCTCGCCGTCGCGTTCGTGCTGGCCGAGTCCCGGGTGCGCGCGCCGATGGTCGACCTGGGCCTGTTCCGCGTCCGCGGCTTCCTGGCCGCGAGCGTCGGCGCGCTGGTCACCGGCGCGGCCACGGTCGGGCTGATGTCCTTCCTCGCCACCGTGCTGCAGCGGGCGCTGGGCGAGAGCCTGCTCGCGACGACGGTGCTCGTGCTCGTGTGGTCCGCGGTCGCGACGGCGACGTCGGTGGGGCTGCGCTGGCTGCCCGGCGTCGACGGGCGGGTGCTGCTGGCCGGCGGCCTGGCGGTGTCGGCCGCGGGACTGGCGGCGCTGGCCGTCCTCGACCCGGGCGACCGGGCCGCCGCGCTGCTGCCGGGCCTGCTGGTCCTCGGCGTCGGCTACGGCGCGGCCAACGCCGCGCTCGGCCGCGAGGCGGTGGCGCACGTGCCGCCGGAGCGGGCCGGCATGGGCAGCGGCGCCAACAACACCGCCCGCTACCTGGGCGCCGCCGTCGGCGTCACGCTGGTCGTCCTGCTGGTGACCGCGGGCGCGCCCGCCGGCACCGCGGCCGGGCTGCTCGCCGGGTGGGACGCGGCCGCGCTCGCCGGCGCCGGGGTCAGCGCGGCCGGGGCGCTGGCGGTCCTGGCGCTGCGACCGGCGCGCCGCTGACCCGCGGGCTCAGCGGCGGGCGACGAGCCCGACCAGCACCTCGGTGGCGACGTCGGTGTCCTCGGCCAGGGAGCCGGCCTCGCCGCGCTCGACCCGGGCGAGCATCAGCTCGTTGAGCCCGCCGACCGCGGCGACGACGAGCGCGCGGTCCACCGCCCGCACCTCGTCGGGGTACCGCTCGGCCATCTCGGCGGCGACCCCGCGGATCAGCTCCACGTAACGGTCGATGACCTGCCGCCGCAGGGTGAGCGCGTGCCGGCCGGCGGCCTGCACCTCGACCAGCGCCGCCCAGGCCACCTCCGGGTTGGCGGCGAGCACCTCCAGGTAGGCCCGCACGGCCGACCGCAGCCGGTCGCGCCAGGCCAGCCCCTCGGCGGCCGCCCGGTCCTGCGCGGCGCGCACGGTGGCGAGCACCTTGTCGGTGGCGCGGGTGTAGAGCTCGAGGAGGCAGTGCTCCTTGTCGCGGAAGTGCGCGTAGACGACGGTCTTGGACACCCGGCCCTCGCGGGCGATGTCGGAGACCGTCGTCGCGCGGTAGCCCTTCTCGGCCATGCAGGTGGCCAGCGCGAGGAGGATGCGCACCCGGCGGTTGGCGTCGTCCTCGGTCAGGTCCTCGGGGGAGACCAGCGCGGCGGCCACCCCGCCGATCGTAGGGCCGGGCAGCCCCCGTCCGGGGTGCGCTCGGGCGCGCCGTGAGGCGACTCACCGGAGATCCGGGAACAGACGGTCCGCCGCAGCTGTCGTCCTCCCCGTGACGCCCGCGACCGCCGCCCGCACCCCGCTGCGCGCCTACGCCGTCTGGCTCACCGCGCTCGCCGCCTACGTCGTCGCCGTCTTCCACCGCGCCTCGCTCGGCGTGGCCGGGGTGGAGGCGCAGGAGCGGTTCTCCGCCGGGGCGTCCGCGGTCTCGCTGTTCCTGGTGCTGCAGCTGGCGGTCTACGCCGGGCTGCAGGTGCCGGTCGGGGTGGCGCTGGACCGCTTCGGCTCGCGCCGGCTGATCGTCGCGGGCGGGGTCACCATGGCCCTCGGCCAGCTGGTGCTGGCGCTGGCCACCGACGTCCCCACCGCCGTCGCGGCCCGCGTGCTGGTCGGCGCCGGCGACGCGATGACGTTCATCAGCGTGCTGCGGGTGATCGGCTTCTGGTTCCCCGGCCGCACGGTCCCGCTGGTCACCCAGCTCACCGGCATCCTCGGCCAGCTCGGGCAGGTCGTCGCCGCCTACCCGCTGGTCGCGCTGCTGCACACGGCCGGCTGGCGCAGCACCTTCCTCGGCGCGGCGGCGGTCGGCGTGCTGGTCGTCGTCCTGGTGCTCGCCACGCTGCGCGACGCCCCGCCCGGCGTCGAGCCCGCCACCCCGGCGGGGCTGGCCGAGGTGCGCCGCAACCTGGCGCTCACCTGGCAGGAGTCCGGCACCCGGATCGGCCTCTACACCCACCTGGTCACCCAGTTCTCCGGCACGGTCTTCGCGCTGCTGTGGGGCTATCCCTTCCTCGTCGTCGGGCAGGGGCTGTCCCCGGCGACGGCGGCCGGGCTGCTCACGCTGCTGGTCGTCGTCGGCATGGGGGTCGGGCCGCTGCTCGGCCGGCTGTGCGGGCGCTGGCCGCTGCGCCGCTCGGTGCTGGTCCTCGGCATCCTCGCCGTCACCGCCGCCACCTGGACCGTCGTCCTGCTGTGGCCCGGCCGCGCGCCGCTGTGGCTGCTCGTGCTGCTGGTCGTCGTGCTCGGCACCAACGGCCCCGGCTCGATGATCGGCTTCGACTTCGCCCGCACCTGGAACCCGGCCGAGCGGCAGGGCAGCGCCAGCGGCGTGGTCAACGTCGGCGGCTTCGTCGCCTCGCTGCTGACCGTCCTGGCGATCGGCGCGGTGCTCGACGTCCTCACGCCCGGCGCCTCGACCGCCTACGACCTCGACGCCTTCCGCGCCGCGTTCGCCGTCCAGTACCTGTTCTGGGCGATCGGCCTGGTCGGCGTGCTGCGCCACCGCCGGGCGCTGCGGGCGCGGCTGGCCCGCGACGGCGTCGTCCTCGCCCCGCTGGTGACGGCGGTCGGCGCCCGGCTGCGCGGCGGGTCCGCCTACCGCTGACCCCGGCCGCGGGGGCGCCGCCCCGGCCGCCCGTGCGCCAGGATCGGGCGGCGTGGAGGCCACCCGCCCCGACGCCGCCGGCGCCGAGGCCTACGACCCGGCGGCCTGGCACGACCTCGCGGTGGCGGCCGTCGGCGCCACCGCGGCGCTGACCGGGCTGCTGTTCGTCGCGGTCTCCATCAACCTCGGCCGGATCCTCGCCTTCCCGACGCTGCCCCGCCGGGCCGCGGCCACGCTGGTGCTGCTGGTGGCGCTGCTCGCCGCGGGCGTGTTCGTCCTCGTCCCCGGCCAGCCGGTGCCCGCCCTCGCGGCCGAGCTCGCCGGCACCGGTGTCCTGCTCGCCGCCGGCGGCGCGGCGGAGCTGGTGCGGGTCCCGGCGGAGGCGGACGCCCCGCGGGCCCGCCGCGTCCTCGCGGCGGGCCTGGTGCTGCTGCCCGCCGGCGCGCTGCTGGCGGCGGCGCTGTCGCTGGTCCTCGGGGCCGGCGGCGGGCTCTACTGGCTGGTGGGGGCGCTGGTCGGCGGGATCGCGGCGTCCTGCCTGAACGCCTGGGTGCTGCTGGTGGAGATCCAGCGCTGACCTCGCGGCCGCCCTGCGGCTGCGGGCAGGATCGCCCGCATGGACGTCGTGGTCGGGCTGGACAGCGGGACCACGGCGACCAAGGCGGTCACCGCCGGCACCGACGGGCGGGTGCGCGACCTGGTGAGCGTCGGCTACCCGCTGTCGGTGCCGGCCCCCGGCCGCGCCGAGCTCGACGCGCACCGGCTCGCCGGCGCCGCCGTCGAGGCGCTGGCCGCCGTCAGCCGGGCCGCCCGCGAGCGCGGCGACCGGGTGGTCGGGATCTGCCTGTCCGCGGCCATGCACGGCCTGGTCCCCATGGACGACGACGGCCGCCCGCTGGGGCCCGTGGTCACCTGGGCCGACGACCGCGCGGCGGGCTTCGCCGAGGCCCTGCGCGCCGACGGCCGCGCCGGCGGGCTGCACGCCCGCACCGGGACGCCGGTGCACCCCATGTCCCCGCTGCTCAAGCTCGCCTGGATGCGCGCCGAGGAGCCCGGCCGGCTGGACGCGGTGCCGCGCTGGGGCGGGGTCAAGGAGCTCGTGGTCTCCGCGCTGCGCGGCGGCCCGCAGGTCCTCGACCGCTCCTGCGCCTCGGCCACCGGTCTCTACGGCATCCGCACCGGCACCTGGGACGCCGAGGCGCTGGACGTGGCCGGGATCCGCCCCGGGCAGCTCGGCGAGGTCCTGCCCACGACGACGGTGCTCGAGGGCCTGCGCCCGGAGGTCGCCGCGGCCACCGGCCTGCCCGCGGACACGCCGCTGGTCCTCGGCGCCTCCGACGGGGTGCTGGCCAACCTCGGCATCGGCGCGGTCCGCCCCGAGGTCGCCGCCGTGTCGCTGGGCACCAGCGGCGCGATGCGCGTCGTCGTCCCGGCGCCGACCGTCGACCCGGCGCACCGGCTGTTCTGCTACGCGCTCACCGACGACCACTGGGTGGTCGGCGGCGCGGTCAACAACGGCGGCTCGGTGGTGCGCTGGGCCGCCCAGGCGCTCGCCGAGGGGGAGGGGGTCACGGGGGAGGACGCCGACGCCCTCGACGCCCGGCTGCTCGAGGAGGCCGCCGCGGTGCCCCCCGGCAGCGCCGGGCTGCTGTGCCTGCCCTACCTGCTGGGGGAGCGGGCGCCGTGGTGGCGGTCCGGGCTGCGCGGGGCGTACGTCGGGCTGCGCCGCGAGCACCGGCGGGGGCACCTGGTGCGCGCCGCCGTGGAGGGGGTGTGCCAGCAGCTGGCGCTGGTCCGCGACGCGTTCTCGGCCACCGGCCTGCCCGTGACCGAGGTGCGGGCCACCGGCGGCGCGGTCGCCTCGCCGCTGTGGGTGGCCACGCTGGCCGCGGCCCTGGACCTGCCGGTGCGGGTCGCCGACTCCCCGGAGGGCACGGGTCTGGGCGCCTGCCTGCTCGGCCTGCACGCGCTCGGCATGCTGCCCGACCTCGACGCCGCCACCGCTCTGGTCGGCGTCTCCGACCCGGTCGGACCCGACCCGGCCGCCGCGGACCTCCACCGGCGGACCCGCCCGCTGGTCGAGCGGTCCACCCGCGCGCTCGAGGACGTGCTGCGCACCCTCGACGCCCTCGACGACACCCCGCGCTGAGACGGCGGGCCGCGCCGGGCCGCGGACGGCCGCGTTCCGGGCCACGATGTCAGCCCAGACCGCAGGGGCGCGGAGGGAGAGTGCGATGAGGGGTGCGGCGCGGGCCGCGGTGGCCGGACTCGGGGCGCTGGCGGCGGTGGCCGCCCGGGACCTGGCGCAGCGGGAGCACACCCTGCTGCGCAACTTCCCGGTGATCGGCCACGCCCGCTACCTGCTGGAGTCGATCGGCCCGGAGCTGCGGCAGTACCTGGTCGCCGGCAACAACGAGGAGCGGCCGTTCACCCGCGACCAGCGGCGTTGGGTGTACGCCTCGGCCAAGGGCGAGAACAACTACTTCGGGTTCGGCACCGACAACGACCTCGAGTACACGGCCGGCTACCCGGTCATCAACCACCGCACCTTCGGCCGCGCCGTCCCGCCGTCGCACCCGCACTCGGCGGCCGACGTCGCGATCCCGTCGGCGAAGGTGCTCGGCGGCCCGCGCGGGCGGGCCAGGGCGTTCCGGCCGTCGTCGGTGGTCAACGTGTCGGCGATGAGCTTCGGCTCGCTGTCCGGGGCCGCGGTCGAGGCGCTCAACCGCGGCGCGGCGCTGGCCGGGTGCCTGCACAACACCGGCGAGGGCGGGCTGTCGGTGCACCACCGGCACGGCGGCGAGCTGGTGTTCCAGATCGGCACCGCCTACTTCGGCTGCCGCGACGAGGCCGGCCGGTTCGACCTCCAGCGGCTGAAGGACCTCGTCGGGTCCGCTCCCGTCCGGGCGCTGGAGGTCAAGCTCAGCCAGGGCGCCAAGCCGGGCCTGGGCGGCGTGCTGCCGGCGGCCAAGGTGACCGCCGAGATCGCCGCCGCGCGCGGGGTGCCCGAGGGCGTGGACTGCGTCAGCCCGTCCCGGCACGCGGAGTTCACCGACGCCGACAGCCTGCTCGACTGGGTGGAGCTGCTCGCGGCCGAGACCGGCCTGCCGGTGGGGATCAAGTCCGCGGTCGGCGACCTGGCCTTCTGGGACGAGCTGACCCGGCTCATGGCCGACACCGGCCGCGGCGTCGACTTCGTGACCGTCGACGGCGGCGAGGGGGGCACCGGCGCCGCGCCGCTGATCTTCACCGACTCAGTGTCGCTGCCCTTCCAGCTCGGCTTCGCCCGCGTGTACAGCACCTTCGCCCGCCGCGGGCTGGCCGAGCAGGTCACCTTCGTCGGCGCCGGCAAGCTGGGCCTGCCCGACAACGCGGTGGTGGCCTTCGCGCTGGGCTGCGACATGGTCAACGTGGCCCGCGAGGCGATGCTCGCCATCGGCTGCATCCAGGCGCAGAAGTGCCACACCGACACCTGCCCGACCGGCGTCGCCACCCAGAACGCGTGGCTGGCGCACGGCCTGGACCCGGCGCTGAAGTCGGTGCGGCTGGCCAACTACGTGGCCACCCTGCGCCGGGACCTGCTCAAGGTGGCCGAGGCGTGCGGCGTCGAGCACCCGGGGCTGATCGACACCGGCTCGGTGGAGGTGCTCACCGGCCGGACGGCGTCGCGGCCGCTGTCGGAGGTCTACGGCTACGAGCCCAGCTGGGGCCTGCCCTCGGCCGCGGACCGGGCGGAGGTCGTCCGGATCATGACGGCGGAGGCCCCGCAGGGCGGGTCCGCGGCGCCGTCGGAGGACGCCGCCCGCTGAGCCCACCCGCGGTCACCACCCGGGGGCCGCCCGTGGCGACGCGCTACCGGCGGGGTCGAAGGTCCCGCCGGTCCGTCCGGGCCCGTCACTAGCGTCGCCCGCTCCCGAGTGGTCCCGACTTCCCCGCGGAGGCCAAGATGGCGGCCTACCTGTACCGGTGCCCGGCGTGCGGCCCGTGGGAGGTGCGGCGGCCCATCGGCACCGCGCAGGCCGAGGAGCGGTGCCCCTCGTGCGGCGACACCGGCCGGCGCGTCTACACCGCCCCGCTGCTGGCGCGCACCCCGGCGCCGCTGGCCGCGGCGCGGTCGCGCGAGGAGGCCAGCGCCGACGCGCCCGCCGTGACGACGGCCGTGCCGCCCGCCCCCCGTCGCCCGGTGCGGCGCGACCCCCGGTGGAGCGCCCTGCCCCGGCCCTGACCAGCCCGCGCGGCGGCCCCGGGCCGGGTCGCCGTCGCCTCCCCGGCTCCCGCGCGGAGCCGCCACGAACGGCCCGCGGACGCGGGTCGGCCCTCCCGTCAACGGAGATCGGAGTGTGGGGGACATGCCAGACGTCGTCTTCACCGTCGACCAGGCCAAGTCCATGCGGGACCAGGCCGTCCCGGGGCACAACCGCTGGCACCCGGACGTACCCGTCGCCACGATGGTCCGGCCCGGGCAGGACATCCGGGTGGAGTGCCGGGAGTGGACCGACGGCCAGATCGGCAACAACGACTCGGCCAACGACGTCCGCGACGTCGACCTGAACCGGGCGCACATGCTCAGCGGCCCGATCGGCGTCGAGGGTGCCGAGCCCGGTGACCTGCTGGTCGTCGACATCCTCGACCTCGGCCCGGTGCAGGCGCCGCAGGAGTACGGCGAGGCCCCCGGACAGGGCTGGGGCTACACCGGCATCTTCGCCAAGGCCAACGGCGGCGGCTTCCTGACCGACTACTTCCCGGACGCCTACAAGGCGATCTGGGACTTCCACGGCCAGGTGGCGACCTCCCGGCACATCCCGGGCGTCCGCTACACCGGCCTGACCCACCCGGGGCTGTTCGGCACCGCGCCGTCGGCCGACCTGCTCGCCCGGTGGAACCGGCGGGAGAAGGCCCTGGCCGACACCGACCCCGACCGCGTGCCCGCCCTGGCGCTGCTCCCGCTGGAGGACCAGACCCTCGGCGGGACGGCGTCCGGCGACGTGCTGGACGGCATCGCCCGGGACGGCGCCCGCACGGTGCCGGCCCGAGAGAACGGCGGCAACCACGACATCAAGAACTTCTCCCGCGGTTCCCGCGTCTTCTACCCCGTGCACGTGCAGGACGCGAAGCTGTCCGGCGGCGACCTGCACTTCAGCCAGGGCGACGGCGAGATCACGTTCTGCGGTGCCATCGAGATGGGCGGGTTCATCGACTTCCACATCGACCTGATCAAGGGCGGCATGGAGACCTACGGGGTGACCACCAACCCGGTGTTCATCCCGGGCAACGTCGAGCCCCGCTACTCGGAGTTCCTGACCTTCATCGGGATCTCGGTCGAGCACGAGGAGGACCGCAACCTCTACCTGGACGCCACGCAGGCCTACCGCAACGCCTGCCTCAACGCCGTCCGGTACCTGCAGAAGTTCGGCTACTCCGGCGAGCAGGCCTACCTGCTGCTCGGGTCGGCGCCGATCGAGGGCCGCGTCAGCGGGGTCGTCGACATCCCGAACGCCTGCTGCTCGCTGTACCTGCCGACGGCGATCTTCGACTTCGACGTGAAGCCGTCGGCGTCGGGGCCGGTCCGAGCCGACCGCGGGCAGTGCGCCGTCACGTCCTGACCGCCCGGCGGGTCCCGGCGCACGCCGGGACCCGCCCGCCCGGGCCGGGCGCCGCCCTCAGGCGGCGTCCGGCTCGGGGAACGGCTGGGGGAGGGGCCGGCGGACGGAGGGCCGGGCGGTCACCACGACCGGCCCGCCGCAGTTCCAGCAGGTCGGGTCGTCGTCACCGTCCTCCGCCACGTCCTGCCCGCCGACCTCGCACGGCGCGCACGTCCACACCACCTCGACCCGGAGTTGCACGGATCGCTCCTCACACGAGCACTGCACGGCTCCCGGATGTTCGAGGCCGGGGAGACGGGTACCCGGCGCGCCGTCCGCCCAACCGGGACCGGGGGTCACCGACCGTGGCGGGACGCCGGGGAGGGAGGCGGCAGGTGACCGACGAGGTCCCGCGGATCGAGCGCCACGAGGCGGCCGACCGCGCCGGCAAGGCCGCGCTGCGGGCGGCGCACGACCTCACCGTGGGGCTGTCGTCCGACGACGACGTGCCCGAGCCGGTCGTCGTCCGCCGGGGCGGTCCGCACCGCTCCGTCGGCGGGCTGGCCGACCTCATCGACAGCGCCCTGCAGGAGAACGAGGCCCTGCAGGAGGACGAGGCCCTGCAGGAGGACGAGGCCCTGCAGGAGGACGAGGCCCTCGAGGAGGACGAGGCCGTCCGGGAGAACGAACGGGAGTCCGGGGAGCCGGGCTCCTGACCGCCGGCGCGACCGCCGCCGGCACCAGCCACGGGGGACGTCCGCACCGTCGCGGGACCCGAGGAGATGACCGCACATGGGAGCCGTGGGACTGCTGTACGTGGGAGCCGTCCTGGTCGTCAACGGCCTGATGCTGCTGGGGCTGGTGGACGCCCGCGCCGCCGCCCCGCTCAACCTGTTCGTCGGGGCGCTGCAGGTGGTGACGCCGACCGTCCTGCTCGTCACGGCCGACGGGGACACGGCCACGATCCTGGCCGCGTCGGGCCTCTACCTGTTCGGCTTCACGTACCTGTACGTGGGGATCAACCTGCTCGCCGGCCTCGACGGCACGGGGCTGGGCTGGTTCTCGGCGTTCGTCGCGGCGTGCGCGCTGGTGTACGCCGGGCTGAACTTCTTCTACGTCGAGCCGCGGGACCCGGGCTTCGGCGTCATCTGGCTGTACTGGGCGGTGCTCTGGGCGCTGTTCTTCGTCGTCCTGGGGCTGAAGCGGGAGGAGTTCACCCGCTACACGGGCGCGATCGCCGTCGTCGCCGGGCTGCTCACCGCCGCCCTG
Source organism: Geodermatophilus sp. SYSU D00663 (assembly GCF_054050655.1). Taxonomy (NCBI): domain Bacteria; kingdom Bacillati; phylum Actinomycetota; class Actinomycetes; order Geodermatophilales; family Geodermatophilaceae; genus Geodermatophilus; species Geodermatophilus sp. SYSU D00663. The sequence goes on along the minus strand of NZ_JBJGZT010000018.1, from coordinate 78,264 downwards.
CCCGCGTTCCTGCTGCTCACCGGCTCCTGGGCCGACTACACCGGCACGTGGGCGGTCATCCTGGCCATCGTCCTGGCGGCCAGCCTGGTGCTGGCGTACCCGCGGCTGCGGGGCCGCCCGCAGCCGGCCGTCCCGCCGGCCGCGCCGGTGCCGGCCGGGCCGCCGGCCGCGCCGGAGGGCGTGCCGGTCGCCCGGCAGGCCCCCGAGCGCGACACGGCGCGGCCCGCCGACCCGCGCGGCGGCGGGTCGTCCCAGGCGCCGGTCCAGGACCGGTCCTAGGCGGTGCCCCGGAGGAGGTCCTCGAAGGAGGGGACGTCGGTGAACGGGTCGGCCGGGCGGGCCGCCGCCGGCCGGCCCGTGACGACGTCGGCCAGCTCGCCGGCCGCGCGGGTGATCCGCGCGGCCAGCTCCTGGCCGGCGCCGTCCCCGCCGGCCCAGTCCTCGCTCGCCGCGAAGACCGCCGTCGGCACGGTCACCGCGCGCAGGTAGCTGAACAGCGGCCGCACGGCGTGCTCGAGCACCAGCGAGTGCCGGGCGGTGCCGGCGGTCGCCGCGAGCAGCACCGGCGTGCCGGTGAGCGCGTCCTTGTCCAGCACGTCGACGAAGGACTTGAACAGGCCGCTGTAGGAGGCGGTGAACACCGGCGTGACCGCGATGACCGCGTCCGCGCCGGTCACCGTCGCGACCGCCGCGCGCAGCGCGGCGTTGGGGAAGCCGGTGACGAGCGCATCCGCGACGTCGCGGGCGTGCTCGCGCAGCTCGACGACCTCGACGGTGGCGTCCTCGCCGCGCTCGCGCAGCGCGGCGACGGTCGCCGCCGCGAGCCGGTCGGCCAGCAGCCGGGTCGACGACGGGACGCCGAGCCCCGCGCTGACGACGGCCAGGGTGCGGGTGGTCATCGGACGGACACCTCCTCGCGGGCGTCGTCGGCACGGCCGGTGACGTCGTCACCCGCGGCGTACACCGTGGAGTCCTGCGCGCCGCCGCGCGCCGCCACCCGGGCGGCGTGGGTCGGGGCGTCGGGCACGTGCGCCGGCTTGAGCGCGGCGAACTCGCGGCGCAGCACCGGCACGACCTCCTCGCCGAGCAGGTCCAGCTGCTCGAGCACGGTCTTCAGCGGCAGGCCGGCGTGGTCGATCAGGAACAGCTGCCGCTGGTAGTCGCCGACGTAGTCGCGGAAGCCGAGGGTGCGCTCGACGACCTGCTGCGGGCTGCCCACCGTCAGCGGCGTCTCCCGGGAGAAGTCCTCGAGCGAGGGCCCGTGCCCGTAGACCGGCGCGTTGTCGAAGTAGGGCCGGAACTCGGCGACGGCGTCCTGGCTGTTCCTCCGCATGAACACCTGCCCGCCGAGGCCGACGATCGCCTGGTCGGCGGCGCCGTGGCCGTGGTGCTCGAACCGGGACCGGTAGAACTCCACCATCCGCTGGGTGTGCTCCTTCGGCCAGAAGATGTGGTTGTGGAAGAAGCCGTCGCCGTAGTAGGCGGCCTGCTCGGCGATCTGCGGCGAGCGGATCGAGCCGTGCCACACGAACGGCGGGACGCCGTCCAGCGGCCGCGGGGTGGAGGTGAAGCCCTGCAGCGGGGTGCGGAACCGGCCCTGCCAGTCCACGACCTCCTCGTCCCACAGCCGGCGCAGCAGCGCGTAGTTCTCCACCGCCAGCGGGATGCCGTTGCGGATGTCCTGACCGAACCACGGGTAGACCGGGCCGGTGTTGCCGCGGCCCATCATCAGGTCGACGCGGCCGTCCGCGAGGTGCTGCAGCATCGCGTAGTCCTCGGCGATCTTCACCGGGTCGTTGGTGGTGATCAGCGTGGTCGACGTCGACAGCTGCAGCCGGGAGGTCTGCGCCGCGACGTAGGCCAGCGTGGTCGTGGGGGAGGACGAGAAGAACGGCGGGTTGTGGTGCTCACCGAGCGCGAAGACGTCGAGGCCCACCTCCTCGGCCTTCTTCGCGATGGTGACGACGGCCTTGATCCGCTCCGCCTCGCTCGGCGTCCGCCCCGTCGTCGGGTCGGTCGTGACGTCGCTGACCGTGAAGACCCCGAACTGCATCTCGTGCTCCATGTGGTTGAGAGTGCAACTACTGTACCCGGCCCAACGACCCGCCCCCGCCGGGCATTCCCGACGCCTCCGTGACCGTACTGAGACCTCTCGACCGCGCTCGGTGACCGGCCCGGCACGTCCGGGCGCGACCGGTCCGGACGCCCCGCGCGCGTCCGTGTCGACCCGTCCGGCCGCACCCGGCGGGTGGAACTCTGTGATCACCCCCGACCGGCGCGCCGGTGGGGGGCCGGATCGGACGGCGCACCGAGGGGGAACCGGGATGTCGCTGCGGGGACGGGGAGCTGCTCCCGACGGGACCGGGGACGGCACCGCGGAGCCGCCTCCGGGACGTGGGCTCGACGGCCTGCTGGGCACCGGGCCGGTGTTCACCGGGGCGGTCCGCGGCTACGACCGCGTGCAGGTGGACGACTACGTCGCCTGGGCCGAGACCGAGCTGCTGGTCCTGCGCCGGGAGAACGAGCACCTGCTCAGCCGCTACGCCGCCGCCTCGGCCAAGCTGCAGAACGCCCGCCGGCGGCTGGCCCAGCTGGTCCGCGAGCGGCAGAGCCTGCCCGGCCCCGAGGACGCGGCCGCGATCGTGCGGCGGGCCGAGGAGGAGGCCGCCGCGCTGACGGCCGCCGCCGAGGAGGAGGCCGGGCGGATCCGCGCCGAGGCGCTCGCCGAGGCGCAGGCCCGGCTGTCCGGGGTGGCCGAGATGCGCGAGGCGGTGCTCGCCGCCCGCGAGCAGACCCGCAGCGAGGCCGCCGCCGTCCTCGAGGCCGCGCGCCGCGAGGCGGCCCGGCTGGAGGAGGCGGCCGCCGCGGAGCGCGAGCGGCGGGACCGCGAGGCCGCCGCGGCACGGGCGCGGGCCGACGCCGAGGCGCTCGAGCGCCGGCACGCCGTCGAGGCCGAGCTCGAGCCCCTGCGCGACGAGCGCGACCGGGCGCGCGACTGGCTGCGCCTGCTGACCGGGCAGCTGGACGAGGCGCTCGCCGTCGTCACCGGCGTCGTGCCCGACGACGTCCCCGCCCTCGGCGACAAGCGGGGGCTGGCCCGACTGGAGGAGTCCGCCGGTGGACTCCGGGCGGAGTCGCGTCCGGCGTCGTCCGGGACGGACGTGTCCGACGTGACACCGCTGCACGGGCCCGGCCGGCCCGAGGTGGCCGCGGCCTCCTGACCAGCGGCGACGCGGGGGCGGGTTCCGGGACGAGGGGGTCCGCCCCACCCGTCACGGCCGCACCTCCGGCCCCGGCGGTTGTCACGAACCGGTAACGACCGTACGGTGGCTGGCGTCCGGCTGGTCGTCAGGTCCCCGTCCTGGGGAGCCCGGCCGGACGCCGCCGAGTCGTGTCCGCGCCCGTGGACGCGAGCCGGGGACCCACCGCAGTACTGGGGTGAATCGCGCCCGCCGAGCTCCGGCCCGGCGCGCGTAGGGCTCCTTCCCGCCCGAACCCGTCAGCTAACTCGGTAGGCGGCTCACGGAAGAAACGGAGAGTCCCCGCATGCCCCGCCTCCGGGCCGAAGCGGCCCGCAGGTGCAGCTGCCCGCGCGCACACCGCGCTCCCGCGTCCGCCTGACGCCGGCCGCCCCTGCCCTGCCGCTCCCTGCGACGACGTCGCCGGGGACCCCGTAGTCCGCGACACCCGTAGCCCCGCGCCGCACGCGCATGCCCGAGGTCCGCCTCCGGGCCCGCTGCCGCGCGCACTCTCCCTCGGAGCCCTCACCCCCTCATGTCCCGCCACGTCCCGAACACGCCTGCCGACGCCCCCGCGACCGTCGAGCTCGCCACCGCCGACACCCCCGACACCGCCGCCGAGACCACGGCCGGCACCGCCACCCGCGAGCTGCCCGCGGTCGCGGACGCCGCCGAGGCCCCCGCCCGCCGGCGCCTGTTCCGCCGCGGCGGCCCGCCGCTGGGCCCGCGCCGCCCGGCCCTCCTGCTCGGCGCCGCCGCCGCCGGCGCGCTGATCGTCGGCGTCGTCTCCACCAGCGGCCCCGCCGCCTCCGCCGGTACCGACACCGCCGGCACCGCGGTCAGCGTCGCCGACGAGCTGGGCATCCCCGAGCAGCAGGCCGCGACCGCCCCCGACCTGACGTCGCTGGCCGACATCGCCGCCTCGCGCGCCGAGCGCAGCGCGCAGGAGGCCGGTGCCGCCCACGCGCAGCTCGCCGCCGAGCAGGCCGAGCGCGACCGCCAGGCCGCCGAGGCCGAGGCCGCCCGCGTCGCCGCCGAGCAGGAGGCCGCCCGCGTCGCCGCGGAGCAGGAGGCCGCCCGCCAGGCCGCCGAGGCGCAGGCCGCCGCCGAGGCCGCCGCCGCGCAGCAGGCCGCCGAGGAGCAGGCCGCCGAGGAGGCCGCGCCCGCCGCGCCCTCCGGCTCCTTCAAGGACTACGCGCTGAGCAAGGTCGGCAGCGGCGAGCAGTTCTCCTGCCTGGAGAAGCTGTGGGGCAAGGAGAGCGGCTGGAACCCCAACGCCCAGAACCCCACCAGCACCGCCTACGGCATCCCGCAGTTCCTGGACTCCACCTGGGCCAGCACCGGGATCGCCAAGACCTCCGACGGCTACCGCCAGATCGACGCCGGCCTGATCTACATCGAGGAGCGCTACGGCTCGCCGTGCGACGCCTGGGCGCACAGCCAGGCCACCGGCTGGTACTGATCGACACGTGATCCATCGAGGGCCGGCCACCCGGGTGGTGCCCGCGGGGTTCGTCCGCGCGCACACCCAGGTGCGCCGGCCCTCGCTCGTCCCCGAGGTGCGGCTGCACGTCGCCGACGACGTCGTCGCCCTGTGGGAGGCGATGGAGACCGCGGCCGGCGGGGCGGGCGGGGAGCCGCCGTTCTGGGCCGCCGCCTGGCCCGGCGGGCAGGCGCTGGCCCGCCACCTGCTCGACGAGCCCGCCACCGTCACCGGCCGCACGGTGCTCGACCTCGGGTCGGGCAGCGGCCTGGTGGCCGTCGCCGCCGTCCTCGCCGGTGCCCGGTGGGTGCTGGCCAGCGACGTCGACCCGTTCTCCCGGACGGCGGTCGGCGTCAACGCCGGCCTCAACGGCGTCGCGGGCATCAGCGTCACCGGCGACGTGCTGGACCGCGAGCCGCCCGCCGTCGACGTCGTCGTCGCCGGGGACGTCTGCTACGACCGGGAGATGACCGGGCGGGTGCTGCCCTTCCTCGACCGGGCGCGGGCCCGCGGCTGCGAGGTGCTCGTCGGCGACCCCGGCCGCCCGTACCTCCCGCACGAGCGGCTGGAGTCGGCCGCGGTGTACGAGGTCCCCGAGACGGAGGGGCCCGGGCTGCGCCGGACGACGGTGTGGCGGCTGCCCTGAGCGCCGCCGGATACGGTCGCCGCGTGCGCCCCTACGCCTTCACCGGTACCGCCGTCGTCACCGGGGCGGCCAGCGGCATCGGCGCCGCGCTCGCCCCGCGGCTGGCCGCCCGCGGCAACGACCTCGTGCTGCTCGACCGCGACGCCGAGCGGCTCGAGGGCGTCGCGGCGGCGGTGCGCGCGGCCTCCCCGGGCCGGTCGGTGGCCACCGTCGTCGCCGACCTCGCCGACGCCGGGCAACTGCGCGCGGCCGCCGACCGGGTCGTCGCGGACCACCCGGGGACGACGCTGCTGGTCAACAACGCCGGCGTCGCGCTGGGCGGGCGGTTCGACCAGGTGACCCTCGAGGAGTTCGAGTGGGTCGTGGACGTCAACTTCCGCGCCACCGTCCGGCTCACCCACGCGCTGCTGCCGACGCTCCAGGCGCACCCCGGGTCGCACCTGGTGAACGTCTCCAGCCTGTTCGGGCTCATGGCGCCGGCCGGGCAGGCGGCGTACGCGTCGAGCAAGTTCGCCGTCCGCGGGTTCACCGAGGCGCTGCGGCACGAGCTGGCCGGGGACGGCGTCGGCGTGACCAGCGTGCACCCCGGCGGCATCGCCACCCGCATCGCCGAGACCGCCCGCGTCGCCAGTGGCGCGGACCCGGCGGAGGCCGAGCGGGGCAAGCGGGAGTTCGCCAGGCTGCTGCGGTACCCGGCCGGCCGCGCCGCGCAGCGGATCGTCGACGCGGTGGAGCGGCGCCGGCCGCGGCTGCTCATCGGCGCCAGCGCCGTCGTCCCCGACGTCCTGGTGCGCCTGGCGCCCGGCTCGTACGGGAGGGTGCTCGCCGCCGCCACCCGCCTGGCCGCCCTGCGCCGGGCCTGACCGCGCAGGGGGGGCCGGTGGCCGTCCACGTCGGCACGTCGGGCTGGAGCTACGACCACTGGGAGGACGTCCTGTACCCGCCGGGGACGCCGTCCCGCGACCGGCTGGCCCACTACGTCCGCCGGTTCGGCACCGTCGAGCTCAACGCCAGCTTCTACCGCTGGCCGCGCACCGCGACCTTCGCCGGGTGGCGGCAGCGCCTGCCCGAGGGCTTCCGGCTGTCGGTCAAGGCCCCGCGCGGGCTGACCCACGCCAAGCGGCTGTACGCCCCGGAGGCCTGGGTCGAGCGGATGACCGCGGCCTGGCACGAGCTGGGGCCCCGGCGGGCGGTGCTGCTCGTCCAGCTGCACCCGGCCGCCGCCCGCGACGACGCCCGGCTCGACCACTTCCTCGGCCTGCTGCCGGACTGGATGCGGGTGGCCGTGGAGTTCCGGCACCCCAGCTGGCACGACGACGGCGTGTTCGCGCTGCTCGAGCGGCACGGCGCCGCCTACTGCGTGATGAGCGGCGCCGGCCTGCCGTGCGTGCTGCGCGCGACGGCGCCGTTCGTCTACGTCCGGCTGCACGGGCCCGACGCCGCGCACCTGTACGCCGGCTCCTACCCCGACGCCGACCTGCGCTGGTGGGCCGACCGGATCGGCGAGTGGGCCGGGCAGGGGCGCGACGTCTACGCGTACTTCAACAACGACGGGTACGGCCACGCGGTCCGGAACGCGGAGACGCTGCGCGCGCTGACCGGCGGCTGAGGTCCGCAGCCGCGAGACTGGGTCCGGTTCCCGCCGACCGGGGCGGGCGGGCCGGGGGAGGTGCGCGTGAGCGAGTCCGAGGACAGGCCCCGCGACGGCGGGCTGGTGGCGCGGTCGGTCGAGGAGTTCGTGGCGCAGCTGCGCGGCTTCACCGACCGGGCCACCCGGCTGGCCGCCGGCGCCGTCCCGTCGGGGCTGTCGCTGCCGCGGCTGCCCTCGCCGCCCGGGGCGATGTCGGCGGCGCAGGTGCGGTCGATCGCGTCGTCGGTGCGGGCGCAGCGGCAGCTCGTCGAGGGTCTGGTGGGCCAGTTGCAGGCCTTCGACGAGCAGCTGGCGGTCTTCGAGCGGATCCTCGAGCCGCTCGTCGAGTGGAGCGGCACGTGGGCGCGGCTGGAGGAGTCCTTCGCCGACGTCCTCCGCCGCTCCCCGTCGGACCGGCCGGCCGACCGGCCCACCGGCCAGGAACCGCCGCCCGCTCAGTCCTCGTAGCAGGCGGTCAGCGCGGCCACCACCAGCGGCACGTCGAGCGCGGAGGCGAGCTCGCGGCAGGAGTGCATGGCCAGCATCGGCGCGCCGACGTCGACGGTCGCCACGCCCAGCCGGGTGGCGGTCAGCGGGCCGATCGTCGAGCCGCAGGGCAGGTCGGCGCGGGAGACGAAGTACTGCACCGGCACGCCCGCCTCGGCGCACCGCTCGGCGAACCAGCCGCCGCCGACCGCGTCGGTGGCGTAGGCCTGGTCGGCGTTCACCTTCAGCACCGGGCCGCCGCCGAGCTGCGGGGTGTGGGCGGGCTCGTGCCGGTCGTACCGGGTCGGGTGGACGGCGTGCGCCATGTCCGCCGAGACCAGCCGGGACCGCGCGAGCGTCCGGGGCAGCGCCTGCGGGTCCGCGGGGTCGGTGACGGCGACCAGCCGGCGGACGACGTCCTCCAGGAAGCTGCCGCGCGCCCCCGACGTCGAGCCGCTGCCCACCTCCTCGTGGTCGTTGGCGACCAGCACCTGGGTGCGCTCGCCGGGCGCCGCGCCGACCAGCGCCGTCACGCCGGCGTGGCAGCTGGCCAGGTTGTCCAGCCGCGGCGCCGCGACCCACGTGCCGTCGGCGCCGGCGGGGGCCGCGGGCTGGGTGTCGGCCAGCACCAGGTCGTGCCCCACGACGTCGCCCGGCGATGCCCCGACGGCCGCGGCGAGCGCCTCGGTGAGCCCGGGCTCGGTGTCCAGGTCCCGCGACCAGACGGGGACCAGGTGCCGCTGCGGGTCCAGCGTCAGCCCCTCGCGCACGCTCCGGTCCAGGTGGACGGCCAGCGACGGCAGCCGCAGCGGGGCGCCGTCGAGCCGGACCAGCGCGGTGCGGCCGCCGCGCAGCACCACCCGCCCGGCGACGGTCAGCTCCCGGTCCAGCCAGGTGTGCCACAGCCCGCCGCCGTACGGCTCGACGCCGACCAGCCGGTAGCCGGCCTGCCGGACGTCGGACCGCGGCCGGACCCGGAAGGTGGGGGAGTCGGTGTGCGCGCCGACCAGCCGCATGCCGGCGTCGGCGAGCGGGGCGCTGCCCAGCCGGAACGCGACGAGGCTGCCCTGCCGCACCACGAAGTGCGCCCCGCCGGGGGCGAGCCGCCACGCGTCGGCCTCGGCCAGCTCGGTGAACCCGGCGGCGGTCAGCCGGCGGGTGAGCTCGGCCACGGCGTGGAACGGGGAGGGGGCGGCGTCGACGAGACCGCGCAGGTCGTCGCCGAGGGAGAGGTCCGGCACTCCTGCGATCCTGCCCCACGGCCCGGGCGCCCCGACCCCCGCCCGTGAATGGTCATGCGCGGACGTGCATAATCTCTCTCGTGTCCAAGGTGCTCACGTCCCTGCCCGTCGGCGAACGCGTCGGGATCGCCTTCTCCGGTGGTCTCGACACCTCCGTGGCGGTCGCCTGGATGCGCGACCGGGGCGCGGTCCCCTGCACCTACACCGCGGACATCGGCCAGTACGACGAGCCCGACATCGCCTCGGTGCCCGGCCGGGCCACCGCCTACGGCGCGGAGGTCGCCCGGTTGGTCGACTGCCGCGAGGCGCTGGTCGAGGAGGGCCTGGCGGCCCTGACCTGCGGCGCGTTCCACATCCGCTCCGGCGGGCGCAGCTACTTCAACACCACCCCGCTCGGCCGCGCGGTCACCGGCACGCTGCTGGTGCGCGCCATGCTCGAGGACGACGTCCAGATCTGGGGCGACGGCTCGACGTTCAAGGGCAACGACATCGAGCGGTTCTACCGGTACGGCCTGCTGGCCAACCCCTCGCTGCGGATCTACAAGCCGTGGCTGGACGCCCGGTTCGTCGAGGAGCTGGGCGGCCGCAAGGAGATGTCGGAGTGGCTGACCGCGCACGGCCTGCCCTACCGGGACAGCGCGGAGAAGGCCTACTCCACCGACGCCAACATCTGGGGTGCCACCCACGAGGCCAAGCGGCTGGAGCACCTCGACGCGAGCATCGAGATCGTCGAGCCGATCATGGGCGTTCGGTTCTGGGACCCCGCCGTCGAGATCGAGACCGAGGACGTGACGATCGGCTTCGCCAACGGGCGGCCGGTCTCGGTCAACGGCAAGGAGTACGCCTCCGCCGTCGACCTCGTGCTCGAGGTGAACGCGATCGGCGGCCGGCACGGGCTGGGCATGTCCGACCAGATCGAGAACCGGGTCATCGAGGCCAAGAGCCGCGGCATCTACGAGGCGCCGGGCATGGCGCTGCTGCACGCCGCGTACGAGCGGCTGGTCAACGCCATCCACAACGAGGACACCCTCGCCACCTACCACACCGAGGGCCGGCGGCTGGGCCGGCTCATGTACGAGGGCCGGTGGCTGGACCCCCAGGCGCTCATGCTGCGGGAGTCGCTGCAGCGGTGGGTCGGCATGGCCGTCACCGGCGAGGTCACGCTGCGGCTGCGGCGCGGGGAGGACTGGTCGGTCGTCGACACCACCGGCCCGGCCTTCAGCTACCACCCGGACAAGCTGTCGATGGAGCGCACCGAGGACCCCGCCTTCGGGCCCACGGACCGGATCGGCCAGCTGACCATGCGCAACCTCGACATCGCCGACTCCCGCGCCAAGCTCGAGCAGTACGCACGGCTCGGCATGGTCGGCGGCGGGGCCGAGCCCGCCGTCATCGGCGCCGCGCAGGCGGCCGCCACCGGGTTGATCGACCGGATGACCGAGGGCGGCGCGCAGGCGATCGCCGGCCGCACCACCCCGGTCGACGACGAGGCGCTCGACCGCGCCGCGATGGAGTCCGGCACCGACTAGGGACCGGGCCGCCTTTCGCGCGCGAAAGGCGGAGCACGGCCGCCGCGTCTCAGCCGGGCGGGCGGACGTCCACCCGGAGCGGGTGGTCGGCGGGGACCTCGACGAGCACGATCGCCACGCCGTCGGGGTCCTCGACCGTCGCCTCCAGCAGGCCCCAGGGCATGCGCCCGGGCTCCGCGACGACGGGGACGCCGGCCCCGGCCAGCCGCGCCACCTCGGCGGCCAGGTCGCGCACCTGCACCCACAGCGCCAGCCCGCGCGGGCGCTGGTCGGCCCGGCCGGACACCTCCAGCAGGCCGTTGCCGAGGAAGAACACCAGCCCGCGGTGCCCGGGCGGGCCGAACTCGCGGTACACGGCCAGCCCGAGGACCTCGCGGTAGAACGCCTGCGAGCGCGCGGGGTCGGTGGGCCGCAGGAGCACGCGGCTGCTCAGCACGTCCATGCCCGCGGCATACCCTCGACCGGTGACCCCTCCCGCCCCGCCGGCGGCCGCCCCCGCCGACCGGCGGCGGGACCTCGCCGCCGACTGCTCGTCCTGCGCCGGGCTGTGCTACGTGCTCCCGGCGTTCGCCGCGTCCGCGGACTTCGCGATCGACAAGCCGGCGGGCCGGGCCTGCGTCCACCTCACCGCGGACGCCCGCTGCGGCATCCACGCCGACCTGCGGCAGCGCGGCTTCCCGGGCTGCACGGTCTTCGACTGCTTCGGCGCCGGCCAGCGGCTGGTGCGGGCCGCCGCCGTCGAGCGCCCGGCCGCCGACCCCGGCGTGGCGGCGGCGTTCCCCGTCCTGCGGCAGCTGCACGAGCTGCTCTGGTACCTCACCGAGGCGGCCGCGCTGCCGCTGCCGGCCGGCCTGCACGACGAGGTCACGACCGCTCTCGGGCGCACCGAGCGGCTGGCCGCGGGCTCACCGGCCGAGCTGGCGGCGGTCGACGCCGGAGTCGTCCGCGCGGAGGCGGGGGAGCTGCTGGGCCGGGTCAGCGCCGCCGTCCGCCCCGGTGGGCAGGACCGGCGCGGCGCCGACCTGGTCGGCGCCGACCTGCGGAGGACCGACCTGCGCCGGGTGAGCCTGCGCGGTGCCTACCTGCTCGGCGCGGACCTGCGCGGGGCCGACCTCACCGGCACCGACCTGCTCGGCGCGGACCTGCGCGCGGCCGACCTGCGCGGCGCCGACCTCACCGGCGCGCTGTTCCTCACGCGCCCGCAGGTGGCCGCCGCCCGCGGCGACGGCGGCACCCGGCTGCCCGCCGTCCTCGGGCGCCCGGCGCACTGGACGGCGGCCGCACCGGGCGTCAGCCGGCCGCGTCCGAGTCGTCGGGGCGGTCGTCGGGGCGGTCGTCGGGGCGGACGCGGCGGCGCAGCAGGCCGGTGACCCCGGCGACCCGCGACTGGGCCTGACGCAGCGTCGCGATCATCGGCATCAGGTCCTCGTCGATGGTGCGGATGATGTCCGGCACCGCCTCGACGGCGGGGTCGTCGAGCACCCGCCCGACCCGCTCCAGCCCCGGCTTGAGCGCCCGCACCGGTTCCTCCAGCTCGCCGACCAGCCCCTCCAGCCGCTCCGCGGTGCGCTGCGCCGACGCGATGGCCGACGTCGCCGTCGAGGTCGCTGCGATGAGCTCCCGGACGGCGGAGTTGAGGTCGGTCAGCGTGCGCGGCAGCTGGGCCAGCGCCTCGGTCTGCGTCTGCAGGAGCGTGAGCAGCTCCGTGAGGCCGGGGATCTTCGGCATGCCGAGGCGGAAGGGGTCCACGTCGTCCACCGTCGCGCCCGTGCCGACCGCCCCGCAACTCAGCCCGGCAGCACCTCGCGCCAGCGCCGCCCGGCCGCGCGGCCGTCGCGGACGTCGGCCAGCCCGCGCAGCGCGTCGAGGTCGGCGAGCGCGTGCGGCGGCAGCGTCCCGGTGAGCACCCCGACGGTGCCCACCGACGACGCCAGCACCGACGGCCGCGGCGGCGGCATGCCGTTCGGCCGGACGAAGGTGACCTTCCACCGCTGCCCGGCCGCCGACAGCCTCAGCCCGCCGCCGAACCACCACCACGGCCACGAGACGTCGGTGACCGCGCCCAGCGGCACGTCGAACACCGGGGTGTCGCTGACGAACGCCAGCCCCCGCCCGTCGGTGGCCAGGAAGCCCGGCACGTTGCGCAGCCCGCCGATCAGCCACGCCGGGCTGACGAGCACGCTCACAGCGCCCGCAGGATGTCCTCGACGCGCTCGCGCGCGTCGCCGAACAGCATCCGGGTGTTCTCGCGGAAGAACAGCGGGTTCTGCACGCCGGCGTATCCGGTGCTCATCGACCGCTTGAACACGACGACGTGCTCGGCCTCCCACACGTGCAGCACCGGCATGCCGGCGATCGGGCTGCCCGGGTCCTCCGCCGCGGCCGGGTTCACCGTGTCGTTGGCGCCGATGACCAGGACCACCGACGTCTTCGGGAAGTCGTCGTTGATCTCGTCCATCTCCAGGACGACGTCGTAGGGCACCTTCGCCTCCGCCAGCAGGACGTTCATGTGCCCGGGCAGCCGGCCGGCGACCGGGTGGATGCCGAAGCGGACCGGCACGCCCTTGTCCGACAGGGTGCGGGTGAGGTCGGCGACGGCGTTCTGCGCGTGCGCGACCGCCATGCCGTAGCCGGGGGTGATGACGACGCTGTCGGCGTCGCGCAGCAGCTGCGCGACCTCCTCGGCGGTGGTCTCGGTGTGCTCGCCCTCGACCGTGCCGGCCCCGGTGGTGCTGCCCTCGTTGCCGAAGCCGCCGGCGATGACCGACAGGAACGAGCGGTTCATCGCCTGGCACATGATGTAGGAGAGGTAGGCACCCGAGGAGCCGACCAGCGCGCCGGTGATGATCAGCAGGTCGTTGTCGAGCAGGAAGCCCGACGCCGCGGCCGCCCAGCCGGAGTAGCTGTTGAGCATCGAGACGACGACCGGCATGTCGCCGCCGCCGATCGAGGCGACCAGGTGCCAGCCCAGCGCCAGCGCCAGCACGGTGACCGCGGCGAGCACGCCCAGGCCGGGCGAGACGACGAAGACGACGGTCAGGACGGCGAACGCCGCGAGCGCGCCCAGGTTCAGCGCGTTCTTGCCCGGCAGCACCAGCGGGTTGCTCCTGATCCGCGCCGACAGCTTGAGGAACGCGACGATCGAGCCGGTGAAGGTGACCGCGCCGATGAAGACGCCGATCGCGACCTCGGCGGAGTGGATGCCGACCGGCAGGCCGAGCTCCTCGGCCTCGCCGGCCCCGCCCCCTGACGACCCAGCACCCTCGACCGACAGGTAGCCGTTCCAGCCGACGAGCACCGCGGCGAGGCCGACGAAGCTGTGCAGCAGCGCGATGAGCTCGGGCATGCCGGTCATCTCGACGATGCGCGCCCGCCACAGGCCGATGGCCGCGCCGAGGGCCATGGCGACGGCGATCAGCCCGACGGCGAGCGCGTCGCCGTCGCGCCAGGCCAGCCCGACGGTGGCGACCAGGGCGACGGCCATGCCGGCGATGCCGTAGGCGTTGCCCGCCTTGGCGGTCTCGTGCCGGGACAGGCCGGCGAGGCTCAGGACGAACAGCAGGCCGGCGACGATGTAGGCCGCGGACGCGGCGGTGGTGGCGGTCATGGCGGTCAGGCCCTCCGGAACATGCCGAGCATGCGGCGGGTCACGGCGAAGCCGCCGAACACGTTGATGCTGGCCAGCAGGACGGCGAGGAACGCGAGCACGGTGACCACCGTGCTGACGTGGCCCAGCTGCAGCAGGGCGCCGACCACGATGATCCCGGAGATCGCGTTGGTGACGCTCATCAGCGGGGTGTGCAGCGCGTGGTGCACGTGCCCGATGACGTAGAAGCCGACGACGACGGCGAGCGCGAACACCGTCAGGTTGCCGATGAGCTGGTCGGGGGAGAACGCGGCCAGCAGGAACAGCAGCGCGGCGGCCAGGCCCACCAGCGCGGCCCGCCGCCGGGGGCTGGGCGCCTTCCTCTCCGGTGGCGGCAGCGGCGCCGGTGGCGGCGCGGCGGCGGCCGGGGCGGCGGAGACCTGCACCGGCGGCGGGGGCCACAGCAGCTCGCCGTCGCGGGTCACGGTCATCGCCCGCTGCACCACGTCGTCCGTGTCCAGGACCAGCCGCCCGTCCTTGCCGGGGGTGAGCAGCGTGAGCAGGTTGACCAGGTTGGTGGCGAACAGCTGCGAGGCCTGCGCGGGCAGGCGGGCCGGCAGGTCGGTGTAGCCGATGATCGTCACGCCGTTCGGGGTCACCACCACCTCGTCGGGCACCGAGCCGGCGACGTTGCCGCCCTGCGCGGCGGCCATGTCCACGACCACCGAGCCCGGCTTCATGCTCGCCACCATGTCCTCGGTGAGCAGCCGGGGCGCCGGGCGGCCGGGGATGAGCGCGGTGGTGATGACGACGTCGACGTCGCGGGCCTGCTCGGCGTACATGACGGCGGCCCGCGCGTTGAAGCTCTCCGACGTCACCGACGCGTAGCCGGTGCCGCTGCCGGCGGCCTGCTCCTCCTCGTCGGCCGGCACGCCGACGTACTCGCCGCCCAGCGAGCGCACCTGCTCGGCGACCTCGGGCCGCACGTCGGTGGCCCGCACGATCGCGCCCAGGCTGCTCGCCGCGCCGATGGCGGCGAGCCCCGCGACGCCGGCGCCGGCCACGAAGACCTTGGCCGGCGGCACCTTGCCCGCCGCGGTGACCTGCCCGGTGAAGAACCGGCCGAAGGCGTGCGCGGCCTCGACGACGGCCCGGTAGCCGGCGATGTTGGCCATCGAGGACAGCACGTCCAGCGACTGGGCGCGGGAGATGCGGGGGACGGCGTCCATCGCCAGGGCGGTGACGCCGCGGGCGGTCAGCGCGTCGAGCAGGTCGGGCGCCAGGGCCGGGGCCAGCAGGCTGACCAGCACCGCGTCCGGGCGCAGCCGGGCGACCTCGTCGAGGGTCGGGGCGTTGACGTGCAGGACGACGTCGGCGCCCCACGCCTCGGCGGCCGAGCCGATCCGCGCGCCGGCGGCGACGTAGGCCTCGTCGGGGCAGCTGGCCGCCTCCCCGGCGCCGGACTGGACGAGGACCTCGTGACCGAGGGCGCACAGCCGGCCGACGCTCGCGGGGGTCGCGGCGACCCGCGTCTCGTTCCGCCGGGTCTCTGCGGGCACACCGATGAGCACGCGCACTCCAACGACAGCTCGGGCCGGCGTCGTTGCCGGCGGGCCTGGGTGGTGCTGCGGGGGAGGCGGGCTCTCGCCACCCCGGGGCTGCATGGTGACAGGCGCACCCGGCATCCCTCGCCCCCCGGGACCCGATCGTGACGCGGATCGCAGGCGGCCCGGACCCACCCCTCGGGGTGAGGGGACGGCGTCCCCGGCTGCAGTCCGGCCCCGCCGGTGCCGACGCAGCGGGGGTGTCCCCGTGCGGGGACACCGACCGTGCAGGCCGACGCAGTCGAGGAGGACGCCCGTGCCCGCCAGCCCGCCCGTCACGGGTCCGGCCGGTGCCGTGACCCCGGAGGTGGTGGCCGCGGTCTTCTCCGCGGCGGCGGGGGGCGAGGGGACCGCCCTGCTCGTGGCCGAGACCATCGGGGACGCGCCGCGGGTCACCTGGGCCAACGAGGGCGCCGTCCGGCTGCTCGGTCCCGCCCCGGAGGACCTCGCCGGGCGGCCGGTCACCGACCTGGTCCCCACGCTCGCCGCCGGCGAGCTCCCGCTGCTGCTGCGCCGCGAGCACACCTCCCGGCTGGCCCTGCCCGTCCGCACCGCGGACGGCGGCCTGACCGACGCGGTCGTGCGGGCGACCCCCGCGCCGGCCGGGGACGCGTGGACGCTGGCGATCACGCCCGGGGCCGGGAACGCCGACCGGGTGGCGCGCGCCGGCGCCGACGCCGCCGAGCGCCGCTTCGCCACCCTGAGCGAGCGCTCGCCGGTCCCGACGCTGCTGTCCGAGCAGGGCATGCGGCTGGCGCACGTCAACGACGCGTTCTGCCGGCTGGCCGGGCGGCCCGCCGAGGTCCTGCTGGGCACCGGGTGGACCGGCTGCGTGCACGAGGACGACCTGGGCGCCGTCGTGGAGGTCGTGGCCGCCGTCCTCGAGGGCGGGGACGGCGAGGTGCTGGCGCGCCTGGTGCGCCCCGACGGCACCGAGCGGACCACCGTGCTGCGCTTCGGGCACGTGTTCACCCCGGGCGCGGGCGCGGGCTTCCTCGGCACCGTCGAGGACGTCACCGACCGGATGGCGTTCGAGGCCCGGCTGGCGCACCAGGCCCAGCACGACCCGCTGACCGGCCTGCCCAACCGCACGCTGCTCGACCAGCACCTCGCCGGCCGGTTCACCGCCGGCGGCCGCGGCCTGGCCTGCCTGTTCCTGGACCTCGACGACTTCAAGGTGGTCAACGACTCCCTCGGCCACGAGGCCGGCGACGAGTTGCTGGTGGAGGTCGCCGGGCGGCTGCGCGCCACGGTCCGCCCCGGCGACCTGGTCGCCCGCTTCGGCGGGGACGAGTTCGTCGTCGTCTGCGAGGACGTCGACGAGGCGGACGCCGCCGCGCTGGCCGAGCGCATCGTCGCCGCGCTCGCGGTGCCGGTGCACCTGGCCGGCGTGCGGTTCCGGCCGCACTGCAGCGTCGGCGTCACCGTGCAGGCCCCCGAGCACGCCGACGCCGCGGACCTGGTCCGCGACTGCGACATCGCCATGTACCAGGCCAAGGCCGGCGGCAAGGGCCGGGTGCGGGTGCTGGACCGCGCCGGCCGCGCCGAGGCCCGCGACAAGCTGCGGCTGGTCGCCGACCTGCGGGACGCCATCGAGCAGCGGCGGATCGGCCTGCACTACCAGCCCATCGTCTCCGCCGCCGACGGCTCGCTGGAGGCCGTCGAGGCGCTGGCCCGCTGGGTGCACCCCGAGCGCGGCCCGATCAGTCCCGCGACGTTCGTGCCGCTGGCCGAGGAGAGCGGGCTGGTGGGCGCGCTCGGGCTGCTGGTCCTCGACGAGGCGTGCCGCCAGGTGGCCGAGTGGGACCGCACGCTCGGCGCGGCCGCGCCGCCCCAGGTCAACGTCAACGTCTCGGCGCTGCAGCTCGACGCCGGCCTGCCCGGCGAGGTGGTCGCCGCCCTGGACCGGCACGGCGTCGCCCCGGCCCGGCTGTCGATCGAGATCACCGAGTCCGCGCTCATGACCGACCCCGCCGCCGCCCGTGCGCTGCTGCAGCGGCTGCGCGACCTCGGGGTGGCGCTGGCGATCGACGACTTCGGCACCGGCTACTCGTCGCTGGCCTACCTGCGCCACCTGCCGGTCGACTGCCTCAAGGTGGACCGGTCCTTCGTGGCCGAGCTCGCCGACGGGCACGTCGAGATCGCCAGCGCCGTCATCGCGCTGGCCCGCAGCCTGGGGCTGTCCACCGTCGCCGAGGGCGTGGCCACCTCCGCCCAGGCCGTGGCGCTGCGCCAGCTCGGGGCCACCTACCTGCAGGGCTTCTCCCTGGCCGAGCCGATGGACGGCGCGGCCGTCGCCACCTGGGTGGGTGCCCGGTGACCGCGGTGCCCCTGTCCCGCCCCGCGGTGGACCTGGACCGGCTGCTCGCCGGCATCGACACCATGGCCGCGCAGCACCCGGTCGCCGCGCAGGTGGTCGCCGTCGCCAACACCGAGGACGCCAGCGCCCGCACCCTCGCCGACGTGCTCGCCGCCGACGTCGCCCTGGCCGGCCGGGTGATGAAGCTGGCCAACTCGGCCTACTTCGGCATGAGCGGGCGGGCGACGACGCTGCAGTTCGCCGTCACCGTCATCGGGTTCACCGCGGTCCGCACCATGGCGACGGTCGCGCTGACGTGCCTGGACGACGAGTCGCAGCTGCCCGACCGGTTCTGGGAGACCAGCACCGGCATCGCGCTGGCCGCCTCCGCACTGGCCCCGCGCTTCGGCAGCCGGCCGCAGGACGCCCTGTGCCTCGGGCTGCTCGCCCAGGTCGGCGTGGCGCTGCTGCACGCCGCCGACCAGGAGGGCTACCGCGAGCTGGCCGCCGGGCAGCGTCCCTTCGCCGCACGGCGGACCGCGGAGGTGTGCCGGTACGGCATCTCCGCGCTGCGGCTGTCCGCGGTGGCGCTGGAGCAGTGGGGTTTCCCGCCGGCGATGGTCGCGCCGCTGGCCGCCGTCGACGACCCCACCTCCGCCGAGGGCACGCTGCTGCGGGTCGCGTTCGAGCTCGGCGCCCGCCACGCCGACCCGGAGCACGTGCCGGTGCCGGTCGAGCGGCTCAGCGGCGGGCTGCTGCGCGAGGACGGCGTCGCAGCCGTGCTCGACCAGGTGCGCGCCGACGCCGAGGACCTGCGCCGCGCCATCGTCGGCGACTGACCGACGGCCCCCTGCAGGGGCCGCCCGCTCAGCCCACCCGGTCGGCGACGTCGCGGAGCACCGCCGGCCAGTCGTCGGCGCCCTCCTCGCGGCCGAGCCGCACCACGACGACGTCGGTGGCCGGGTCGACGTAGACGTACTGGCCCTTGTTGCCGCGGGCGTAGAACCGCCCCTCGCGCTCGGTGTCGACCCACCACCAGTACTGGTAGTGCTCGGCGGGGTCGGCGGAGGTGTCCCGGGCGGTGGCCTCGGCGACCCACGCGGCGGGCACGACCTGCCGGTCGCCGGCGCGGCCCTCCCGGGCGAACAGCAGCCCGAACCGGGCCCAGTCCCGCGCGACGGCGTTGAACCCGCTCTCCATCTTGGGGAACCCGCTGGCCGTGCTGTCGGCGCTCCAGCTCGCGTCCGCCTCGGCGCCCATCGGGCCCCACAGCGCCTCGGCGGCGAAGTCCTCGACCGGCTCGCCGACGGCGCGCTCGAGCACCAGGCCCACGAGCAGCGGGTTGTAGTTGCAGTACAGCCACTCCCGCCCCGGCTCCTGCGCGACCTCGGCCGACAGGGCGAGCCGCCGCAGGTCGACGTCGTAGTAGGTGAGCGCGTCGTCGCTCCAGGGCAGGCCCTCCTCCTCGTAGGACAGGCCCGACGACATGGTCACCAGGTGCCGCAGCGTGATGGCGCCGAAGCGGGGGTCGCGGTCGAGCAGCTCGGGGACGTGGTCGGTGACCGGGTCGTCCAGGCCGCCGATCGCGCCGCGGTCGATCGCCAGCCCGACCAGCGTGGACAGCACCGACTTGGCCACCGAGAACGACGTCATCGGCGTCTCCCGCGTGCCGCCGGCGCCGTACCGCTCGAGCAGCACCTCGTTCCCGCGCAGCACGACGAAGCCCGTGGTCTGGGTGCGGTCCAGCAGCGCGGCGAGGTCCTCGGTGCCGCCGCCGGGGACGGTGACCTCGTCGAGGACGCCGGCGGGAAGGGAGCCGGCGGTCAGCGGCAGCGGGGTGCCGCCGGCCGGGACCGGCAGCTCGGGGAACCGGAGCCGGTCGTCGACGTCGGCGTCCATCCACACGATCGCGCGGGCGATGCCGGAGGAGTCCAGGGACGCCCGCGCCCACACCTGCAGCCCGCCCGCCGCGACGGCCAGCCAGGCGAGGACGGCGACCAGGACGGCGGCGAGCCGCCCGCCACGGCGGCCACGGGCGCGGCGCCGGACCAGCCGCGCCGCGGCCCAGGCGAGGACCGTCGCGAGCACGGCGGGGACCAGGAGCCAGGCGAGCACCCGCCGGACCCTAGGTGGTCGGCCGGCGGGAACGGCAGCGGCCGGCGCCCCCGCGGAGGGGACGCCGGCCGCCGGCTGCTGCTGCGGGGTGTCAGCCCGTGTACGGGGCGCCCAGCGGGTCGACCGTCGGGTAGGAGTCCACGGCCGACGCCAGCCGGTCGGCGGCCCAGTCGCCGTCGCCGAGCAGGTGGTCGATCGCGGTCAGCCGGCTGGTGTAGTGGCCGACCGAGTACTCCGCGGTGACGCCGATGCCACCGTGCAGCTGGATGGCCTCCTTGCCGACGTGCCGGCCGGCGCGGCTGGTCTGCAGCCGGGCGCGGTCGGCGGCGGTGACGACGTCGCCGCCGGTGTCGGCCACCATGCTCGCCCACAGCGCGGTGCTGCGGGCCAGCTCCAGGGACACGTACATGTCCGCCGCGCGGAAGGTCAGCGCCTGGAACCGGTTGAGCGTGACGCCGAACTGCTTGCGGGTCTTCAGGTACTCCGCGGTCGTCTTGAGCGCGGTGTCCATCGCCCCGACGGCCTCGGCGCTGTAGGCGATCCGGGCCAGGGCCTGCGCCCGCTCGACGTCGGCGGTGCGGTCCGCGGTGCCCTCGCCGAGCAGCTCGGCCGGGGTGCCGTCGAGGGTGACGTTGGCCGCGCGGGTGCCGTCGTGGGTGCGGTAGCCGGTGCGGGTCAGACCCTCGGCGTCGCCCCGGACGAGGAACAGCGCGGTGCCGCCCTCGGTCACGGCGCTGACGACGAGGACGTCGGCGCGGGCGCCGCCCGGCACCGGCTCCTTGACGCCGGTCAGCCGCCAGGTGCCGCCGTCCTGCGTGGCGGTCACGGCCGACGCCGCCGGGCTCCACCGGGTGCCGGGCTCGGCGTGCGCGAACGCGAGCACGCTGCCGCCCTCGGACAGCGGCCCGAGGACCGCCGCCCGCTGCTGCGCGGTGCCCACGGCGGCGACGAGGCCACCGGCCAGGACCACGGCCTCGACGAACGGCTCGGGCGCGAGCACCCGGCCGATCTCCTCGGCCACCAGGGCCACCTCGATCGGGCCGGCGCCCATGCCGCCGTCCTCCTCGGCGAAGGGCAGCCCGAGGACGCCCATCTCGGCCAGCTGCGCCCAGGTCTTCTCGTCGAAGCCGGGGTCGGTGGCGACCACCTGGCGGCGCCGCTCGCTGTCGCCGTAGGCGCGGCCCAGCAGGCCCGCGACGGCCTCGCGGAGGTCGTTCTGCTCGCTGTCGTACTGGAAGTCCACTGCTAGCTCACAGCCCCAGGATCGTGCCGGCGATGATGGTCCGCTGGACCTCGTTGGAGCCCCCGTAGATGGAGACCTTGCGGTAGTTCAGGTACTCCGGCGTGGCCACCCGGGCCCACTGGGGAACCTGCGAGCCGCCGTCGGCGAAGGACGCGACCGACAGCGGGCCGGCGATGTCGACCAGCAGCTCGGTGGCGGCCTGCTGCAGCTCCGAGCCGCGCAGCTTGAGCACCGAGGAGGCCGGGTGCGGCTTGCCGTCGGCGGAGTTGGCGACCACGCGCAGCGCGGTCAGCTCCAGGGCCAGCAGCTCGTTCTCGAGCTCGGCGATGCGCGCGGTGAGGCGCGGGTCCTGCGACAGCGGCCGGCCGGCGACGACGACCTCGCGGGCGTGCTCCTTGGCCTGCGCGATGAGCTTCTTGGTGGCGCCGACCCGGGCGATGCCCACGCGCTCGTTGCCGAGGAGGAACTTGGCGTAGTCCCAGCCGCGGTTCTCCTCGCCGATCAGGTTCTCGGCGGGCACGCGGACGTCCTCGAAGAAGACCTCGTTGACCTCGTGGCCGCCGTCGATCAGCTGGATCGGGCGGAGGGTCACGCCCGGGGTGTCCATCGGGAAGACCAGCATCGAGATGCCGCGCTGCTTCTTCTCCGCGGTCGGGTCGGTGCGGACCAGGCAGAAGATCCAGTCGGCGTGCTGGCCGAGGGTGGTCCACGTCTTCTGGCCGTTGACCACCCAGTCGTCGCCGTCGCGGACGGCGGTGGTGCGCAGCGAGGCGAGGTCGGAGCCGGCGTCGGGCTCCGAGAAGCCCTGGCACCACCAGATGTCGAGGTTCGCGGTCTTGGCCAGGAAGCGCTCCTTCTGCTCCTGGTTGCCGAACGTCGCGATGACCGGGCCGATCATGCTGGCGTTGAAGGCGAGCGGCTCGGGGACGTTGGCGAGCTGCATCTCCTCGCGCCAGATGTGGCGCTGCAGCGGCGTCCAGTCCCGGCCGCCCCACTCGACCGGCCAGTGCGGCACGGCCAGGCCGGCGGCGTTGAGGACGCGCTGGGCCTCGACGTACTGGTCGCGGGTCAGGTGGCGGTGGGCCGCGACGGTGTCGCGGATCTCCTGCGGCACCTGGGTGGTGAAGAAGGTGCGCATCTCATCCCGGAAGGCCTCCATCTCCGGGGAAAGCTGCAACCGCATGGGACCTCTCTCCTGACGGCGGTGTGACGCCGTCTCGACGTGTTCCTCGACGATCCCACATTCGTTACCGATCAGTAGATCCGGCTCTCGGAGCGTGGGACGGGTGGGGCGGGACGTGCCCCGGGCCCCGGGTGGCGGTCACCGGACGTGCCGCTCCCGGGGCCCGGGGTGGTGCCCGGGCGCCCTGCTCAGGTGCTCAGCGGGTCGCCCAGAACGCGCAGTTCGCGTCCGCGGCGACGTCGACCGGGCCGACGCCGCCCTGCGACGCGACGTCCAGGCCCTGGACGTCGGCCGGGGTGCGGTAGGCGTTCCACGCCGGGACGCCGCGGCCGTTCGGGTCGCCGGTGGCCGCGAAGTTGGTCCAGTAGCGGACCATCGTCGTCGACAGCGCCTGCTGCTCGGCGGTCAGCGGGCCGCCGAACAGGCCCGGGAACAGGTACGGCAGCTCGCCCGCGTGCTGGGCGCCCTCGTCGTACCGCGCCGGGTCGTACGGGAAGTCCAGCAGGGCCGGGGCGTCCTGGTCGCGGAACGAGTAGGCGAAGACCCCCGACGGCTGCTGCCCGCGGAGCAGGTCGTGGGCCGCCACGTGGGTGCAGGTCGACAGCGCGCTGCCGACGTCGCTGGCCACGGCCGCCAGCACCCGCAGCGTCGAGCCGTACTCCGCCAGCGGGTAGCGCTGGGCCACCGCCTCGGCCCGGACCGGGAACCGCTGCTGCAGCGTGGCCGTGTACACGGCCGGGTCGGCCGACAGCAGCGCCTGGCGCTGGGTCTCGGTCAGCGACAGCGGGGTGAACAGCGTGTTCTCGTCCTGCAGGTTGCCGTGCACGACCGGCACGCGGTTCCACCGGCCGGCCGCGATCGCGGTCCCCGGCTGCTCGGGCAGCGACGACCCGCCGACGACGAACGAGCCGCCGGGCCAGGCGCGCAGCAGCGCCTCGGCGGGCGCGGCGCGCAGGCAGGCGGCGACGTCGGCGGCGGTGGCGCAGCCGACGGTGGTCGCGACGGTCTGGCCGGTGGCCTCCTCGGCGGCCAGCGTGTCGTAGGTGGCGGTGCAGCTGTAGCTCTGCGCGATCGCCTTGTCGAACAGGCCGGCGGCCGTGGGGGAGGCCAACTGGGCGCAGACGGAGGAGGCGCCGGCGGACTCGCCGAAGACCGTCACGTTGTCCGGGTCGCCGCCGAAGGCGTCGATGTTGCGCTGCACCCAGCGCAGCGCCTCCTGCTGGTCGAGCAGCCCGGCGCTGCCGGACCCGACCGCGCCGTTGCCGGCGGACAGGTCGCGCTGGGCCATGAAGCCCAGGGGGCCGAGGCGGTAGTTGATCGTCACGACGACGGCGTCGCCCTCGACGGCCAGCGTCGAGGCGTCGTAGTTGGCGCCGTTGCCGTAGACCCAGGAGCCGCCGTGGATCCACACCATGACCGGCAGGTCCGAGCGGGCCGCGTCCAGGCCCGCCGGGGTGGTGACGTTGAGGAACAGGCAGTCCTCGTTGAAGGTCTGGAACGCGTTGGTCGTGCCGTTGGCCAGCTGCGCGCACGGCTCGTGCGGGGTGGTGGCGTCGGCGACGCCGCGGAAGGGCTGCACCGGGACGGGCGGGCGGAACCGGCGCTCGCCGACCGGCGCCTCGGCGTACCGGATGCCCTCGAAGGTGCGGTACCCGTCGAGCCGGGTGCCGCGGAGCTTGCCCTCGTCGGTCTGGACGAGCGTCGGGGCGGCGTTGCCGGCCCCGCCGCCGTTGCCGTTGCCGGGCACCGCGGCGGCCGGGCCGGCGGTGACGACGGCGCCGGTGACGAGCACGGCGCCGGTGACCAGGGCGAGGACGGACCGGCCGAGGGATCGCGGGACGGGGATGCGCACGGGACCTCCTGGGTCGCCCGCGAGCTCACCGCTGTGTGAGCTGGACCACGGGCCGCTGGGACACTAGCGGCCCGTGTTTCACGATTCGCACCGGGTCCGGAACCGGCGTGTCCGCGGTCGGCGGCGCAGGATGGGGGCGTGCCGGCCGCCTCGCCCGGCGGCCGGCTGCTGCTGGCCGCCGTCCTGCTGACGGCGCTCAACCTGCGGGGCGCGATCGCCGCCGTCGGGCCCGTCCTCGACGACGTCCGCGCCGCCCTCGGCCTCTCCGCGGCCGCCGCGGGTCTGCTGACCACGCTGCCGGTGCTGTGCTTCGCGCTGCTGGCGCCGGCCTCGGCCGCCGTCGGGCGCCGGGTCGGCGCGGGCGCGGCCGTCCTCGGCTCGCTGGTGCTGCTCGCGGTCGCGCAGGGGCTGCGGGTCCTCGACGGCGCCCCCGTGCTGCTGGCCGGCACCTTCCTCACCGGCGCGGCCATGACGGTGGGCAACGTGCTGCTCCCGGCCGTGGTCAAGGCGGGGTTCGGCCGGCGCGCGGGCACGGTGACCGGCCTCTACACCGCGGCCCTGGTGGCCGGCGCCGCCGCGGGCGCGGCGTTCACCGCGCCGCTGGCGGCGGTGCTGGGCTGGCGGGGCGCGCTCGCCGCGGAGGGGGTGCTGGCCGTCGTCGCGGCGGTCGTCTGGGCGGCGGCCGCGCGGCACGCCGACGCCGCCGCTCCCGTCCCGGCCGCCCGCTCCGCCCGCGCGCGGCCGCTGTGGCGGTCGCCGGTCGCGTGGGCGGTGACCGCGGTGCAGGCGCTGCACTCCACGCTGTACTTCTCGCTCACCGCGTGGCTGCCGACGCTGCTGGCCGACCGCGCCGGCACCGACGCCGCCACCGGCTCGGTGGCCGCCTCCGTCTACCAGGTGCTCGGCATCGCGGGCAGCCTGCTGGTGCCGGCCGTGCTCGCCCGCCGCCCCGGGCAGGCGGGGCTCGCGCTCGGCGTGGCCGCGCTGTGGGTGGTGCCGGTCGCCGGGCTGCTCGCCGCACCCGGGGTGTGGCCCGCGTGGGCGGTGGTCGGCGGGCTGGCGCAGGGTGCGGGCATCGCACTGGCGGTCACCCTCGTGGTGCTGCGCGCGGCCGACGCCGACGCCGCGGCCCGGCTGTCGGGCATGAGCCAGCTGGTCGGCTACGGCGTCGGCGCGCTCGGCCCGGTCGTCGTCGGCGCGCTGTCGGAGGCGACCGGCGGGTGGACCGCGCCGCTGCTGCTCCTGCTCGCCGTCGGCCTCGGCCTGGCGGCGGCCGGGGTCGTCGCCGCCCGGCCGGTCCGCGTCGGCTGACTCAGGGCAGCCGGACGACGTCGGCCAGCACGCCGCCGTCGGCGGTGAGCCGCGCCGGCGCGGGGCTGTCGTAGACGACCAGCAGCCGGCCGTCCCCGGCCGGGCCGAGCAGGCCGATGCCCTCGGCGTGGTCGTCGCCGTCGCCGAAGGGCAGCGCCAGCTCGCGGGTGAGCCGGTCGCCGCGGACGACGGTCGGCTCCTCCGCCGCGCAGGCCTGGTGCCAGCGGTAGACGTACACCGGGCCGTCGAGGTCCATGGTCGGGCCGGCGAGCACCAGCAGGTCCTCGCCCTGCGGGCACAGGTCGCGCACGCCCAGGCCCGCCAGCCGCAGCACGTGCTTGCGGTAGCGGCGGCCGTCGGGGAACTTCCGCAGGCGCAGCCGGGCGGGGTCGCGCCGGTCGACCTCCGGCCGCAGCTCGAGCACCACCGCCCAGCCGCGCAGCACCGGGCCCCGCAGGCCGAGGTAGACGCGCTCGCCGGAGACCGCGATGCCCTCGACGTCGAGGCCGTTGTCCTTGCCGGGGATCGGCAGGAACGGCGCGAGGTGCTCGTCGTCGGCGAGCAGGTCGCGCAGGTCCTTCCCGCGGGTGCCGAAGACGGCGGCGCTGCGGGTGCCGTCGTCCTTGACCAGGGTGGGCAGCCCGTCGACGTCGACCACCGGGATGCGCACCAGCACCTGCCGGCGCGGCTGGCCGGTGACCCGCGCCAGGCGGCGCAGCGCCTGCTCGCCGTCGTGCTCGTCGCGGATGCGGCGGCGCCGCAGGCTGTGCGAGCCGACCGCCCACAGCGCGTCGCCGGTGCGCGCGAGGCCCTCGACGTCCGCCTCCTCCTCGACCCCGGGGCCGGTGCCGCCGGGCAGCGGCACGAGGTCGGCGAGGGAGAAGGTGGCCTGGTCGCCGTAGGAGGTGGGGTCGGCGGGGTCGTCGGCCACCAGCCGCTCGATCGTGGCGGTCTCGTCACCGGCCACCCAGAGGACCGGCCCGTCGCTGCGGACGGCGGAGAGGTTGGTGTGGGTGGCGCTCCGCCGGGAGGCCGTGCCGAACCGGAGGGTCACCGTGCGCTCTGTCCTCACGGGCGCGCACCCTGGCACGCGGTCCCGGTCTCCGGGGGTCCCGCGTGCGTCGTACCGTGCGGCATGGATCTCGTCTGTCCCAAGTGCCACGGCACGATGCGCACCTACGAGCGCAACGGCGTCCACGTCGACCAGTGCACCGAGTGCCGGGGCATCTTCCTCGACCGCGGGGAGCTCGAGCGGCTCATCGACGCCGAGAACTCCTGGCACGCCGCGCCGGCCGCCGCGCAGTCCGGCGGCCACGGTGCCCAGCAGCCGCCACAGCAGCACGGCACACCGCAGCAGCACGGGGGCCAGTATCCGGCCGCCGGCGGCGCGGGGCTCGGCGCCGTGGTGAACGAGGTGCTCGGCGCGGTGCGCGGCTCCTCGCACTCGTCGTCGCACGGCTCCCACGGCTCGCACGGCAAGAAGCGCAAGGAGTCCTTCCTGTCCGACCTCTTCGGCTAGCGGCCGGCGCCGGTAGCGTCGCGGGGGTGGCGGCGCGGGAGCTGGTCGTGCTCGGCACCGCGAGCCAGGCGCCCACCCGCACCCGCAACCACAACGGCTACCTGCTGCGCTGGGACGGCCGAGGCTTCCTGTTCGACCCCGGTGAGGGCACCCAGCGGCAGATGCTGCTCGCCGGGGTGCCGAGCAGCGCCGTCCACCGGATCCTGCTCAGCCACTTCCACGGCGACCACTGCCTGGGCCTGCCCGGCGTCGTCCAGCGGATGTCGCTGGACGGCGTCGCGCACCCGGTGGTCGCGCACTACCCGGCGTCGGGGCAGGTCTTCTTCGACCGGCTGCGGCACGCCACCCCGTTCGCCGACCTCGCCGAGGTCCGCGAGGAGCCGGTGTCCGGGGACGGTCGGCTGGCCGACGACCCCGCCGGCGTCCTCGAGGCGTGCCGGCTCAGCCACCCGGTCGAGTCCTTCGGCTACCGGCTGACCGAGCCCGACGGCGTCCGCATGCTGCCGGACCGCCTGGCCGGGGCGGGCGTGGCCGGTCCCGACGTCGGCCGGCTGCAGCGCGAGGGCGTCCTGCGGGTGGGGGAGCGGACGGTGCGGCTCGCCGAGGTCAGCGCGCCGCGGCCCGGGCAGCGGTTCGCCTTCGTCATGGACACCCGCATGTGCGACGCCGTCCCCGCGCTCGCCGACCGCGCGGACCTGCTGGTCATCGAGGCGACGTTCCTCGCCGCCGACGAGGCCCTGGCCGAGCGGTACGGGCACCTCACCGCCCGCCGGGCCGCCCGGGTCGCCGCGCAGGCCGGGGTGCGCACGCTGGTGCTCACCCACTTCTCCCAGCGCTACGCCGACCCGCGCGCCTTCACGGACGAGGCACGGGAGGAGTTCGACGGCGACCTCGTCGTCGCCACCGACCTCCAGCGCGTGCCGGTGCCCGCCCGGGCGGGGTAGGAGGAGGTCCCGTCCCGGACCCCGAGGAGCGCCGATGACCCGGCTGAGCGCCGCGACGCTGGCCGAGCTGCCCGCGTCGGTGTGGACGCCGCGCTACGACCGCGCCGCGGTGCGGGCGGGGGTGGTCCACCTCGGGGTCGGCGGCTTCCACCGCGCGCACCAGGCGCTGTACCTCGACCGGCTGCTCGAGGCCGGCGCGGGGCAGGACTGGGGGATCTGCGGCGTCGGCGTGCTGCCGGCGGACCGGCGGATGGCCCAGGTCATGGCCGCGCAGGACCGCCTGTACACGCTGGTCGAGAAGCACCCCGACGGCCACCTCACCGCCCGGGTGGTCGGCTCGCTCGTGGGCTACCGGCTCGCGCCGGACGACCCCGGGGCGGTGGTCGAGGCGATGGCGGCGCCGGGCACCCGGATCGTCACGCTGACCGTGACCGAGGGCGGCTACAACGCGTCCGCGGCCACCGGCGAGTTCGACGCGACGGCGCCCGCCGTGGTCGCCGACCTCCGGCCGGGCGCCGCGCCGGCGACGGTCTTCGGCCTGGTCACCGAGGCGCTGGTGCGCCGCCGCGCCCGCGGGCTCCCGCCGTTCGCCGTCGCCTCCTGCGACAACGTGCCCGCCAACGGCGCCCTGGCCCGCCGCAGCTTCGCCGCCTTCGCCGGGCTGCGCGACGACGCCCTCGGCGAGTGGGTGACCCGGGAGGTGCCGTTCCCGTCGTCGATGGTCGACCGGATCACCCCGGTCACCACCGACGACGACCGCGCCCGGCTCGCCGCCACCTTCGGCGTCGAGGACCGCTGGCCGGTCGTGTGCGAGCCGTGGACGCAGTGGGTGCTCGAGGACGCCTTCCCGGCCGGGCGGCCGCCGCTGGAGGACGTCGGGGTGCAGGTGGTCGGTGACGTCGTGCCGTACGAGCTGATGAAGCTGCGGCTGCTCAACGCCGGCCACCAGGTGCTCGGCCACCTCGGCCCGCTGCTCGGCCACGAGCACGTGCACGAGGCGACGCGCGACCCGCTGCTGCGCGAGCTGCTGGTCGGCTACCTGGAGGAGGAGGGGACGCCGACGCTGCCGCCGGTCCCGGGCACCGACCTGCGCCGCTACCGGGCCGAGCTGGTCACCCGCTTCGGCAACCCGCACGTGCGCGACACCCTCGCCCGGATCGTCGAGCACGCCTCCGACCGGCTGCCGCAGTTCCTGTTCCCGGTGCTGCGGGCCAACCTGGACCGCGGCGGCGAGGTGCGGCGCTCGGCG
The DNA here is from genome assembly GCF_054050655.1 of Geodermatophilus sp. SYSU D00663. Classification (NCBI taxonomy): domain Bacteria; kingdom Bacillati; phylum Actinomycetota; class Actinomycetes; order Geodermatophilales; family Geodermatophilaceae; genus Geodermatophilus; species Geodermatophilus sp. SYSU D00663. The sequence continues at coordinate 49,105 of NZ_JBJGZT010000018.1, read as the reverse complement.
GCGGTGGTCGCGGCGTGGGTGCACGGGCTCGAGCGGCGCGGGGACGCCGCCGGCCTCGTCGACGCCCGCCGCGACCGCCTGGTCGCCGCGGCGCGCCGGTCCCGGGAGGACCCGCTCGCGCCGCTGGCCGACCGCGAGCTGTTCGGCGACCTCGGCGACCGCCCCCGCTTCGCGGCCGCCTACCGGGCCGCGCTGGACTCGCTGCGCACCCGCGGGGCGGCGGCCACCGTGGAGGCGCTGCTCCGCGGAGCGCTCCGAGAGGGGTAGCAAGGAGGGGTGTTCGACAGCGTGACCTCCGACGGCTCCTCCTTCGACGGCTCCTCCTTCGACGGCTCCTCCTTCGACGTCGACTGGGTCGGCCTGCTCGGCCGCGAGGTGCTCCGGGAGCGCCGCGCGGCGCTGATCGCCGAGGCCTGCGCCTGGGCGGTGGGCCTGTCCGACCGGCCGCACCACCTGCGGCTGCGCGGCCGGCTGGTGGCCACCGGCACCACCATCGGCGACCGCGCCGCCACCGGGCAGCCGCTGTCCGGCGAGGAGGACGGCCGGATCGAGCTCGGCGACGCCCGCCCGGGCAGCTTCCAGGACGCGCTCAACGCCGTCGACGCCGACGGCACCGTGTTCGCCGACCGGTTCGACCGCGAGGTCCTCGAGCCCTTCGTGCGCGAGACCTGCGTGCTCGCCGCCGACCGCGCCCGCCGCACCCGGCCGGCGCGGTGGGCCGAGCTGCTCGACGAGCTCGGCGAGGACGGCGCCGACCTCGGCGAGGTCGTGCACGCGATGGAGTGGGAGGGGCCGCTGCGCACCGAGGCCGAGCACCTCGTGCTGGCCGCGCTGGGCCGCACGCCGCTGCTGGAGGTGGAGTCGGAGGGGCTGCCGCTGTCGCTGGTCCGCGCCGCCGAGGCCGCCACCCGCGCCGCGGCGGCGCCGGCGCACGCGGAGCCCGAGCCGGACGAGGGGCTGTCCGGTGCGCTGTTCCTCGCGCTGGCCGCCGTCCGGGACGCCGGCCTGCCCTCCCCGGTGCCCCCGGACGGCGCCGCCCGGCTGGTGGCCGTCCTGGCCGAGCAGGGACTGGAGCCCGAGGAGGTGACCGGCGTGCTGCCGCACCTGCCGCTGGCGCCGGGCACCGCCGGCCGGGTGCGCGAGCTGCTCGGCTAGTACGGCAGGCCGGTGTAGTTCTCGGCCAGCTCGCGGGCGGCGGCCTCCGACGAGCACACCCGGCGCAGCTGCGACAGCTGCAGCTCGGCGTCGAAGGGGTCGCCGGTGGTGTGCAGCATCGAGGTCATCCACCAGGAGAAGTGGGTGGCCCGCCAGACCCGCCGCAGCGCGGTGTCGGAGTAGGCGTCGGCGAGGTCGGTCTCCTTCTCCTGCAGCAGCCGGACCAGCGCGCGGGAGAGCAGGACGACGTCGGCGACGGCGAGGTTGAGGCCCTTGGCGCCGGTGGGCGGCACGATGTGCGCGGCGTCGCCGGCGAGGAACAGCCGGCCGCGGCGCATCGGCGCGCTGACGAAGCTGCGCATCGGCAGGATCGACTTCTCCAGCACCGGGCCGGTGTTGATCTCCCAGCCCTCGTGCGCGAAGCGGGTGGCCAGGCCCTCCCAGATGCGGTCGTCGGACCAGTCCTCGATCCGCTCCGACGGGTCGACCTGCAGGTACAGCCGCGACACCGACGGCGAGCGCATCGAGTACAGCGCGAACCCCTCGGGGTGCCAGGCGTAGATCAGCTCGTCGGTGGCCGGGGCGGCGTCGGCCAGGATGCCCAGCCACGCGTACGGGTAGGTGCGCTCCCACAGCCGCTGCCGGGTGCCCTCGGCGACGACGGCCCGCGACGGGCCGTGGAAGCCGTCGGTGCCGGCGACGACGTCGCACTCGAGCACCTGCGCCGTCCCGTCGGCGTCGGTGAACCGGATGCGCGGGCTGTCGGTGTCGACGTCCTCGACCGCGACGTCGGAGACCTCGAAGTGCAGCGGCGGGCCGCCGGCGAGCTGGGCGGCGACCAGGTCCTTGACCACCTCGGTCTGGCCGTAGACCCACACCCGCCGGCCGCACAGCTCGGGGAAGTCCAGCGTGTGCCGCGTGCCCGGGTACTGCAGGTGGATGCCGCGGTGCTCGAGGCCCTCGCGGTGCAGCCGGTCGCCCATCCCGGCCCCGGTGAGGACGTCGACGGTGTTCTGCTCGAGGATGCCGGCGCGGATGCGGGCCTCGACGTACTCGCGCGAGCGGTTCTCCAGCACCACGGAGTCGATGCCCTGCAGCGCGAGCAGCCGCGACAGCAGCAGGCCGGCCGGGCCGGCGCCGATGATCCCCACCTGGGTGCGCATGCGGCGAGTGTGACCCGGGCCGTCCGCGGGGGGACACCTGGGTCTGCCGCCCAGCGGAAGCGCCGGTCAGCCCAGGTGCGCGGCCCGGGCCAGCGCGCGGCCGATGCCCCGCGCGGCCACCTCCAGCACCGGCACCAGCCGGGAGAGGTCGCGCCGGTGGCTGGGGACGACGATCCCCAGCGCCGCGGCCACGGCGGTGCTGCCGCCGCGCTCCACCGGCACCGGCACGGCCACCGACAGCGTGCCCAGCGACATCTCCTCGGCGGTGCGCGCGAAGCCGCGCCGGCGCACCTCGGCGAGCTCCCGGCGCAGCCGGGCCGGCTCGACGACGGTGTGCCGGGTGGCCCGGGCCGGCGCGGCCAGGGCCTCGGCGACGACGTCGTCGGGGGCGGCGGCGAGCAGCACCTTGCCCACGCCGGTGGCGTGCAGCGGCAGCCGGCTGCCCACCTGGCTGACCACCGGCACCGACTCGCGGCCGGAGATGCGCTCGACGTAGAGCGCCGACAGGCCGTCGCGGACGGCGAGGTGGACGGTGTCCCGCGTGGCCGTGTGCACGTCCAGCAGGTACGGCGCGGCCACCTGGCGCAGCTCGAGCGACACGGGGGCGAGCAGGCCGAGGTCCCACAGCTTGCGGCCGATCTCGTAGCGGCCGTCGGCGCGGCGGGCCAGCGCGCCCCAGCCGGTGAGCTCGGCGAGCAGCCGGTGCGCGGTGGTCAGCGGCGTGCCCGACCGCTCGGCGATCTCGGTGAGGGTCAGCCGCGGCGCGCTCGCGTCGAAGGCGTCGAGCACGGCCAGCGCGCGGGAGGTCACCGACCGCCCCCGCTCGCCCGCACCGCCCGCCACCCCACCAGTCTCCCACCCAGCGGAAGCCGGAGGACCTCGGACCCTGCCGGTGCGCGTCCCGGCCCGGTGGGCTGGGGTGCGTGACCGATCCCGTCCGGCTGCCGCTGGCCTACCACGACGCGGCGGTGGCCAGCTCCTACCACCTCGCCTCGGCCGGCGCGGTCGCCGCGCTGCTGCCCCGCGACGGCGGCCGGCCGCTGCTCCGGCCGCTCGCCCTGCCCGGCGGCCGCACGCTCGTCGCGGTGCACGCCTTCCGCTACCGCACGGTCACCTGGACCGACGCCGACGGCGGCACGCGCGTGCTGGCGCCCTACGGCGAGGTGGGCGTGACCGCGGGCGTCGTCGCGGGCCGGCCGGTGCGCGGCGCCCGCCCGGCGGTCGGCGGCTTCGTGCTGCAGCTGCCGGTGACCTCCCGCGAGGCCCGGGACCTCGGCCGCGCCGAGTGGGGGCTGCCCAAGTGGCTGGGCGACATGGACTTCGTCGACGAGCCCGGCCGGCAGCGGGTCCGGCTGTCGGAGGCCGGCGCCGGCGTGCTGGTGCACACCGTGCGCGCCCGCGGCCCGGCGCTGCGCGGCAGCCCGGCGCGGACGCTGTGGTCGGTCCGCGGCGGGCGGCTGCTGGAGACGCGGATCCCGGTGCTCGCCCGCTGGCAGGCGCGGCCCGGGGGTGCCGAGCTCGCGCTGGGGGAGCACCCGGTGGCCGACGCGCTGCGCGCGCTCGGCCTGTCCCTCGCGCCGCTGGCCGCCTTCCGCGCCGTCGGGTACCGCAGCACGCTGCCGGCGGGCCGGCCGCTCGGGACGGCGGACGCCCCCGCCCCCGTGCACCCCGGCCGGGACGAGGAGTTCGGCCGGTTCACCGTGGCCCACCCGGGGACCGCCCCGCTGCCGCAGTACCCGCCGGTCGCGGTCGGCTGATCAGGAGGGCCCGCCCAGCTCCTCGTCCAGCGCGGCCCAGGGGCCCAGCGCCGCGCCGGCGGCCCGCCCGCGCGCCTCGCCGTCGTCCCCGAGCGCGGCGCGCAGCGCCTCCCGCAGCCGGTCGGCCAGCGCCTGGTGCGGCGACCAGCGGGCCACCCCGAGGGTGGTGCGGGCGGCGTCGGCGGCGCCCACGAGCCGGGCCGCCGCGGCGTGCCGGCCCTCGGCGAGGGCGAGCGCGGCGAGCACCTCCAGGCAGGTCGCCGCGCCCTCCAGGTCGCGGGTGCGCCGGTGCAGCGCCACGGCCTCGTCCAGCCGGGCCCGCGCGCGGGGCAGGTCGCCGGCCAGCAGCGCGGCCAGCGCCAGGGCGTCGCCGAGCAGCGCGGCGAGCTGGTCGTCGGCGGCCGCCGCGGCCAGCTCCCGCGCCTCTCCCGCGACCCGCTCGGCGGCGGCCACGTCCCCGCCGGCCAGCGCGACCCCCACGCGCAGCATCCCGCTGAACGCGACCGACCAGCCGTCGCCGCTGCGCCGCAGCTGGTCCAGCGCCTCGTCGAGCAGCGGGACGACGCGCGGGTCGGCCGGGGACAGGCTCATCGCCCGCGCGCCGAGGGCGTGGCCGAGCAGCCACGCGTCGTCGCGGCGGCGGGCGTCGTCGACCACGCCGTCGAGCAGGCCGGCCGCGCTCGCCCGGTCGCCGAGGGCGATCCGCAGCGCGGCCCGCGCCCAGGCCAGCCGGCCGGCCAGGTCCGGCGGCAGCGCGGCCGCCGACGGCAGCGCCGCCGTCTGCTCGGCCAGCCCCGCCATCGCCGGCAGCAGCCCGCGCGCCCACCACCAGCGGACCAGCGGCGCGGTGAGCCGGACGGCGAGGTCCGCGTGGTCGGTGGCCACCGCCCAGCGCAGCGCGGCGCGCAGGTCGGCGGTCTCGGCGTCCAGCCGGTCCCGCCACAGCCGCGCGGCCGGGCCGGCCAGCCCCGCGCCGGCCTCGGCGCCCAGCCGGGCCAGGTGCTGCGCCCAGCGGACCCGGGTCGCCTCCTCCTCGCCGCGCTCGCGCAGCCGCTCGGCGGCGAACGCGCGGACCAGCTCGAGCATGCGGAACCGCGGCTCGCCGTCGCCGGTGTCGGTGGGGGTGACCAGGCTGTGCCCGACCAGGTCCGACAGCGTCTCCAGGACGTCGAGGTCGGCGGCTCCGTCCTCGCCCCGGCCGGCGCCCACCACCTCGGCGGTGTCGAGGGTGCAGCCGTCCGCGCACACCGACAGCCGCGCCAGCAGCGCCCGGCCGCGCTCGTCGAGCAGGTCGTGGCTCCAGGCGATGGTGGACCGCAGGGTGCGCTGGCGGTCGGGGACGTCGACGTCGGGGTCGCCGAGGTCGAGCGCGCGGTCCAGGCGGGCCAGCAGCAGCCGTGGCGGCAGCGTGCGCACCCGGGCCGCGGCCAGCTCGACCGCCAGCGGCAGCCCGTCGAGCCGGCGCACCAGCTCGGTGACCGGGCCGGCGGTGGCGGCGGTGAGCGCGAAGGAGGGGTCGGCCTGGCGGGCGCGGGCCACGAACAGCTCCACCGCGGGGGCGGAACCGGGGACCTCGTCGGCGGCCGGCGTCCGCAGCGGCTCGATCGGCACGTCGTGCTCGCCGCGCAGCCGCAGCACGGCGCGGCTGGTGACCAGCAGCTGGGTGAGCGGGCAGCGGGCCAGCAGCGCCGCGAGGTCCGGGGCGGCGCCGGCCACCTGCTCGAGGTTGTCGACGACGAGCAGCGCCCGGCGGCCGGCCAGCCGGTCGGCCACCTGGTCGAGCAGGGGGCGGCTGCCCTCGGCGGACACCCCGACCGCCTCGGCCACGGCCGCGGGCACGTCGGCGCGGTCGCGGACGCCGGAGAGGTCGACGAACCACACGCCGTCCCGGCCGGGCTCCACCGCCGCGGCCGCGGCCAGCGCCAGCCGGGTCTTCCCGATGCCGCCGGGCCCGGTGAGCACCACCAGCCGCACCGCCGGGTCGCCCAGCAGCCCGGTGACGGTGGCCAGCTCGGCGGTGCGGTCCACCATCGGCGTGGGCGGCGTCGGCAGCCACCCGGCGGCCAGCCCGGGCGGCGCCGGGACCGACCGGGTGAAGCGCTCGCTCAGCAGCACGGCGAGGTCGTCGGCGACCAGCTCGCCGAGCTCGGCCGGGTCGCGGTAGGGCGTGGTCGAGACGCCGCCCTCGGCCTGCACCCGCTCCAGCAGCCGGGCCAGCCGGGGGTCGCGGCCGGGCGCCGGCGTGCGGACGTAGAGCAGCCGCGGCATCCCCTCGGACAGCTCGAGCTCGTCCTCCAGGCCCGACACCGCCATGTCCGGGCCCACCCAGCCGTAGCGGTCGCCGTAGACGCCGACGAAGACGTCGCTCTGCGCGAGGTAGGCGCGGTAGAGGTCGCGCGGCGGGTGCGGGCGCGCGCCGAGCTCGAACATCACCGGGGTGAGCCGCAGCCGGGCGACGGCGTCACGGACCGCCCGCCGCTCGGCCGCCAGCTCCTCGAGGGTGGAGGAGACGAAGACGCGCAGCCGCTGGTCGGGCGTCGCGATGGTCCGCGGCATCCCGGGCGTCCCCGCCGGAGCGGCCACGTGCACCTCCTGCCGAGGTCGCCGACGTCGCCGACGTCGGGGAGTCTAGGGACGGCGGAGGCGCCCCGGAACCCGGTGACAGCGGGCCCGGGGGAGTGGTTGGCTGGCCGCGCCCACGGTCCGCACGGGGGATGCGCGCACCCGGAGAGCCCCGTGCACGGTGCCCCTGTCCCGGTCCCCGCCCGCCCGTCCGGAGCGGCGTCGTGACCGGCACCGCCCTGGCCGTCGTCGCCCGGGACGCCGGCCTGCGGACCTCGACCACCCGGGAGCTCGAGCGCCGCTACGGCAGCGACTACCGCGTCGTCTCCGCGACCGGCCGCGGCGAGCTGGACGCCGCGCTGTCCGCCGCGGGCGACCCGACGGTGGCCGTGCTCCTCGGCGGCCTCGGGGAGGACGACCCCGACGGGCTGGAGGTGCTGCGCGCCTGCCACGCGGAGCACCCCGGTGCCATCGCCGTGGCCCTGGTCCGGTGGGGCGCGTTCGAGACCGCCCGGCCGATCTTCGAGGCGATCACCGTCGGCCAGCTCGACCGCTGGGTGTACGCCCCGCAGGGCTGCCCCGACGAGGAGTTCCACCGCTCGGTGACCGAGATCCTCGACGAGTGGTCCTCGCGGCGCGGCGGCGGCTTCGAGGCGGTGCGGATCATCGGGCACCGGTGGGACCCGCACGCCCAGCACCTGCGCGACCAGATGACCCGCAACCGCATCCCGCTCGGCATCTACGAGGCCGGCTCGCCCGAGGGCCGCGCGATGCTCGCCGACCTGGAGCTGGAGCAGCCGCGGCTGCCGGTCGTCGTCGTCCGGTTCCGGCCCGAGCAGACCGTGCTCGAGGCGCCGACCGACCTGGAGGTGGCCGAGGCGTTCGGCCTGTTCGACCCGCTGGACCCCGACGCCGTCCACGACGTCGCGATCGTCGGCGCCGGGCCCGCGGGCCTGGGTGCGAGCGTGTACGCCGCCTCCGAGGGGCTGGACACGCTGCACCTGGAGTGCGAGGCGGTCGGCGGGCAGGCGGGCACCAGCTCGCTGATCCGCAACTACCTCGGGTTCCCCACCGGGGTGAGCGGCAGCCGGCTGGCGTTCTCCGCCTACCTGCAGGCCTGGGCGTTCGGCACGACGTTCTCCTTCATGCGCACCGCCGCGTCGCTGCGCACCGAGGACGGGCTGCACCGGATCACGCTGCACGACGGGACGGCGGTGCGGGCGCGCAGCGTGGTGATCGCCACCGGCGCGGCCTGGCGGCGGGTCGGCGTGCCGGAGCTCGAGGCGTTCACCGGCCGCGGCGTCTTCTACGGGGCGGCGGTCAGCGAGGCGCCGGCCATGGCCGGGCGGCACGTGTTCGTCGTCGGCGGCGGCAACTCGGCCGGGCAGGCGGCGGTGTACCTCTCGCGCTACGCCGAGCGGGTGACCGTGCTGGTCCGCCGATCCTCGCTCGCCGAGACGATGTCGGACTACCTCATCCGCGAGCTCGAGGCGCTGCCGCGGGTCGACGTCCGGTACCGCGTGCAGGTGGCCGGCGGGCGCGGCAGCGACGTCCTGGAGACCGTCGTCCTGCGCGACCTGGACACCGGCGCGGAGACCGAGGAGCCGGGGATGCTGTTCGTGATGATCGGCAGCGAGCCGCGCACGGACTGGCTGGCCGGGACGCTGGCCCGCGACCGCTGGGGCTTCCTGCTCACCGGGGCGGCGCTGCTGGCCGGCGGCGACGTCACGCCGGCCTGGCCGCTGGACCGGCCGCCGGCGCTGCTGGAGACCAGCACGCCGGGCGTCTTCGCCGCCGGCGACGTGCGGCAGGGTTCGGTCAAGCGGGTGGCCTCGGCGGTCGGGGAGGGCGCGCTCGCGGTGACGCTCGTGCACGCCCACCTGGCCTCCCTCGCGGCGTCGTCCGCGGCCCGCTGACCGACCGGCGTCTTCCGCTGGACGGGACCCGACGCTCGCCCGCCGCCGTCGCCCGGACGTACGTTCCCGCCATGACCGGGACCACGTCGGAGGGCAGGCTCGTCCTGCCGCGGTACCTGCGCGAACCCGACGGGACCCGGACGCCCGTCGGCTTCCCGGACTACCGGAGCACCGCGCTGCGCGCGCCGCTGCGCACGCCCGTGGACCTGCCGCACCGGCTCACCGAGGTCACCGGCCCGGTGCTCGGCGAGGACCGGGTGCTGCCGGCGGACGCCGACCTGACCCTGCGCAACGGCGGCGAGGCGATCGGCCAGCGGATCCTCGTGTACGGGCGGGTCCTGGACAGCGACGGCCGCCCGGTGCCCCACGCGCTCGTCGAGGTGTGGCAGGCCAACGCGGCGGGCCGCTACCGGCACGTCGTCGACAACTGGCCCGCGCCCCTGGACCCGCACTTCGACGGGCTGGGCCGGGTGGTCACCGACAGCCTGGGCCGCTACGAGTTCCTGACGATCAAGCCCGGCGCATACCCGTGGGGCAACCACCACAACGCCTGGCGGCCGGCGCACATCCACTTCAGCCTGTTCGGCCGGGCGTTCACCCAGCGCCTGGTCACCCAGATGTACTTCCCGGACGACCCGCTGTTCGGCCAGGACCCGATCTTCAACGCGATCCCCGCGGCGGCCCGGCACCGGGCGGTCAGCCGCCACTCCCTGGAGCGCACGCAGGACAACTGGGCGCTGGCCTTCGAGTGGGACATCGTGCTGCGCGGCACGGAGCAGACGCCGTTCGAGACCGACGACGACGGGGACGTGGCGTGATCGTGGACCCGATCGTGGACCCGCTGGACGTCCCGCCGGACCCGGCCGTCCCCTTCCAGCCCCGCTCCGGGCAGCGCGGCACCGGCTTCCTGACCGAGCCGTTCCGGCTCGGCACCACCCCCAGCGCGACCGTCGGGCCCTACCTCGCGATCGGCCTGACCTGGCCGGACGGCGCGTGGGCCGCCGCCGAGGGCACGCCCGGCGGCTTCTGGATCCGCGGCCGGGTGGTCGACGGCGCCGGCGACGCCGTCCCCGACGCGCTGGTCGAGACCTGGCAGGCCGACCCCGACGGCCGCTTCCCCTCGCCGGAGGACCCGCGCGGGCCCTCGGCGTACCCCGGCTTCCGCGGCTACGCGCGCTCCTCCACGATCACCGGCGAGTTCGCGGTGTTCACCCTCAAGCCCGGCCGCGTGCCCGACGGCGAGGGCGGCCTGCAGGCGCCGCACCTCGACGTCTCGGTGTTCGCCCGCGGCCTGCTCGACCGCGTCGTCACCCGCGTCTACTTCGCCGACGAGGCCGAGGCCAACGCGGCGGACCCGGTGCTGGCCGCGCTGCCGGAGGACCGCCGGGCCACGCTGCTCGCCCGGCCCGCCGAGGACGGCTACCGCTTCGACGTGCACCTGCAGGGGGACCGCGAGACGGTCTTCTTCGCCCTCTGAGGTGCGCTGCCGTCCGAGCGAGACCCCGCGGCCGCCGGTAGGAAGGACGCCGTGACAGGTCTGTTCGCCGGCACCTTCGCCCGCGGCGGTGCGGCGGCGGCCGTGTCCGACGACGCCTGGTTCCGCGCGCTGCTGGAGGTCGAGGCCGCTCTCGCCCGCGCCGCCGCCGCGGCGGGCCTGGTGCCCGCGACGGCCGCCGACGCCGTGACCGCCGCCTGCGCCGACCCCTCGCGGCTGGACCTCGCCGCCGTCGTCGCGCACGCCGCCGACGCCGGCAACCCGGTGCCGCCGCTGGTGCGGGCGCTGCAGGCCGCGGTGGGGGAGCGCGACGCCGTCGCCGTGCACGTCGGCGCCACCAGCCAGGACGTGCTCGACACCGCGCTGCTGCTGCTCGCCCGGCGGGCGGTGGCGGCGCTGGACGCCGACCTGGCCGCGGCGGCGGAGTCCTGCGCGGCGCTGGCGCGGGCGCACCGCGACGACGTGGTCGTCGGCCGGACGCTGATGCAGCAGGCGGTGCCGACGACGTTCGGGCTCAAGGCCGCCACGTGGCTCGCCGGGCTGGACGGCGCGCGGCTGCGGCTGGCCGAGGTGGTCGCCTCGCTGCCGGTGCAGTACGGCGGCGCGGTCGGGACGCTGGCCGCGTCGCGGGGCGCCGGGACGGCGGTGCGGGCGGCGCTGGCGGAGGAGCTGGGGCTCGTCGCGCCCGCCGTGCCGTGGTTCACCACGCGGCTGCCGGTGGCCGACCTCGCCGGGGCGCTGGGCGCGGCCGCGGGCGTGGTGGCGACGGTCGCCGTCGACGTGGTGCTGCTGGCCCAGTCGGAGGTGGCCGAGGTCGCGGAGATCGGCGAGGGTCCTGCCGGTCAGGCGCGGGGCGGGTCGTCGGCGATGCCGCACAAGCGCAACCCGGTGGCGGCGATCTCGGCGCGGGCGTGCGCGCGGCGGGCCCCGGGCCTGGTGGCGACGCTGCTGGGCGCGATGGAGCAGGAGCACGAGCGGGCCGCCGGCGCGTGGCACAGCGAGTGGCCGACGCTGACCGACCTGCTCGTCACCGTCGGGTCGGCCGCGTCCTGGCTGGCGGAGAGCCTGCGCGGGCTGCGGCCCGATGTCGGCCGGATGGCCGAGGCGGTGTCCGCGGCCGGCGAGGGGTCGTTGGCCGGCGCGCTGGCCGATGCGCTGACGCCGGAGCTGGGGCGGGCGGCGGCGCACGACGCGGCCGCGGAGGCCGCGCGGCACGCGCGCGAGACGGGCCGGACGCTGGCCGAGGTGGTGGCCACGCGGACCGACGTCGACGTCGCCGCGGTGCTGGCCGCGGCCGCGCCGGACGTGGGGGAGGCCGGCGCGCAGGTGGACGCCGCGCTGGCCGAGCACGAGCAGCTGGTGGAAGGGGCACCGTGACCGCGGTCGAGGTCAGCTACACCGAGGACGGGCCGGCCGACGCGCCGGTCGTCGTCCTGTCCAACTCGCTGGGCGCCACCCGGGGGATGTGGGACCCGCAGGTGCCGGCCCTGGCCGAGCGCTACCGCGTGGTCACCTACGACACCCGGGGGCACGGGGAGTCGCCCGCGCCGGCCGGGCCGTACACCGTCGACGACCTGGTCGACGACGTCCTCGCGCTGCTGGACCGGCTCCGGGTGCGGCGCGCGCACGTGGCGGGGCTGTCCCTGGGCGGGATGACGGCGATGCGGCTGGCCGCGCGCGAGCCCGAGCGGGTGGGCCGGCTGGCGCTGCTGTGCACCTCGGCGAGGCCGGAGCCGCAGGGCTTCCTCGACCGGGCGGTGCAGGCCCGCTCCGGCGGGACCGCGCCGCTCGCGCCGGCGATCGTGAGCCGCTGGCTGACCCCGGCCTACGCCGCGCAGCACCCGGACCTGGTGGCGCGGCTGGAGGCGATGATCGCCGGCGCCGACGACGAGGGGTACGCCGGCTGCTGCGAGGCGGTCGGGCACTTCGACGCCCGCGAGGACCTCGCGCGGATCACCGCGCCCACGCTGGTGGTGTCCGGCGCGGAGGACCCGGCGCTGCCGCCGCCGCACCAGCAGCTGATCGCCGACGGGATCGCCGGCGCCTCGCTGCTGTCGGTCAGCCCGGGCGCGCATCTGCCCAACCTGGAGCAGCCGCTGGAGGTCACCGGCGCGCTGCTCGGCCACCTCGACGCCGCCGGGGGTCACGCGTGAGCGACGCGCCGCTCGACCCGGACGACCTCACCACCGACGAGGCCCGCCGCGAGGCGGGGATGCGCACCCGGCGCGAGGTGCTCGGCGACGCCTGGGTGGACCGGGCGGTGGCGAACACGACGCCGTTCACCGCCGGGTTCCAGGACTTCATCACCCGGGTGGCGTGGGGCGACGTCTGGCAGCGGCCGGGCCTCGAGCGGCGCGAGCGCAGCATCGCCACGCTGTCGATCTGCATCGCGCTGCGGCACTGGGACGAGTTCGCGCTGCACGTGCGCGCCGCGGTGCACAACGGCCTGACCGAGGACCAGATCGCCGAGGTCGTCCAGCACGCCGCCGTCTACGCCGGCGTCCCGGCCGCCAACCACGCCTTCAAGGTCGCCGGCCCGATCCTGGAGGAGATGCGCGCCGGCTGACCCGGGCCCTCAGTCCCCTCCGGCGGGCTCCGGGGGGCTGGGCGTCAGGGCGATCGCGGCGACGGTGACGAGCCCGACGAGGACCGTCGCGGTGACCTCGTCGTCCAGCCAGTGGTGGAGGAGCGCCGCGCCCAGGCCGACGAGGACCGCGAGCAGCAGCCGGCTCCGGATCCCGTCCAGGTACGCCCCTCCCGCCTGCACTCCTCCGGCCCTCATGAGCAGGACGGTAGGTGGGGGACGGGACGGTGCCGGGCCGTCCGGGGGCGTGCCGCGCAGGCGTTCGAGGGGCGCGGTGCGTCGTCACGGGGAGGAGCGCTCCGGTCGCCGCCCGCCTCCCGGTGGTGCCGTGCCCCGTCACTGCGCGGGTGCAGGCTGCCGGGCATGGCCGACTCCTCGCCCCGGCACCGGCACCACGCCATCGACTACGTCGAACTCGCCGTGACCGACCTCGACCGGACCCGGCGCTTCTACGCCGACGCCTTCGGATGGCGGTTCACCGACTACGGCCCCGGCTACGCCGGCATCCAGGACCCCGACGACCCGGCGGAGGAGGTCGGCGGCCTGCGCCTGGACGACGAGGTGCGCGCCGGCGGCCCGCTCGTGCTGCTGTACTCCGCCGACCTGGACGCCTCCGTGGACGCCGTCACGAGCGCCGGCGGCCGCGTCGTCGACGGCCCGTACGCGTTCCCCGGCGGGCGCCGGTTCTCCTTCACCGACCCGAGCGGCAACCAGCTCGGCGTCTGGTCCGAGACCTGACGGCGGGAGGGCGCGCCAGGGCCCCCGGGCGCGCTCAGGCGGCGGGCGCCAGCAGTGGTGCCGGGGTGGTGATCTCGGTGCCGTCGGGCCGCCAGGTGCGCCAGGTCCCGGTGGGTTGTCGTTCCACGCGGAAGCCGTGGTGGACCTTGGTGTGGTGGCGCTCGCAGAGCAGCGCCGAGTTCTCCAGTGACGTCTCGCCACCGTCGATCCAGTGGACCAGGTGGTGGACATCGCACCACCAGGTCGGGGCGCCGCAGCCGGCGAACACGCACCCGCCGTCGCGCAGTTCGGCGGCGCGGCGGATGTGGCGGCTCATCAGCCGCCGCTCCCGGCCGAGGTCCAGGGGTGCGCCGTCGGGGCCGAACACCACGCGGGAGATGGCGCCGTCGCAGGCCAGCCAGCGGGCTCTCGCGGCGGAGATGGTGGCGCCGAAGCCCATCCGCCCGGCGTTCGGCCGCCCGGCCGGATCGACCAGGTCCTCCACGTCGATGACGACGGCGATCTGCGGCTTGTGGCCGCGCAGCTGCGGCAGCGAGCCGGCGGCCAGGGCGTTGTCGGCGACCTGCACCAGCGCGTCGCCGAGGCGCTGGGCGCGGGTGCGCTCGTCGCCGGCGGGGCGGTCGGCCTGCACGTGCGCCTCCAGCGCGGTCTGCAGCCTCTCCCCGCCGACCGCGTCCAGGTGCCCGCGGAAGGACAGCGACCCGTCGGCGTGCCGGGCCAGCGTCAACGACCGCCCCTCGGTCGGATCGGGCTCGAGCCCGTCGGGATCGAGGGCGTTGCAGTAGTGCTGCACCACCTGGACCAGGTCGGCGTGCGACTGCTCGACCGCCACGCCGGTGAACGCCACGTCGATCACCGCCAGGTCCACCCCGGCGGCCGCGGCGGCGGTGAGGCGTTCGGGGGTCACCGCCCGTGTCGCGACGGTGACCTGCTCGGCGGACACGAGACCGGCGTCGTGCGCCTCGGCGAGGGCGGGCAGGTGCTCCAGCGCCCGCCCGGTGCGCACCAGGCGCGACGCCTCCGCCGTCGACAGCCGGCAGTGGCCGCGCAGCCACGAGGTCATCGACGTCAGGCCGTCGCGCTCCGGCGCCTGGGACAGCTCCGCGGCACGGACCGCGCGGGCGAGGCGGGCGTCGATCCGGTTGCGCTCGGCGACCAGCGTGGCGACGTCGTCGAGGACGTCACCACTGCACAGTCCACCCGAACACATGATCGAAGTTTACGGGGTCCGACGACCGCCTGCACCCTGAATCCCCAGGTCAGCGGTCCGTCCACAGACCTCGCCGACCCCTTGCGCGGCGGTCACGGGACACCTCCGCCAGGATCGCAGGCGCAACGGGAAGCAGCGGGACCATCAGCAGGACGAGAGAGGGACGACGTGGCACTCCTGGACGACGGCGCGTGGCAGGGCAAGGTCTGGACCGGCGCCTGGACCGACGGGTCCGGCGGCACGTACGACGCGGTGGAGCCGGCCACCGGTGACGTCATCGCGCCGGTGGGGAAGGCGACTCCCGAGGACGTCCACGCGGCAGCCGAGCGGGCGGCGGCAGCCCAGCGCGCCTGGGCCGCCGCCCCGTTCGAGGAGCGCGCGCGGGTCCTGCGCCGGGCCGGCCAGGTGCTCGAGGACGCCGCCGACGAGATCAAGGGCTGGCTGGCCCGCGAGTCCGGCGCGATCCAGCCGTTCGGCGACTTCCAGGTCCACACCAGCGCCCAGGAGTGCTACGAGGCCTCCGCCCTGCCGAGCCACCCCTACGGGGAACTGCTGCGCACCGGCGCCCCGCGGCTGAGCTTCGCCCGCCGCGTCCCGGCCGGCGTCGTCGGCGTCATCGCGCCGTTCAACGTGCCGACCATCCTCGCGATCCGCGCGATCGCCCCGGCGCTGGCGCTCGGCAACGCCGTCGTCCTCAAGCCCGACCCGCGCACGGCCGTCTCCGGCGGCGCCGTCTTCGCCCGCGTCTTCGAGGAGGCCGGGCTGCCGGCCGGCGTCTTCCAGGTCCTGCCCGGCGGCGCCGACGTCGGCGAGGCGCTGGTCACCGCGCCGCAGGTGCGGGTCATCGCCTTCACCGGTTCGACGAGGGCCGGCCGGGCCGTCGGCGCGCTCGCCGGGCAGCACCTCAAGCGCGCGCACCTGGAGCTCGGCGGCAACTCCGCGCTGATCGTGCTGCCCGACGTCGACGTCACCGCGGCGGCCAGCGTCGGCGCCTGGGGCACGTTCAGCCACCAGGGCCAGATCTGCATGGCCACCAGCCGCCACCTGGTGCACGAGTCGATCGCCGAGGAGTACACCGCCGTCCTCACCGAGAAGGTCGAGAAGCTGCCGGTCGGCGACCCGTTCCGCGAGCAGGTGGCGCTCGGCCCGCTCATCGACGCCGGGCAGCGCGACCGCGTGCACGGCCTGGTCACCGCCAGCGTCGAGCGGGGCGCCACCGTGCGCACCGGCGGCACCTACGAGGGGCTGTTCTACCGGCCGACCGTCCTCGGCGGCGTCGCGATCGACCACCCGGCCTACCAGGAGGAGATCTTCGGGCCGGTCGCCCCGGTGACGCCGTTCTCCAGCCTCGACGAGGTCGCCGGGCTCGCCGCCGGCACCGAGTACGGCCTGAGCCTCGGCATCCTCACCCGCGACGTCTACGCCGGCCTCGAGCTCGCCGAGCGCATCCCGTCCGGGCTCGTGCACATCAACGACCAGACGGTCAACGACGAGGCGGTCGCCCCGTTCGGCGGCGTCGGCGCGTCCGGCACCGGCTCCCGGCACGGCGGGCCGCAGGCCAACATCGAGGCGTTCACCGAGACCCAGTGGGTCACCCTGCGCGGCGACCTGCCCGCCTACCCGTTCTGAGCGCCCGGGGCCGTGCACTTCCGCGCAGGTGCACGGCCCCGGGAGAGTGGCCGGCATGCACGAGCTGTTCAGCGAGGAGCGCTCGGCCGACGTCGTCGCCGCCAGCTTCGCGGGCACCCCGGACCCCCGGCTGCGGCAGGTGGTGACGTCGCTGGTCCGTCACCTGCACGCCTTCGTCAAGGACGTCGAGCTGACCGAGGAGGAGTGGGCCGCGGCGATCGACTTCCTCACCCGCACCGGCCACACCAGCGACGCCGTGCGGCAGGAGTTCGTCCTGCTCTCCGACGTCCTCGGCGTCTCGATGCTCGTGGAGACGATCAACCACCGCAGCGGCGGCACCGGCACCGAGTCCACCGTGCTCGGCCCCTTCCACCAGGTCGAGTCGCCGGAGCGGCAGCTCGGCGACGACATCGCCCTCGACGGCAAGGGCGCCCCGTGCCTGGTCTCGGGGCGGGTCACCGGCCCGGACGGCGAGCCGCTGGCCGGCGCCACCGTCGACGTCTGGCAGGCCAACGCGGACGGCTTCTACGACGTCCAGCAGCCGGACGTGCAGCCGCCGGGCAACCTGCGCGGGCTCTTCACCGCCGGCGAGGACGGCCGCTTCTGGTTCCGCTCGGTCGTCCCGCGCTGGTACCCCATCCCCGACGACGGCCCGGTCGGGCAGCTGCTCGCCGCCACCGGCCGGCACCCCAACCGGCCCGCGCACCTGCACGTCATCGCCGCGGCGCCGGGGTACCGGCCGGTGACCACGCACGTGTTCGTCGCCGACAGCCCCTACCTCGACTCCGACGCGGTGTTCGGGGTCAAGGAGAGCCTCGTCCGGGACGTGCCCGAGGTCGACGACGCCGGGCGCGCCGCCGCCCTCGGCCTGCCCAACCCCTTCCGCACCCTGACCGTCGACGTCACGCTGCTGCGCGCCTAGCGCCGGAGCCGCAGCGACTGCCCCGGGCGCAGCTGCGCGCAGCGGTCGACGTCGCCGTCGGCGACGTAGCCGGCCACCGGGTAGCCGCCGGTCACCGGCGCGTCGGCGAGGAACAGCACCGGCTGCCCCGACGGCGGCACCTGCACCGCGCCGCGGACCAGCCCCTCGCTGGCCAGCTCGCCCCCGACCGCGCGGTCCAGCCGCGGGCCGGCCAGCCGCAGCCCCACCCGGTTGCTCTGCGCGGTGACCGTCCACGCGGCCGAGCCGAGCGCGTCCAGCGCCGCCCCCGTCAGCCAGTCGGCGCGCGGGCCGGGCAGCAGCCGCACGGTCACCTCCCCGGCGGGCGGGTCGGCGACCGGCGCGAGGTCGACGCCGGGCAGCGGGCCGGCGGCGTCCCCGGCCGGCAGGACGTCCCCGGCGCGCAGCGGCGCCGGCCCGAGGCCGGAGAGCACGTCGGTGGACCGCGAGCCCAGCACCGGCGGGACGGCGATCCCGCCGCGGACGGCGAGGTAGGTCCGCAGCCCGGCGGCCGGCGTCCCGAGCGCCAGGGCCGCCCCGGCGCGGAGCAGGCCGGGTGCGGCGTGCACCGGCGACCCCGGGCACCGCGCGCCCGTGGTGACGACGAGCAGGTCCGCCCCGGCGCGCACCACCAGCCCGCCGAGGGTCACCTCCAGCACCGCGGCCGCGGGGTCGTTGCCCACCAGCCGGTTCGCCAGCGCGGCCGCGGCGCGGTCGGCGGCCCCCGACCGGCCCACGCCGATCCCGCCGAGCCCGGGCCGGCCGCGGTCCTGCACCGTGGTCAGCGGGCCGGGGGACAGCACGGTCAGCACGGCACGAACCGCACCCGCACGCCCGGGCGCAGCAGCGCGGCCGGGTCGCGGGACAGGTCGAACACCGCGACGTCGGTGCGCCCGACCAGCCGCCACCCGCCCGGCGACGCGCTCGGGTAGACCCCGGTGAACCCGCCGGCCAGGCCCACCGACCCGGCCGGCACCCGGGTGCGCGGGGTGGCCAGCCGCGGCACGTCCCAGGGCGGCCCGTCGGGGACGCAGTAGCCGAACCCCGGCGAGAAGCCGCAGAACGCCACGGTCCACTCCCGCCCGCTGTGCGCCGCGACGACGCCGTCGGGGTCGGTGCCCAGCAGCTCCGCGACGTCGGCGAGGTCGGCGCCGTCGTAGCGGACCGGCAGCTCGACCCGCTCGCCGGTGCCCGCCCGGCCGGGCCGCCACGGCAGCCGCTCGAGCGCGGCCCGCACGTCGGCGAGGTCGCCGTCGGCCACCACCAGCACCGTCCGCGCGGCCGGGACGACGTCGACGACGCCGGGCAGCGCCCGGTCGCGCAGCGCGGCGGAGAAGCCGAGGACGGCGTCGAGGTCGTCGAGCTCCACCAGCAGCGCGGACGACCCGCTCGGCAGGACGCGCATCAGGCGAACGGCGCCAGCGCGACGCCGGCGCCGGTGAGCGCCGCCCGCACCTCCCGGGCGATCGCCACCGCGCCCGGGGTGTCGCCGTGCACGCAGATCGAGTCCGGCGCCAGCACCAGCGGACCGCCGTCGACGTCGGTCACCGGCTCCCCGGCGGCCATCGCCACGCACCGCCGGGCGATCTCGCCGGCGTCGGTGAGCACCGCACCCGGCTGCCGGCGGGGGACCAGCGTGCCGGCCGGGGTGTAGGCGCGGTCGGCGAACGCCTCGGCCACCGTGGGCAGCCCCGCCTCGCCGGCCAGCCGCAGGAACGCCGAGCCCGGCAGCCCCAGCACGGGCAGCGACCTGTCGTACGCGGCGACGGCGGACACCACGGCCGCGGCCTGCTCCTCGTGCGCGACGACCGCGTTGTACAGCGCCCCGTGCGGCTTGACGTAGCGCACCCGCGTCCCCGCCACCCGCGCCAGGCCGTCGAGCGCGCCGAGCTGGTAGAGCACGTCGGCGGCGAGCTCGTCGGGCGCGGCGTCGAGGAACCGGCGGCCGAAGCCGGCGAGGTCCCGGTAGGACACCTGCGCCCCGATCGCGACGCCGGCGTCCGCGGCCTGCGCGCACACCCGCCGCAGCGTCAGCGGGTCGCCGGCGTGGAAGCCGCAGGCGACGTTCGCGCTGGTCACCACCTGCAGCATCGCGGCGTCGTCGCCGAGGGTCCACGCACCGAAGGACTCCCCGAGGTCGGCGTTGAGGTCCATGACGACATCCTCGCGGGCGACCCGCGCACGCCACGCGGTCAGCCGGCCGGGAGGCAACTACGGTTCCGTTGACGCCCCCGTGAGCCAGGAGGGCGTCCGGCACGGAGGAGGCGGTACCGGATGCACCGCGACCTGGTGGTGATCGGCGCCTCGGCCGGCGGCGTCGAGGCACTGCGCGACCTGCTCGCCGGCCTCCCGCGGGACCTGCCCGCGGCGGTCCTGGTGGTGCTGCACATGCCCTCCAGCGGGCGCAGCGCGCTGCCGGCCATCCTCGCGCGGGTGTCGGCGCTGCGGGTGTCCGCGGCCGAGGACGGGATGCGGCTGGAGCCCGGCACGGTCGTCGTCGCCGTGCCGGACCGGCACCTGATGGTGGCCGACGGCCACGTGCAGCTCTCCCGGGGACCGCGCGAGAACGGCTGCCGGCCGGCGGTCGACGTCCTGTTCCGCTCGGCCGCCCGCGCGCACGGCCCCCGGGTGGTCTCGGTCGTCCTGTCCGGCGCGCTCGACGACGGCACCGCGGGCACGATCGCCGTCCGCGCCCGGGGCGGGGCGACCGTCGCGCAGGACCCGGGGGAGGCCCTCTACCCGAGCATGCCGCTGCACGCGGTGGAGGTCGGCGGGGCCGACCACGTCGCCGCACTCGCCGAGCTGCCCCGGCTGCTGGACCGGCTGGTGCGCGAGGAGGTCGACGCCGTCGCCCCGGCACCCACCCCCCTCATGACGACGGAGACGGAGATGGCCCGACTCGACGGCGAGGCGATGGACGAGGACGCGCGGCCGGGGACGCCGTCGGGCTTCGGCTGCCCCAGCTGCCACGGTGCGCTGTTCTCGATCAGCGAGGGCGGCATGGAGCGGTACCGGTGCCGCGTCGGCCACGCCTGGTCGCCCGAGGCGCTGGCCGCCGAGCAGGCGCAGGCGCTGGAGGGCGCGCTGTGGATGGCGCTGCGCGGCCTGGAGGAGCGGGCGGCGCTGAGCCTGCGCATGGGCCTGCGCGCGGAGGACGGCGGACACCGGCACAGCGCGCTCGCCTTCCGGCGCCGGCACGACGAGGCGCTGGGGGCCGCCGCGCTGCTGCGGAACCTGCTCGAGCGCGGTGCGCTGAACGGCGAGGGCGTCCCGGACCAGGTCGACGACGAGCTCGGCGACCCCGCCACGGGCGCGGCGGGGGCCTGACCCGTGGCCGAGCAGAGACGGCGGGACGGGGACCTGGTGACCGACGACGGGACGACCTCCGACCCGGGCGGAGGCGACGTGACGAGCGACGACCTGCCCGCCCGCGACGCGGCGGAGGACGACGACCTGCTGGTCGACGACGCCGAGCCCGACGACACCGAGCCCGACGACACCGAGGCCGCCGCCTTCGTCGACGCCGCGGCCGGCATCGACCCCGACTTCGAGTCGCTGCTGGTGTACCTGCGCGAGCGGCGCGGCTTCGACTTCACCGGCTACAAGCGGCCCAGCCTGGTCCGCCGGGTGCGCCGGCGCATGGCCGAGGTCGGCACGACGTCGGTCGCCGAGTACCAGGACTTCCTCGAGGTCCACCCCGACGAGTTCGCGCCGCTGTTCAACACGATCCTCATCAACGTCACGAGCTTCTTCCGCGACCGCCCGGCCTGGGACCACCTGCGCGACCAGCTGCTGCCGGGCCTGCTGGCCTCCGCCGGCCCGCGGATCCGGGTGTGGAGCGCCGGCTGCGCGTCGGGCCAGGAGGCCTACAGCCTGGCGATCCTGCTGGCCGAGGCGCTCGGCATCGACGAGTTCCGCGAGCGGGTGAAGATCTACGCCACCGACGTCGACGAGGAGGCGCTGGCCCAGGCCCGCCAGGCGCTGTTCACCGAGCGCGAGATGGCGGGCCTGACCCCCGAGCAGGTGGAGCGGTACTTCACCCAGGAGGGCACCCGGTTCGCCTTCCGCAAGGACCTGCGGCGCTCGGTCATCTTCGGCCGCAACGACCTCGTGCAGGACGCGCCGATCTCGCACGTGGACCTGCTGCTGTGCCGCAACACGCTCATGTACTTCAACGCGGAGACCCAGAACCGCATCCTCGGCCGGCTGCACTTCGCGCTCGCCCCGCACGGGCTGCTCTTCCTCGGCAAGGCCGAGATGCTGCTCTCGCACGCCCAGCTGTTCGTCCCGGTCGACCTCACCCGCCGGTTCTTCCGGAAGCGCGACGGCGGGGGGCAGGCAGAGCACCGGGCGGTCCCGGCCGTCACTCGCAGCGACCTCGACGGCGGGATCGGCGACCTGTCCCGGCTGCGGCGCCAGGCGATGCTCGCCTCCCCGGGCGCGCAGCTGGTCCTCGACACCGACGGCCGGCTGGCCCTGGTCAACCACCACGCCCAGCGGCTGTTCCACGTCGACGAGCGCGACGTCGGCCGGCCGTTCCAGGACCTCGAGGTGTCCTACCGCCCGGTCGAGCTGCGCGGCGCGATCGCCGAGGCGGTGAGCGGCCGGCGCGCCGTGTGGCTGCGCGGCGTGGAGCGGCACCAGGCGGGCACGGAGGCCCTCGTCTTCGACGTCCAGGTGGTGCCCCTGTCCCGCGAGGACGGCAGCCCGCTCGGCGTCACGGTCGTGTTCGAGGACGTCACCCCCTACCGGCGGCTGCAGCGGGAGCTGGAGTACGCCAACCGGCAGCTGGAGACGGCCTACGAGGAGCTGCAGTCGACCAACGAGGAGCTGGAGACCACCAACGAGGAGCTGCAGTCGACGGTCGAGGAGCTGGAGACCACCAACGAGGAGCTCCAGTCGACCAACGAGGAGCTGGAGACGATGAACGAGGAGCTCCAGTCGATGAACGACGAGCTCCACACGGCCAACGAGGAGCTGCGCGCCAGCACCGACGAGGTCGCCACGCTCAACGAGTTCATGAGCGGCGTGCTCTCCAGCTTCCGCGCCGGCGTCGTCGTCGTGGACCGGGACCTGCGGGTGCTGGCGTGGAACGCCGCGGCCGAGGACCTGTGGGGCCTGCGCCAGGACGAGGTCAGCGGCCAGTACCTGCTCAACCTCGACATCGGCCTGCCCGTGTCGAGCCTGCACCCGCTGCTGCGCCGGCAGGTGGCCGGTGAGGGGCCCTCCCACGAGACCGTCGAGCTGCGCGCGGTCAACCGGCGCGGGCGGCCGGTGCAGGTCCGGGTCACGGTGAGCGCCTTCGCGCCCCGCGCCGGGCAGAGCGGCGGCGCCGTCGTCCTCATGGACCCCGTCGACTGATCAGTGCGGCGGCGATGACCTCGTCGGCGTGTCCCTCGACCACGAGCTGGGCGAGGTCGCGGACCTTGACGTTGAGCCGGTTGCTGAGGGTGACCAGCCGGGCGAACGCGTCGTCGGCGTCGACGCCGAGCCGGCCCATGAGCACGCCCTTGGCCTGGTCGATGACCGCCCGCGACGCCAGCGCCTGCTCGAGGTTGGCGGTGAGCCGGCGCAGCGCCTCCCGCTCGCCGACCTCCTGCAGCACGGCCGCGAGGGCCACCGCCACCAGCTCGGCGATCCGCCGGTCCGCCGGCCCGAAGGCGTCCGCCCGGGACGAGTAGACGTTCAGCACGCCGGTCGGCTCGCCCGTCAGCGCCAGCGGCACCGCGAGGACGCTGCGCACCGGGCCGACCGCGGCCAGCCGGGCCAGCGCCGGCCAGCGGGGATCGGCGCGCAGGTCGCCGGTGGCGACGACCTCGCCGGTGGCCGCGGCGTCCAGGCACGGTCCCTCCTCGGCCCGCATCTGCCGGGCGTCGGCCTCCTGGGCGACCGTGGAGTCGCTGCCCAGGTACCGCGGCGCCGCGGGGGAGCCGATGGTGATGCTCACCCAGCTCGCCGCCGGGACGGCGGCCCGGGTGAGCGCCGCCATCCGGCCGAGCAGCTGTTGGCGGTCCCCGTCGGTGCCGGCCAGCCGGGTCAGCTGGGTGAGCGCCTCGGCCACGGTGACCGGCGTGCCGTCCCCGTCGCGCGAGGCGGGCTCGCCGGTGGGGACCTCGGTCGGACCGAGGGGGATGCCGCTGTCGTCGGTGACCAGCACCCAGCGGATCCGCGCCCGCAGCGCCTCCGGGTCGACCACGTCCGGCGCGCCGAACAGCTGCCCCGCGGCGCTCGCGCCGCGGCGACCGCGGACGGTGACCGGGGCGCGGTACTCGGCGGCCTGCCCCGACCCGAGCCCGCGCAGCGCGGACCGGAGGCCGGGCACGTCCCGGGGCTCGAGGTAGACGGTCAGCGGCTTGCCGGCGAGCCGGGCGACGGAGACCCCGACGAGCGCGGCCAGCGCCGGGTTGACCTCCACCAGCTTCCCCGCGCCGTCGGTCACGAACAGTCCGACCGGCAGGACCGCGGCGACGTGCTCGTGCCACCGGCGCTCGCCGTCGAAGCGCTCGACCAGCCGGGCGATCTCCTCCTGCTGCGCGCGCAGCTCCTCCTCGGCGACCCGCAGCTCCTCGTGCGCGACGGCGAGCTCGGCGAGGTCGTCGACGACGCGCGGGGCCGGCAGCGGGCGCAGCGGGTCGGTGCTCACGGCGAGGACTCCCGGCCGGCCTTCCCGGCGTCGGCGGCCGCCTGCCGCCGGTCCTCCTCGGCCTCGTCGCGGTGGTGGGCCGCCTGGCGGCGGTGCTCCGCGGCGTCGCCGATGCCGCGGTCGGCGGCGGCGTCGTGCAGCCGGGCCGTGCGCTCGTGCAGCTGCGAGGAGTGCTCGTGCCGCGCGGCGGCGCGGTGGTGGGCCGCCGCCGCGCGGACGGCGGAGTCCTCGGCCGCCTCCTGCGCCGCCCGGACGTCGTGCTCGGACGGGACCTGGCCCGAGTCCAGGCGGAGCAGCCGGTCGGCCAGCTCGCGGGTGCGCCGGCCGGCCGCCTCCGCGCGCTCGGCGGCCTCCCGCGCCCGGTCCTCAGCGGTCATGGGCCCATCGTCCTCGCCCGGGCCGCCCGTCGCACGCGTGTCGGGCACGCCGACCGGCGGTCACGCACGCTCGGCGGCCCGCTCCCGTGCGGCCAGACGGACCCGGGAGTGCCGGTAGCCGTAGGCCACGTACACCAGCATCCCGAGCGCGAGCCAGGCCAGGAACCGCAGCCACGTCTCGATGCTCAGGTTGAGCATCAGGTAGAGGCAGGCCAGCGCGGCGAGGGCCGGCAGCACGGGGGAGAAGGGCACCCGGAAGGGCCGCTCGAGCTGCGGGCGGGTGCGGCGCAGCACCGGCACCGCGACCGCCACCAGCAGGAAGGCGAACAGGGTGCCGATGCTGACCAGGTCGGCCAGCGTCCCGAGCGGCACGAACGTCGCCAGCACCAGCACCAGGACGGCGAACAGCAGCGTGACCCGCGCCGGGACGCCGGTGCGCGGGCTGACCCGGGCCACCGCCGGCGGCAGCAGCCCGTCGCGGCCCATGGCGAACCCGATCCGGCCGATGGTGATCAGGTCGACCAGGATCACCGAGGTCAGCCCGGCCACCGCGGCGATCGACACCAGCGACGACGCCCAGCCGAGCCCCACCTGGTCGAACGCGTCGGCGATCGGCGCGCCCTCGTCGATGTCGGTGTACTCGACCATCCCGACGACGACGAACGCGACGCCCACGTAGAGCGCCGTGGCCAGCCCGAGGGTGCCGAGCAGGCCGAGCGGCACGTCCCGCGCCGGGCGCCGGGTCTCCTCCGACAGGTTGGCCACCGCCTCGAAGCCGGTGTAGGCGAAGAAGACGACGGCCGCCGCGGTGAGCACCCCGCCGACGCCGAACGCGACCGGCTCCAGCCCGGCGATCACCTCGATGAGCGGCCGGGTCAGCCCGCTGCCGGTCTCGGCCGGCTCCGACGGCGGCACGAACGGGGTGAGGTTGGCGCCGCGGACGAACCAGACCCCGGCCAGGATGACGAACAGGCAGACGGCGACCTTGACGACGACCAGCACGCCGGTGACCCGCGCCGACTCGCGGATGCCCAGCACCGCCACGAGCGTCAGGACGACGACGATCGCCGCCGCGCCCAGGTTCACCGTGGCGGTCTCGCCGAACAGCGACGGCGGCAGGTCCAGCAGGTTGCCGACGTAGCCCGACCAGCCGCGGGCGACCACGGCCGCGCCGAGGGCGAACTCCAGGAACAGGTCCCAGCCGATGATCCAGGCGACGACCTCGCCGACCGTGGCGTAGGTGTAGGTGTACGCGCTCCCCGCCGTCGGCACGGCCGAGGCCAGCTCGGCGTAGCAGACCGCCGCCAGCAGGGCGACCAGCCCGGCGACGGCGAAGGAGACCACCACCGCCGGGCCGGCGCTGTTCTTCGCCGTCACGCCGGTGAGCGTGAAGATCCCGGTGCCGATGACGATGCCGATGCCGAACCCGACCAGGTGTCTCGCGGACAGCCGCTTGCGCAGGTGCCCGCCGCCGTCGGGCGCCCCCTCGTCGTCCCCGGCGTCCGCGCGGACGGCCTCCACCGACTTCGTCCGGAACAGGTCCACGGGGGGACGCTAGGTCGGTGCGGGCCCGCTCGCTGGGTGAGAGGAGGGGTGGTCCTCCGTCAGACCTCGTCGACGGGGAAGGTCCGCGACGGGGACACGAACTCGTCCTGGGCGGCGACCAGCAGGATCTCCCGCGAGCCGGCCTCCTCGGTGCGCCGCAGCAGCCCCCAGACGCTGGCCGCGGCCCGGCCGAGCGCCTCGCCGGCGGAGCGGGTGTCCAGCCAGTGCGCGAGGAACAGCGCCGCGATCGCGTCGCCGGCGCCGTTGACCGACACCGACAGCCGCGGCGTGCGCACGCGGAAGTGGCGGCCGCCCTCGGAGGCGAGCAGGTCGACGGCGTCGTCGGGGGTGTCGTCGGCGACCAGCGACGTCGTCAGCACCACCCGCGGGCCCAGCGCCTGCACCGCGGCGACGGCGTCCTGCACCTCGGCGAGCGTGCGGGTCGTCGTCCGCGCGAGCAGGTCGAGCTCGTAGTGGTTGGGGGTGACGACGTCGGCCGCCGGGACGGCGACCTCGCGCATGAACTCCTCGATGCCCGGCCGCACGAACACGCCGCGGCCGACGTCGCCGATGACCGGGTCGCAGGCGTACACGGCGTCGGGGTTGGCCGCGCGCACCCGCCCCACCGTGCCGACCACGGCGTGGCCGATGTCGGCCGAGCCGAGGTAACCGGACAGGACGGCGTCGGCGGTGCCCAGCACGCCGCGGTCGGCGATGCCGTCGACGACCTCCTCGATCGCCTGGCCGTCGAACACCCGCCCGGTCCACGCGCCGTAGCCGGTGTGGTTGGAGAACTGGACGGTGTGCACCGGCCAGACCTCGACGCCGAGGCGCTGCAGCGGGAAGACCGCCGAGGAGTTGCCCACGTGGCCGTAGGCGACGTGCGACTGGATGGAGAGGACGTTCACCACGGGAGCACACGCTGCCATGCGCCCGCGGGCCGGTCAGCCGAGGGTGGCGACCAGGTCGCGGCAGGCCTGCTCGCAGCGCCGGCAGGACTCCGCGCAGACCCGGCAGTGCTCGTGCATCCCGGAGTGGGAGGCGCACTCGTCGCCGCAGGCGCGGCAGGCGGCGGCGCACGCCTCGAGGACGGTGCGGGTGAGGTTCGCGTCGTACCCGGTGTGCCGGGACAGCACGCGCCCCGTCGCCTCGCAGACGTCGGCGCAGTCCAGGTTCGTGCGGATGCACTTCCGGAGCTCGGCGACCATCTCCTCGGACAGGCAGGCGTCGGCGCACGCGGTGCACGCCTGCGCGCACTCGACGCACGCCTCGATGCAGGCGGTCAACCGCTCGCGGTCGATGCCGCCGAGGTCGGCCGGGTAGGTGTCGAGCATCTGGGCGGCGACGGTCACGTCGGTCTCCGTTCCCTGCGTCGGGCCGGGGCGGCGGGCGCCGTCCCGGGCGGCGGGTCCCGGCGCGCCGTCCGGTCGAGCCGGGCAACGACGAGCGCGTGCGGGAGCGTGAGCGCCGCCAGGACCGGCAGGGCGGTGGCCAGGGACCCGCGCCAGCCTCCCGCGGCCGGCCACAGCAGCGCCAGCACCGCGAGCACCGCCAGGGTCGGCAGCGCCGCGGCGGCGGCGAACCGGCGCAGCGGGGCGCCGAGCCGGCCGCGGGCCAGGTCGTCCGCGTCCGCCGGGTCCGCGGCGACGAGGCGGGCGACGTGGCGGACGGCGTGCCAGCAGCCGAACCACACGCCGAAGGCCGCGAACGGCGGGACGACGAGGACGAGCACCAGCAGGGCGGCGACCTCGGCGGCCTCCAGCCACCGCCCGGCCAGCAGCCGCTCCGCGGCCAGCGCGGCGGCCGCCGGGAGCACCGTGACCAGCACCGTCGTTACGACGGCGGCCGGCAGGACGCCGCTGCTCCCGGGCACGACCGCGGCCACGACCGGCGCCGCCTCGTGCGTCCCGCGCGCCAGGGGGACGAGCAGCACCAGCGCGCCCAGCACCGCCGACGCCGTCGCCTGCCGGTGCACCGGGCGGCCCGCCCGCAGGTCGGCGAAGGCGGTCTCCCCGGTGCCGAAGTGCCAGGTCGCCACGAGCACGAAGACCAGCAGCCCCGGCCCCGGCGCCGCCCGGAACAGCAGCCACCCGGCGGCGGCCACGGCGGCGTAGCCGAGGGCGACCAGCGCCGGCCGCGGCAGCCGGGAGCCGGGCGCCAGGTGGTCGACCGCCCCGTGCGGGAGGCCCAGCAGCAGACCGGCCACCAGCGGCAGCCAGGCCAGGTCCCCCCAGCCGACGGTGACCTCGACGGCCACCACCGCCGCCACCGCGGTCAGCGAGACGGCGGTGGCGGCCCGTGCTGGAGCCGCGAGCGGTCCGGCGGGCGACGGCACGGTCAGGCCCGGTCGGCCGTCCAGGCCGCCCCGTACCGGCCGGCGGAGACCCGGCTCCCGGGGTCCCGCTCGGGCAGGTGCTCGACCTCGTGGTGCTCGTGCGGGTAGGCCGGGTGCGTGGCGAACACCGGGGCGTCGTCGACGGTGTTGTCCTCGAAGCGGGTGCTGCGGTGCTCGGCCTGCGTGCCCGGCAGCACGGCCTCGCTCTGGTGCACGTTGCTCACCCACACCGACTCGGGGTGCGTGTCGACGCCTGCGGCGACGTCCTCGGCGGTGCGCAGCTTGGCCACCTTGTGCACCAGCACGCCGAAGCCGACCTTGGCCAGCACGTCGGCGGCGGAGTAGGCCACCTGCATGCCGGCGAGCCAGGCGGGCGTGACGTCGACGAACACCGGGACCGCGTAGACCAGCGGGTAGACGCCGAACGTCGCCAGCAGCACGATCGCCGCGTTGCGCAGGCTGGTCCCGGCCTCGACGCTCATCGAGCCGGTCGAGGCGCGGACGGCGCCGATCAGCGCGACGTACAGGTAGGCGTAGAAGACGGTGCTGATGCAGCCCCACAGCACCAGCGCGCCGACGTCGCGGCCCTGGGCCAGCACCTGGCTGCCCAGGAACCCGGTGAGGATCATGAGGAAGGCCGCGGCCATCGTGGTGAACCGCAGGGTGCGTGCCCGGGCCCCGGTGAGCGAGCAGACGGCCAGCAGCTCCGCGGTCAGCAGCGGGACGGTCACCGACCAGTCGGCGTAGCGCGGGTACAGCGTCGCGCGCGCCTCCGCGTTGGGGACGAGGACGCCGTCCCGCAGGTCGAAGCCGGTGTCCCACTCGAGGTACAGCACCAGGTACGACAGCGCGGCGACGCCGGCGATGCACAGGCCGGCGACCACGGCGGGGCGGTAGCGGGCACCGACCTCGTCCCGGCTGGTCCACGAGTAGAGGAGGTAGGCGACCAGGGCGAGGCCCGCGCCGGCGATCGAGTAGGTGACCAGGTCGTACAGGCCGAGCGGCATGGTCTGCAGCTCGGGGGTGGGCGTGTCGGACACGTCTGCGGGACCTCCGGGGAGCCGGGGGCTGCGGGGCCGCGGCTCGACCCGCGGCGGGGTTACCCCCCGTCATCCGGCCGAACCGGTCGGTGCCCCGTCCGGCAGGCCGTTTGACGGCACCGGCCCGCGGAGATGGCCCCTGCGGACCGACCGGCACCGACGAGAGGACCTCGCATGGCGCGCATCGACCGGATCGCCGAGCCGTGGGGGACGAGGACGCCGTACGGGCCGGGGGAGACCTGGCCGGTGCGGGTGGACACCCACCTCGCCGACGGCCTGACCGAGGACGACGTCGACCGCTGGGTGCCCTCGGCGGCGGTCCTGCACAGCAACGGGGACGGCCTGGACATCGCGGTCAAGGACGGCCGCGTCGTCGGCGTCCGCGGCCGTGCCGAGGACCGGGTCAACCACGGCCGGCTCGACCCGAAGGACCTGTTCGGCTGGCAGGCCAACTCCTCACCCGAGCGGCTGACCCGGCCGCTGGTCCGGCGGGACGGCGAGCTGGTCGAGACCGACTGGGACACCGCGATGGACGCCGTCGTGCGCCGGTGCCGGGACCTGCTCGACGAGCAGGGCGCCAGCGCGATCGGCTTCTACACGTCCGGCCAGCTGTTCCTCGAGGAGTACTACACGCTCGGGCTCATCGCCCACGGCGGCATCGGCACCAACCACGTCGACGGCAACACCCGGCTGTGCACCGCCACCGCCGCGGCGGCGCTCAAGGAGACCTTCGCCTGCGACGGCCAGCCCGGCTCCTACACCGACGTGGACCACGCCGACGTCATCGCGCTGTTCGGGCACAACGTCGCCGAGACCCAGACCGTGCTGTGGGCCCGGATCCTCGACCGGCTGGCCGGCCCCCACCCGCCGGCGATCGTGTGCGTCGACCCGCGGGAGACGCCGGTGGCCCGCGCGGCGACCGTGCACCTGGCGCCGCGGCCGGGCACCAACGTCGTGCTGATGAACGCGCTGCTGCACGAGGTCATCGCCCGCGGGTGGGTCGACCGGGACTACGTCGAGGCGCACACCGTCGGGTTCGACGAGCTGGCGGAGCGGGTCCGCGACCACCCGCCCGAGGTGGCCGAGCAGGTGTGCGACGTCCCGGCCGCGCGGATCCGGGAGGCCGCCCGCGTCCTCGGCACGGCCGAGCGGCTGCTGTCCACCGTCCTGCAGGGCTTCTACCAGTCGCACCAGGCCACCGCGGCCGCCGTGCAGGTCAACAACCTCAACCTGGTCCGGGGCATGCTCGGCAGACCCGGCTGCGGGATCCTGCAGATGAACGGCCAGCCCACCGCGGAGAACACCCGCGAGGCCGGGGCGGACGGCGACCTCGCCGGCTTCCGCAACTGGTCCGACGACGCCCAGGTCGCCGACCTGGCCCGGGTCTGGAACCTCGACCCGTTCGACATCCCCTCCTACTCGCCGCCGACGCACGCGATGCAGGTGTTCCGGCACGCCGAGGAGGGGTCGCTGCGGTTCCTGTGGGTGCAGGCGACCAACCCCGCGGTGTCGCTGCCCGAGCTGGGGCGGATCCGCTCGATCCTGGCCCAGGAGCGGCTGTTCCTCGTCGTGCAGGACGCCTTCCTGACCGAGACCGCGCAGCTGGCCGACGTCGTCCTGCCCGCGGCCCTGTGGGGCGAGAAGACCGGCACGTTCACCAACGCCGACCGGACCGTGCACCTGTCGGAGAAGGCGGTCGACCCGCCGGGGGAGGCCCGGCCCGACCTGGACGTCCTCGTCGACTTCGCCCGCCGGCTGGACCTGCGGGACAAGGACGGCGCCCCGCTGGTGAAGTGGGACGACCCCGAGGGCGCCTTCGAGGGCTGGAAGGAGTGCTCCCGCGGCCGGCCCTGCGACTACAGCGGCCTGTCCTACGCGAAGCTGCGCGAACGCAACGGCATCCAGTGGCCGGTCACCGAGGACGCGCCCGAGGGCACCGAGCGGCTCTACGCCGACGGCCGGTTCTCCGCGCACCCCGAGTACTGCGAGAGCTACGGCCGCGACATGGTCACCGGCGCCCCGCTCGACGAGACCGAGTACCGCGCGCTCAACCCCGAGGGGAAGGCGGTGCTCAAGGCGGCCGAGTACGTCCCGCCCCACGAGCTGCCCGACCAGGAGCACCCGTTCCAGCTGGTCACCGGCCGGACCCTCTACCAGTTCCACACCCGCACCAAGACCGGCCGGGCGCCGCAGCTGCGGGCCGCCGCGCCGGAGGTCTGGGTGGAGATGTCGGCCTCCGACGCCGCCGACCGCGGCTGGGGCGAGGGCGACCTGCTCGAGGTGTCCACCCCGCGCGGCCGGGTCGAGGCGCGGCTGCGGGTGAGCGGCATCCGGCCGGGGGTGCTGTTCCTGCCGTTCCACTACGGGTACTGGGACCGGGCCGGCGGAGAGGAGCCAGACCGGGCCGCCAACGAGCTCACCCCGACCGACTGGGACCCGGTGTCCAAGCAGCCGATCTTCAAGACGGCGGCCGCCGCGGTGACCCGGCTGGCCGCCTCCGACGGCACGCCGGCCCCGGCGCCGACCACCACCGGCTCGCGGCCGGTCGCGGCGGACGTGCCGCCCACCCGCGGCGGCGACGCGGCGCTCGTGGAGGAGCGGGAGGGGGTCCGGTGAAGCTGGGACTGGCGATCGAGGAGCTGCACCGGTCCGAGACCGGGCTGGCGCGCACGCTGGTCGCCGTCTCGGACCGGCACGCCTCCGACCACGAGGTCTTCCACGTCGCCCGGGACGTCGCCGCCTGGTCGCAGCGGCACGTCACCGAGCTGGCACGGGTCGGCCGCGACTTCGGCGTCGACCTCGACCCGGAGCCGCCGGGCGACCCGGGGGTCCTGGAGACGCTCCGGCAGACGACGGCCGACCTGCTGCGGCGCCGGTCGGAGCCGGGGCTGCTGCTGCTCGCCGACCTGCGGCACGTCCACCGCGAGGCGGCCGGGGTCTCGCTGGACTGGGAGCTGCTCGCCCAGGCCGCGCAGGGAGCCCGGCGGCGGGAGCTGTTCGAGCTGGCCCGGCGCTGCCACCCCGACACCCTGCGGCAGATGCGGTGGGCGAACGCCAAGCTCAAGGAGTCCGCGACCCAGGCCCTGGTCAGCTGACGCGCCGGTCGCGCCCTGCCCCGCGGGGCGGGGCGGGGCACGACCCGCCCGGACCCGGCGGCGCGTCGGCGCGTCGCCCGGCGGGTCGCGCGGACCGACTTGTCGCGGAACCGGGACGGCGGGATCCTGCGGTCACCGCCGCGGACGCCGGGCTCCCGGGCTGTGCGGCGCGGTCCAGGGGAGGGCCGCCATGGGCTGGGCGATCGCCAGCGTCGTCGGGTTCGTCGTGCTGACCGCGCTGGTCACCGCGATGGCACGGAGCAACACCGCCCGCTGGGAGCGGGACCACCGCGCGGCCCAGGCCGCGGCGCGCGCGCACGCGGCGGCGGCGCGCAGCGCCTGGACGGCGGCCCTCCGCCGGGCCCGGCCCGAGCCGCCGGAGGAGCCGCGCTACGGCTCCCTGCACCTGCCGCACGTGCGGCTGCCGGCCGGCCTGGTGGACCGGCTGCCGCACCCGCAGGACTGGCTGCCGCGGCACCTGCCGCACCTGCACCTGCCGGTGCTGCGCCTGCCGGGGCGCGTCCGGGACGAGCGGGAGCCGGAGGAGCCGCCGCGCGCCGGCGCCTCCTAGACCGCCACCTCCCGGCCCGGCGCCCCCCGGCCCGGCGCCTCCCGGCCCGGGGCGGGGAGGGGCAGCTGCTCGAAGCCGGGCAGCCAGGGTGCCGCGGCGGTCCGCGCCGCGCGCCGCGCGGCCCGGCCCGCCCGGCGGGCGGCCGCCTCCCGCTCGGCGGTGCGCCGCGCGTGCCGGGCGCGGGCCTCGGCCAGTCCGGGCACGTCCAGCCCGCCGGCGGTCAGCCGGCAGGAGGCCAGCCGCACCCAGCGGACGGCGGCGCCGGCGTCCCGGACGCCGACCATCAGGCCGCGGTCGTGCCGGCGCACCACGAGCGCGGCGCCGCGCACCCGCGCCTCGGCGGCCGCGGACACCTCGGCGTCGGGGCCGTGCAGCCAGGTGACCCGCCCGTCCGCGCGCCGCAGCGCGTCGTCCCGCTCCCGCCAGGCGTCGTCGGCCAGCGGGGCGAGCTGGACCTCGAGGACGCCCGCGCCGGGGACGACGACGTGCAGGCCGGGGTGCCCGCCCGGGTCGGGCGCCCGCACCACCCGGGCCTCGTGGCCCTGGCCGGTGAGCCACGCGGTCAGGGGGCGGCGGTAGCGCAGCGCGTCGTAGGCGGGGCCGGCCGCGGCGCCGTGCCGGGCGAACGCGCAGGCCGCGGACCCCCCGTGCCGGAACGCGGGCCGCGGCCCGTGCGCGACCTCGAGCCGGCCGCCGCAGCCGCCGGCCTCGCGGGCGCACCAGAAGCCGCCGCGGGCCTGCTGCTCGAGGCGCCACGCGTCGTCGTCGTCGCGGGGCAGCTCGACGGCCGCGGTGCCGTCCGGCCCGTCGGTGACCGCCCAGCGCAGCTCGCCCGTCACGGCGCCGACGCTAGGCCCGGGGTCCGACGGTTCAACGGGCGATCGAGCGGAACAGGTCCACCAGGCGGTCGGCGTGGGCGTCGAAGACGTGCCGCTCCCGCGCGGCCACGGCGGCGGCGTGCCCGGCCCGCGTCCCGAGCTCCTCGTGCAGCGCGGCGGCGACGTCGTCGGCGGAGCGGTAGAACAGCCCCGTCCCGTCGGCGCGCAGCACCCGCTCCACCGCGACCAGCGAGCCGGGGTTGGCCTGCTGCAGCAGCGGCAGCCCCGCGGCCAGCAGCACCGGCAGCCGGGCGGGGGAGTTGAGGTCGTCCCAGCTGGCCCGCCGCAGGTCGCCGCCGTTGGCCGAGTCGAAGCGGTGCAGCCACCCGGCGTCGTGGCGGGACAGCTCGCGCACCCAGTCCTCCGGCCCGACGGCGGGGTGCACGTGCACGAAGCCCGGCGCGCGGGCCAGCGCCTCGTCCAGCCAGCCGGTCCACGACCCCGTCGCGCCCGGCGCCCGCACCTGCCCGTACAGGTGGGTGTGCACGCCGCGGTCGGCCAGCGCCAGCACCCAGTCCAGGTCCAGCCCCGAGGGACGGCCGGCGAGGACGGTGTGCGGCTGCCCGTCGGCGTCGGAGAGCCGGGGCGAGAACGGCGCGTCGAGCCGGTCGCGCTTGGGCAGGTCGCCGTCGAGGACGCCGAGCCGCGCGGGGTCGACCCGGCCGGCCAGCGCGAGGGCGAACCAGTCGCGCTCCTCCTCGGTGGCGAACAGGCAGGCGTCGGCGCCGCAGACCAGGTCGGCCAGCAGCGGCCACTCCCCGCGCACGATGCTGCGCTGCGGCGCCTCCTTGAAGTGCCACACGAACGGCAGGTCGGGGAACGCCTGCCGCACGGCGTGCGCGAACGGCACCGCCCGCCAGTTCAGCTGCGCCCACACGACGTCGGGGGCGAGCGCGCGCACCCCGTCCCGCCAGCGGTCGCGGTCGAGGTCGGCGACGTGCCCGAACGGCAGCGGCCCCACGGTGGAGTCGCCGAGGCCGTCGGGGGTCCACAGACCGGTCAGGGAGTGGCCGCGCTCGGCCAGCGCCAGCACCCGCTCGGGGTTGAACGCGAGCTCGCCGACCACCAGTACCCGCAGCCCGTCCGGCGACGGCGGGTACGAGCGCTCGCGGAACCGCGCGTACCGGGCGACCTCGTCGGTCTCCCCGCCGTCGGTGGAGGCGAACCGCAGCGGCCCGGCGACCCGGTAGCGGCCGCGGAACACGTTGAGGCCGCCGTCGGAGGACTCGCGGATCGCGCGTGACCGCTGGCCCGGGTGCCGCGTCCACGCGCAGGTGACCCGGCCGGTGCCGGTCGCCGTCCCGCGGGCGGCCACCCGCGACCACATCAGCCGGTCGAGGTCGTCGGTCTCCAGCTCCGCGCGCTCGGTCCAGCGGTCGCCGGTGCGCCGGTGGGCCACCTGCACCAGCTGCGCGTAGGAGGTGCCCGCCGGCTCGTCGAGGTCGGCGCGGGCCAGCACCACGCCGTCGGTCAGGCACTCGAGCAGGCCGGCGAGGTGCGCGGGGAACCAGACGTCGTCGGCCGGCAGGTACGCGACGACCGGCGCGGTGGTCTCGTCCAGGCCGCGGTTGAGCGCCGCACCCAGGCCGCGGTTGTCGTCGGTGCGCACCAGCCGCAGCCGGGGGTCGGCGGGGACGGTGACCGGCTCGCGGGAGCCGTCGTCGACGACCACCGCCTCCCACGCCGTCTCCTCCTGGGCGAGCAGCGACTCCAGCGCCCGGGGCAGGAACGCCGCCTGGTCGTGCACGGGGACCAGGACGGCGACCCGCGGCCTCACGCGGCGGGTTCGAGGTCGGAGTCGACGCCGAGCACCCGGTCGTAGACGGCGGCCACCCGCGCCGACAGCGCCGGCCACCCGTACTCGGCCGAGCGGGCGCGGGCGCCGGCGGCCAGCCGGGCGCGCAGCAGGTCGTCGCCGGCCACCCGGTCCAGCGCGGCGGCCAGCGCGTCGGCGTCGCCGGGCGGGACGAGCAGCCCGGTCCCCCCGTCCCGGACCACCTCGGGGATGCCGCCGACGTCGCTGGCGACCACCGGCAGGCCCGCGGCCATCGCCTCGGTGAGCACCGAGCCCATCTCCTCGTACGCCGAGGGCAGCACGAGCACGTCGAGGGAGGCCAGCACCGCGGGCACCCGGGCGTGCTCGACGAACCCGGCCAGCGTGATCCGCCCGGCCGCCGGGCTCTCGGCGGCCAGCCGGTGCACCAGCGCCCGGTCCGGCCCGTCGCCGACGACGACCAGCGACGCCTCCTCCCGCATCCGCCCGAACGCGCGCACCAGCGTGGCGGGGTCCTTCTGCGGCGCGAGCCGGCCGACGTAGCCGACCCGCGGCCGCGCCACCCCGGGGAACACGTCCGGGGCGCCGCCGGAGAACAGCGCCGGGTCGAAGCCGGAGGGGATGGTGGACAACCGCTCGTCCGGCACGCCGTCCGCGCGCAGGGCCGCCGCGGTCCGCCCGGTGAGGACGACGACGGCGTCGGCGCGGCGGAACGTGCTGCGCTCGATCCAGCCGCCGAGCGCCCGCAGCAGCCGCACCCGCGGCCCGCGGCCGGTGAGCGTGTGCCCGACGCTGCAGTGCACGGTGACCACCAGCGGGGCGCGGTGCACCCGGGCGGCCAGCCGGGCCAGCGGCAGCGTGGCGAGGTCCTCGCCCTGGTGGGCGTGCACGACGTCGACCGGCGCCCGCCGGCCTGCGCGCAGCACCGCCGGCAGCCCGGACAGCGCCCACAGCTGCCGCAGCCGCGGCACCGGCAGCCCGGTGCGGAAGACCCGGGTGCCGCGGCCCAGCGGCGTCGTCCCGCGCGGGCCGGCCAGCCGCGCGGTCACCACCGTCTGCGTGACACCGGCGGCGTCGAGGCACCGGGTAAGCGTGGCCGTGTGGTTCTGCATCCCGCCGATCGGGTCGAACCGCGCCGCGCGGGCGTCCAGTTCCCCGGGCAGCGACCCCGGCGCCGTGGCCGGCCGGGCCGCCGGCGGTTCGAACACGCTGCACAGGCGCAGCACGTGCAGGGCGGCAGCGGGACGGGACACGCAGGGGACCTCCGGCGTCGGGGGCAGGACTCGTAGTGCACCACGAAGCGGCGGCACCCGTCGGTTGGGCGTTATGGAGTTGCCCTGCCGGGGCAGTGGGCGCTGGTGACCGCGCCCCTCGCCGACCCCGCCGTCCGACGCCTGGCCCTGGTCCGGCTGCGGGTGGGCCTGGGCGACCTGCTGTGCACCGTCCCCGCGCTCCGCCGGCTGCGCGCCGCCCGGCCCGACGTCGAGGTCACGCTGGTGACCTTCGGCCGCACGGCGCCGGTGGTCGAGCGCCTCGGCGTCCCCGTCGCGCTGCTGCCGTTCCCCGGCGCCGACGGCGTCCCCGACGGCCCGGTCGACCGCGCGGGGTGGGCGGGGTTCACCGCCGCGGCGCGGGAGCGCGGGTTCGACCTCGCGCTGCAGGCCTACGGCGACCGGCCGGCCGCCAACCGGGTGGCCGCGGCCCTCGGCGCCCGGCTCACCGGCGGGTTCGCGCCCACCGGCTGGGACCCGCCGCCGGGCACGGAGGCACTGCACCTGCGCTACCCGCTGCACCTGCACGAGGCGGCGCGGCACGTCGCGCTGCTCGAGCACCTCGGCCTGCCGGCCGGCGGGGACGCCCGCATGGGCTTCCCGGTCACCGCCGACGACGAGGCGGAGCACGCCGCCACCCTCGCCGCCGCCGGGCTGGAGCCGGGGCGCTACGCCGTCCTGCACCCGGGGGCGTCCGCGCCCACCCGCCGCTGGCCGGTCGAGCGCTACGCCGCGGTCGGCGACGCGCTGGCCGCCGAGGGGCTCGACGTCGTCGTCACCGGGGTGGCCGGCGAGCGGGAGATCTCCACCCGGGTGGCCGCGGCGATGCGCGCCCCCGCGGTCGACCTGACCGGCGCCACCAGCCTCGGCGGGCTGGCCGCGCTGCTGCGCGACAGCGCGGTGCTGGTTGGCAACGACACCGGCTCCGCGCACCTGGCCGCGGCCGTCGGTGCCCGCAGCGTCACCGTCTTCCTGCCCGGCGACCCGGTCCGGTGGGCGCACCCCGGCCCCCGGCACCGCGCGCTGACCCCGACGGTGGCGTGCGCGCCGTGCCCGCACCTGGCCTGCCCGATCGAGTTCCGCTGCGCGCTGACCGTCTCGCCGTCGGCGGTGGCCGGTGCCGCGCTCGAGCTGGCCGCCTCGTGAGGGTCTCGTTCGTCGCCGACTCCAGCGGGTGGGGCGGCGCGGAGGTGTGGCTGACGCACCACCTGCGCCGCGCGGCCGCCAACGGCTGGACGGCGTCCCTGGTGTGCGCCGAGCCGGTGGCGGCCGGCTTCGCGCACCTCGACGTCGAGCGCACCGTCGTCCCGCTGACCCGGCACACCGCCGCGGCGCCGCACACGCGGGCGGTGCTGGCCGCCCAGCGCCCCGACGTCGTGGTGGTCGATCTCGTCGACCCCGCGTCCAACGCCGCCGCGGTGGCCGCCGCGCAGCAGGTGGCGCCCACCGCCGGCGTGCTGCACCTGGTCGGCGACACCCGCGGCGGGGAGGAGCGCGCCGTGCTGTCCGCCCTCTACCGGCGGATGGGCGCGGTGATCAGCCCCTCGGAGGAGGGCCGCGCGCAGGTGGTGACCGACCTCGGCGTCGACCCGGCGCGGGCGCACGTCGTGCCCAACGGCGTCGACGTGCCGCCCGACCCCGCCGGCCCGGCCGGCAACGCGGTGCCGCGGATCGGGGCGCTCGGCCGGTTGACCGCGCAGAAGGGCTTCGACGTCCTGCTCGCCGCGCTGCGCCGGCTCGACGTGCCGTTCGAGGCGGTGATCGGCGGCGCCGGCCGCGACGGGGAGGCCCTGCGCGCCGCGGCCGACGGCCTGCCGGTCGCGTTCCCGGGCTGGGTGGACGACTCCCGCGCCTTCCTCGCCGGGGTGGACCTGTTCGTGGTGTCCTCGCGGGTGGAGGCGGGACCGCTGGTGCTGCTGGAGGCGATGGCCGAGGGGCTGCCGTGCGTGAGCACCGACGTCGGCCGGGTGCGGCACGCGCTGCGGGAGGACGTCGTCGTCGTGCCGGTCGAGGACGCCGGCGCGCTGGCCGCGGCGCTGCGCGGCCTGCTGACCGACCCGGCGCGGCGGGCCGCCCTCGGCGCGCGGGCCCGGGCGCGGGCGGAGCGGGACCTCGGCGCCGACCTCATGGCGGAGCGGACCTTCCAGGTGCTCTCCGGCGTGGCGGACGGGGAGCCGGGTACCGCCGCCCCATGAGCAAGAAGACCGATCCCGACGCCCAGCGCGCCGCCGCCCGCGAGGCCAAGAAGGAAGGGCTCTCGCCCAGCGAGGCGGGCGCCACCACCGGTGCCTCCAAGCAGATCCGCACCGTCCGGCACTCCGACGACCGCCACGAGCACTCCAGCGCCCAGGGGAAGAGCAAGACCTGACCGCGGTGGTCCGGGGACGGCGGCGGCCTCCGTCACGCGCCGCCGTCCCCGGACCGGTCTAGGAGGCGGCCCCGCCGGTGCTGGGCAGCCCGGCGGCCACCCACGCGCGGTGCCCGCCGATCACGTCGCTCGCCCGCGCCAGGCCGAGCGAGCGGAGCGCGTCGGCGGCCAGGCTGGAGGTGTAGCCCTCCTGGCACAGCACGACGACGTCGACGTCGTACCCGGTGGCCTGCGGCACCTGGGCGTCGCTCTCCGGGTCGAACCGCCACTCCAGGTGGTTGCGCTCGACGACGAGCGCGCCGGGCACCTCGCCGTCGGCCTCGCGCTGCGACTACGGGCGGATGTCGACGAGCACCGCGCCGTCGGCGACCCGCCGCGCCGCCTCCTGCGGCGTCACCCGCGTGATGCGCGAGCGCGCCTCCTCCAGCAGCTGGCCGACGCTCTTCGCGCCGGGCGGACGGCCGGTCACCAGTCGACGCCCGCCTTCTCGGTGCCGGTGGTCAGCAGGGTGCCGTGCTCGAGGCGGTAGGCGGTCATCCGGGACAGGCGCGGGGTGTACGCGTGCACGCTCACGGCGGGCACTGTCCCGCGGTTGGTCACCCGGTGCACGTGGTGGGGCCCGAACGGCCGCACCCGGCCGGCCCACAGCTCGGTGGCCGCCTCGCGCACGGCGCCGGGGCGCCCGCCGACGACGTCCTCGGTGAGCACCCCGCCGACGACGGCGAAGGCGCCCGCCGAGCCCCCGTGGTCGTGCAGCGGGGTGCCCTGGCCCGGCAGCCAGGTCAGCAGCCACACCTGGGCGTCGGCGAGGTCGGCGTGCAGCGAGGGGTCCACCAGGCCGGCGGCGTCGTCGGCGGGCAGCAGGCCGGTCCAGCGGCTGCCCGCGCGGTACTCGACGCGGGGCAGCCACTCGTCGGCGACGGCGAGCAGCGCGGCGGCCAGGGCGGCGGCGGAGGTGGTGCGGGCGGTGGCGGTGCGGGCGGTGGCGGTGCGCGGGGTGAGGTCGGCAGGGGACAGCAGGGGCGTCACGGGGTTCTCCTGAGCAGGGCGCACCGGGGCCCGGTCGGGGACGGCGCGGAGGAAGGGGTGTCGGGCGCTCAGGCGACCGGACACAGCGCGCTGGCCACCCGCAGCAGGTCCACGGCGGACCGGCGGGTGAGCGTCAGGGCGGGTGCCACGACGACCATCCGGCCCCTCCCGCCAAATCCTGTCAAGTCCATCGGTCTGGTAGGGATTACCGCGTGTCGAGGACGCGGCCGGACCGGTCAGGCAGGGAGGACGACGGTGCGGAGCTCGTGGGCGCCGTCGGCGCGGGTGGCCTCGTAGAACCAGCGCGCCCCGCCGCCGGGCAACGGGACGACGTCGGCGTAGCGCAGCCCGTGCGGCGGGTGCGGGCTCTGCAGGTACGGCCCGCCGGCGGCGGCGCGGAAGCCGAGCTCGCCGTCGTGTTCCGCATCGTGTTCGGCGAGGCCGGTCCGCTCCTCCCAGTTCTCCTCCGCGGTGGCCCGGCCGTCGTAGAGCGCCCAGGTGCGCGAGCCGTCGAGCACCACCGCGGTGAACCGCACGCCGCGCGCGTCCCAGCTGCCCTCGGTGCCGGCGAGGGCGGTGCCGCGCCAGGTCCAGGTGACGCCGTCGGGGCTGGTGGCGTGCTCGGTGGTCATGCGGTCGGTGGCCTCGGGGTCGTCGAGCGGGTGCACCGAGGCCCACACGTGCCACCGGTCGCCGTCCCAGCGGACCACCGGGTCCTTGGGCGCGGTGGCGGCGTCGCCGGGCAGCACCGTGCGGGGCTCGGCGGTGGCCAGCCCCTCGACGGTGTCGGCCTCGAGCAGGTCGACCCGCCAGTGCTTCGTGCCCGGCGTCGCGCAGCTGACGTAGAGCCGCCAGCGCCCGCCGGGGGTGTGCACCAGCGCCGGCCGCTCCAGCGACTCCGCGCCGAAGCGCTCCTTGCCGATCGCGAGCACCGGCTCGAAGCGCACGCCGTCGTCGGACCGGGCCACCACGTTGCCGAAGCCGCGGCCCTCGCCGACCGGGCGGCGCAGCCGGTAGGCCAGCCACCACGTGCCGTCGACGAGCTGGGCCGACGGGCCGCCGGCCCACGAGCCCGGGCGGGGGTCCTCGGGCTCGACGACGACCTCGGCGTCGGACCAGAAGCGGTCGGGCGCCGGCGGGCGGGGCGCGGACGCGGTCACGCGGCGGCTCCGTTCGGGGGAGGGGACAGGCCTCCCCGTGTGTACACCGCGGGCCGCCGCGGACAGGGAGGGGACCGATGAGCACCGACGCCGACCGGCTGCCGCAGTTCGTGCTGGCCGGGGCGCCGAAGGCCGGGACGACGGCGCTGCACGCCGCGCTGGCCACCCACCCGGGGCTGTACCTGTCCCCGGTCAAGGAGCCGAAGTACTACCTGACCGACGGCGGCCCGCCCCCGCGCCGCGGCCAGCGCGGCCCGGGCGACGCGCACAGCGCGCGGGAGTGGGTCTGGCGCCGCGCGGACTACCTGCGGCTGTTCGACGGCGCCCCGCCCGGGACGGTCCGCGGCGAGAGCACGCCGTTCTA
Organism: Geodermatophilus sp. SYSU D00663; assembly: GCF_054050655.1. NCBI lineage: Bacteria > Bacillati > Actinomycetota > Actinomycetes > Geodermatophilales > Geodermatophilaceae > Geodermatophilus > Geodermatophilus sp. SYSU D00663. The sequence continues at coordinate 7,506 of NZ_JBJGZT010000018.1, read as the reverse complement.
CCTGTACGACCGCGCCGCGCACCGCCGGCTGGCCGCCGACGTCCCGGGGGTCCGCGTCGTCGCGATCGTGCGGGACCCGGTGGACCGCGCCTGGTCGAACTGGGTGCACCTGCGCGCCGACGGGCTGGAGCCCGAGGCCGACTTCGCCACCGCAGTCGAGCGCGAGGAGTCCCGGGCCGCCGCCGGCTGGGCGCCGTTCTGGCACTATCGCGGGCTCGGCCGCTACGGCGAGCAGCTGCGGGACCTGTACTCCGTCCTGCCCCGGGAGCAGGTGCTCCTGCTGCGGTACCGGCAGCTGGTCGACTCCCCGCGCGAGACGCTGGACCGGGTCAGCGCGTTCCTCGGCGTCGAGCCGGGGGTGGCGCACGCGGTGGCGCCGGAGAACGTGAAGCCGTACGTGGCCGACACGCCGCGGTACCGGGCGCTGGCCCGGGTCACCCGGGCCGGTGCGGCGCTCGGCGCGTACGCCCCGCCGCAGGTGTGGCGGCAGGTGTCCCGGCCGCTGCTGGCCGCGCTGCACGCGCAGGGGGCGTCGCGGCCGCCGATGCCGGTGGAGGTGCGGCGCGAGGTCCTGGCACCGCTGCTGCCCGACGTCGCGCTGCTCGAGGAGCTCACCGGCGAGTCCTTCGACGACTGGCGCAGCGACACCGGCCGCGGCGACTTCCGCTCCCGCCGTCCCTGAGTCAGCGGTGCACGCGGTAGGTCAGGTGCGTGCACACCGGCGAGACCTCGACGGCGACCCGGGCCAGCCGGTGGCGGCCGACGCCGGCGAACAGCGGCGTGCCCGCGCCGAGCACCTCGGGCGCCACGTGCAGGCGCAGCTCGTCCAGCAGCCCGTCGCGCAGGCAGGAGCCGACCAGCGCGCCGCCGCCCATGACGAAGACGGCGCGGTCGCCGGCCGCCTCACTCGCCCGGTCCACGGCGGCCTCCGGGCCCGCGGTCACGAAGGTGAAGTCGTGCGTGGTGGCGAGCCGGTGCTGCTCCGGCGGGCCGCTGGTGACGACGGAGAAGGGCGGCCGGGCGTCGACGGCGGCCCCGTAGCCCATCCCGTCGGTCCACCCCCGGTCGACGTCGTCGAAGGTGCGCCGGCCCATGACGACGGCGCCGCTCGCGGCGGCGTGCCGCTCCAGGACGCCGCGGTCGACGGGGTGGTCGCTCTGCAGTGCCCAGACGTGGAGGGCCTCGACGCTCTCACCGGAGCCGCTGACGAAGCCGTCGAGGGAGACGGTGATGTCGCCGATGACGAGGGTCATGTACAGACGACCCCAGAGGTGTCGCCGACTCATCGGCACGGTGTCGTCAAGGGGTCCACCGGATCTGTGGACAGGCGTCTGAGCTGCGGATTCACGTCGCGCGGGCGTCTCTGATCGGCTATTCTTCGATCATGTGTTCGGGTGGGCTGGGCGGCGGGGACGTGCTCGACGAGGTCGCCGCGCTGGTCGCCGAGCGCAACCGGATCGACGCCCGCCTGGCCCGCGCGGTGCGCGCCGCGGAGCTGTCCCAGGCGCCGGAGCGCGACGGGCTGGCGTCGATGGCCTCGTGGCTGCGCGGGCACTGCCGGCTCTCCGATGCCGCTGCTGCCCGGCTGGTGCGCACCGGGCGGGCGCTGGAGCACCTGCCCGCCCTCGCCGAGGCCCACGACGCCGGACTGGTCACCGCGGAGCAGGTGGCCGTCGCGGCGCGGGCGGTGACCCCCGAGCGGCTGGACTCGGCCGCCGAGCAGAGCGTGGACCTGACCGTGGTCGACGCGGTGCTCACCGGGGTGGCGGTCGAGCAGTCGTACAAGGACTTCGCCCAGGTGGTGCAGCACTACCTCGACGCCCTCGACCCCGACGGGGCCGAGCCCGACCCCACCGAGGGGCGGTCGCTGACGCTGGCCCGGCACGCCGACGGCTCCCTCACGATCCGCGGGCACCTGGACGCAGTCGGCGGGGAGAGGCTGCAGACCGCACTCGAGGCGCACGTGCAGGCCGACCGCCCCGCCGGCGACGAGCGCACCCGCGCCCAGCGCCTCGGCGACGCGCTCGTGCAGGTGGCCGACAACGTGCTGACCTCGGGCTCGCTGCCGCAGCTGCGCGGCCACAGGCCGCAGGTCGCCGTCGTCGTGGACCTGGCTGACCTGGTCGACCCGCACGGGCGGCCGAACGCCGGGCGGATGGGCTTCGGCGCCACCATCTCCGCCGCCCGCGCGCGGTGGCTGGCTTGCGACGGCGCGGTGTCCCGGGTGGTGTTCGGCCCCGACGGCGCCCCGCTGCACCTCGGCCGGGAGCGGCGGCTGATGAGCCGCCACATCCGCAAGGCGGCGGAACTGCGCGACGGCGGGTGCGCGTTCACCGGCTGCGGCGCCCCGACCTGGTGGTGCGACGTGCACCACCTGGTCCACTGGATCGACGGCGGCGACACCTCCCTGGAGAACTCGGCGCTGCTCTGCGAGCGCCACCACACCAAGGTCCACCACGGCTTCCGGGTCGAGCGACGACCGACCGGCACCTGGCGCACCTACCGGCCCGACGGCACCGAGATCACCACCCCGGCACCCCTGCTCGCCCCCGCGGCGTGAGCGCCCGCGGGCGTGCGGGTGCACTGGACGCGGTCGGTGCAACCGTGGTTGCATCGGCGCCGTGATGGCGACCGGCGAGTGGGTGCTGCTGTCCTACCGCCTGCCACGCGAGCCCTCCGGCCCGCGGACGACGCTGTGGCGCCGGTTGCGCCGGCTCGGCGTCGCGCAGCTGGCCGACGGCGTGGTGGCCCTGCCGGCCGACGCCCGCACCCGGGAGGCGCTCGAGTGGCTCGCCGACGACGTCCTGGCCGCCGGCGGCAGCGCCGGCATCTGGACCGCGCACCCGGCGACCGCCGCGCAGGAGCGCGAGCTGGCCGCGGGCATGGCCGCCGCCCGCGCGGAGGAGTACCGCGAGCTGGCCGCGCAGTGCACCGCGGCGATCGGGGAACCGCCGGCCGAGCGCACCCGCGCGCTGCGGCGGCTGCGGGGGGAGTGGCGTGCCGTCGGGAGGCGGGACTTCTTCCCCCCGCCCGAGCGGGACGTCGCCGGCGCCGCGCTGCGCGCCCTGGCGACCGCGGCCGGCGAACCGGTCGCGGCCGGGCGAGGGGGCCGCTCGTGAGGTGGGCGACCCGCGCCGGGATCCACGTCGACCGCGCCGCCTGCGCCTGGCTCATCCGTCGCTTCGTCGACCCGGACGCCGAATTCGTCTTCGTCGCCGACCCCGCCGACGTCCCGGCCGACGCCACCCCGTTCGACATGCGCGGGGTCCCGCTGGGCCACGTCGGCGGCGACTGCTCGTTCGAGACGATCCTGCGCGTCCACGGGCTCGACGACCCCGTGCTGGAGCGGATCGGCGAGATCGTGCACGAGGCCGACGTGGACGACGGCCGCTTCGACGCCCCGGAGGCGCCGGGCCTCGACGTCCTGCTGCGCGGGCTGTCGATGACCGGCGACGACGAGCGGACCCTCGCCGTCTCCGGCCCGCTGTTCGACGGCCTCTACGAGTACACCCGACGCCGCCTGCTGCTCGGCCGTGAACCGGCCTGACCCGACGGAGCCCGCGATGACCGAGCCGACCCCCGCCGGGCCGACGGCGGCCCCCGCCACGGCGTACCCGTCCTTCCGCGAGGCGGTGCGCGCCTGGTTCCTCGTCTCGCTGCAGACCTTCGGCGGCCCGGCCGGCCAGATCGCGGTCATGCAGCGGGAGCTGGTCGACGAGCGCCGGTGGATCGGCCAGCGCCGGTTCCTGCACGCGCTGAACTACTGCACCCTGCTGCCCGGCCCGGAGGCCCAGCAGCTGGCCACCTACGTCGGCTGGCTGCTGCACGGCACCCGCGGCGGCCTCGTCGCCGGCGGCCTGTTCGTGCTGCCCGGCGTGCTCGCGCTGCTGGTGCTCTCGGCGGTCTACGTCGCCTTCGGCAGCACCACCGCGATCACCGCCGTCTTCACCGGTCTGGCCGCCGCGGTGCTGGCGATCGTGGTCCAGGCGGTCATCCGCGTCGGGAAGAAGGCGTTGGACAGCCGCGCCCTGGTCGTCCTGGCGGTCGCGGCGTTCCTCGCGCTCGCCCTCTTCGGCGTGCCGTTCCCGGTCGTCGTCGCCCTCGCCGGGCTCGCCGGCTGGGCCCTGGGCCGCTGGCGGCCGACGGCGCTGCCGCGGAGGAAGGCGGCCGAGGGGCCCGACGCCGGGCCGCCGCCGGTCGTCTCCGACGACGTCCTGCACCACGAGGCACCCAGCACGCGGCGCACCGTGCGGGTGCTGCTGGCCGGGCTGGTCGTCTGGGGGCTGCCCGTCGCGGCGGTCGCCGTGCTGACCGGCGGGGGCAGCGTCCTCACCCAGCAGGGGCTGTTCTTCTCCGGCGCCGCGGTGGTCACCTTCGGCGGCGCCTACGCGGTCCTGGCCTACGTCGCCCAGCAGGCGGTCGAGGTCTACGGCTGGCTGACCCCGCGCGAGATGGTGCGCGGGCTGGCGCTGGCCGAGACCACGCCCGGGCCGCTGATCATGGTGGTCCAGTTCGTCGCGTTCCTCGGCGCGTACCGGGCGTCCGGGGACCTGGACCCGTGGGTGGCGGCCGTCCTCGCCTCGCTGCTGGTCACCTGGGTCACCTTCGTGCCCAGCTTCCTGTTCGTGCTGCTCGGCGCCCCCTACATGGAGCGGCTGCGCGGCAACCGGTCGCTGTCGGCGGCGCTCACCGGCATCACCGCCGCCGTCGTGGGGGTCATCGCGAACCTCGGGGTCTACTTCGCCGTCCACACGCTGTTCTCGGGGACCTCCGGGGTCGACGCCGGGCCGCTGGCGCTCGAGCTGCCCGACCCCACGACCCTGCGGTGGGTGCCGCTGGCGATCGCCGTCGTCGCGGCGGTGCTGCTCTTCCGCGTGCGGTGGTCGGTGCTGCGCACCCTCGGCGTGTGCGCCGTGCTCGGCCTGGTCGCCGGGCTGGCCGGGCTGCCGGTCGGGTGAGCGTGAGCGGGGCGGGGACGGGTAGGGGCTCTCCCCGGGACGGCGTGCAGCCCCGCGCGCCGACGAGGGAGGGACCGACATGGCCATCGCCACCACCAACCCGGCCACCGGCGAGACGCTCAAGACCTACGAGCCGCTGTCGGACGAGGCCCTCGACGAGAGGATCGGCCGCGCCGCGGCCGCCTTCCGCAGCTACCGGCTGACCAGGCCCGAGGAGCGGGCCGGCTGGCTGCGCGCGGCCGCCGACGTCCTCGACGGCGACGCCGACCAGGTCGCCGAGCTCATGGTCACCGAGATGGGCAAGACCCTGGCCGCGGCCGAGGCCGAGGTCGCCAAGTGCGCCAAGGCGCTGCGGTACTACGCCGAGAACGGCCCGGCGATGCTCGAGCCGAAGCCCGCCGACGCCGGCGCCGTCGGGGCCGAGCAGGCCTACCTGGTCCACCAGCCGATCGGCGTCGTGCTGGCGATCATGCCGTGGAACTTCCCGCTCTGGCAGGCGATGCGCTTCGCCGCCCCGGCGCTCATGGCCGGCAACGTGGGGCTGCTCAAGCACGCCAGCAACGTGCCGCAGACCGCGCTGTACATGGAGGAGCTGTTCCGCAAGGCCGGCTTCCCCGCCGACGTCTTCCAGACCCTGCTGATCGGCTCCTCGACCATCGAGCGGGTCCTGCGCGACGAGCGCGTCGCCGCCGCCACCCTCACCGGCAGCGCCCCCGCCGGGCAGTCGGTGGCCTCGATCGCCGGGGACGTCCTGAAGAAGACGGTGCTCGAGCTCGGGGGCAGCGACCCGTTCATCGTCATGCCCTCGGCCGACCTCGACCGCGCCGCCGAGGTGGCGGTCACCGCGCGCTGCCAGAACAACGGGCAGAGCTGCATCGCGGCCAAGCGGTTCTTCGTGCACGCCGACGTCGCCGAGGAGTTCACCCGGCTGTTCGGCGAGAAGATGGCCGCCCTGGTCGTCGGCGACCCGATGGACGACGGCACCCAGGTCGGCCCGCTGGCCACCGAGTCCGGCCGCGAGGACGTCGAGCGGTACGTGCAGGACGCCGTCGACAAGGGCGCGACCGTCGTCGTCGGCGGGAAGCGGCCCGACCGCCCCGGCTGGTTCTACGAGCCGACGCTGCTCACCGGCGTCACGCCGGAGATGGACCTCTACGCCGAGGAGGTCTTCGGCCCGGTCGCCGCGCTGTGGACCGTCGACGGTCTCGAGGAGGCCATCGAGATCGCCAACAGCCACCCCTACGGACTCGGCGCCAACCTGTGGAGCGAGGACGAGCAGGAGCGGGCCACCTTCATCCGCGACGTCGAGAGCGGCATGGCGTTCGTCAACGGGATGGTCACCAGCTACCCCGAGCTGCCCTTCGGCGGGGTCAAGCAGAGCGGCTACGGCCGCGAGCTCACCGAGCTCGGCATGTACGAGTTCACCAACGCCAAGACGGTGTGGATCGGCCCGCCCAGCAGCGAGCAGGCGCAGGGGGACACGGCCAGCGCGTCGGAGTGACCCCGGCGTGGCGCGGGTAGCCGCCCGGACGTCCGCCCCCTCAGCAGCGGGGACCCGGGTGGACGGTCCACACGGGTGCGCGGCACCCGGACGGGAGCACTCGTGACGACGACCACCAGCCCGGACAACCGCTTCCTCACCCAGGCGGTGCACGACCTCGGCACCGCCCTGTGGTTCGGCGGCTCGGTGATGGGCATCGCCGGCGTGAACAAGTCCGGCGCCGACCTGACCGCGGGCATCGACAAGGTCCGGGTGGCGAGCTCGGCCTGGGGCCGGTTCGCGCCGGCACAGTGGGGCGGGATCGCGGCCACCCTCGTGACCGGGCTGCAGCTGACCCGGTCGAACAGCCAGCGGCTGGCCCTGCAGCAGGGTTACGGGACGGTGGGGACGCTCAAGGCCGCGCTCACCGTCGCCGGCGCCGGCGCCACCGCCTACGCGGCGTACACCGGCCAGAAGATCGGCCGGCTCGCCGAGCAGGCCGCCTCCGACGGCGGCCTCGAGGTCAAGGACGCCACGCTGCCGTCGGCCGGGACGCCGCCGGAGATCCGGAAGTGGCAGGCCCGGCAGCGGGTCGCGCAGGCGGCCGTCCCGGCCCTGGCCGGCGCGGTGATCACCTGCAACGCCTGGCTGGTGCAGTCCTACCGGGTGGGCGCGACGGTCCGGGGCGTCCTCGGGCGGCTGCTCCCGCGCTGAGACCGCGCCGGTCCCGGCCCGGCCCCGGCTCAGGCCGGGGCCGGGCCGCCCGGTCCCGCCGTCAGGCGCACCCAGCCGCCGTCGCCGGCCTCGACGCGCACCGCGGTGACGGCGGACGCGGCGAGGGCGAGCCGGCCGGTGTCCCCGGGCGGCCGGCCGGCCACGCGCACCTCCAGGCCGGGTCCGCCGTCGAGCAGGCGCACCGGCCGCCGGCGGGCAACGCTGCGTCGGCGGCCAGGGGCGGGGGGGGGGGGGGGGGGGGGGGGGCGGGGGGGGGGGGGGGGGGGGCGGGGGGGCGGGGGCGCGGGGGGGGGGGGGGGGGGGGGGGGGGGGGGGGGCGGGGGCGGGGCGGAG
>NZ_JBJGZT010000017.1:0-109690 GCF_054050655.1 Geodermatophilus sp. SYSU D00663 | reverse complement strand
GGCCCGCCACCGGGCGGGCCGGCGCCCCGGAGCGGTCCGCGCTCACGCCCCCGCCTGCCCCCGACCGCCCGTCCGACCAGGAGCTGCCATGACCGACGCCCCGATGACCGCCCCCACCGCCGCGGTCGTGATCCGCCGGGCCACCCCGGCCGACACCACCGAGGTGGCGGCGATGGTCCGCGAGATCGCCGCACACGAGGACCAGGCCGCGTCCGTGCACGTGCCCGACGACCAGTGGCACGGGCTGCTCGAGCGGCCCGAGGTGGTCGTGCTGCTCGCCGAGCGCGACGGCGCGGCCGTCGGCTACGTCTCGGCGATCCGGCGACTGCACCTGTGGACGGGCGGTGACGTGCTCGACCTCGACGACCTCTACGTCCGGCCCGGACACCGCGACGCCGGCGTCGGCCGGCGGCTGATGGCTGCACTCGCCACCCTGGCCGCACCCGAGCAGCTGCTCATCCGGTGGGGCGCGGAGGTCGACAACGTCGACGCCCAGCGGTTCTACCGCCGCCTCGGCGCCACCCTCCGGCCCAAGATCCTCGCCGCCTGGACGCCTGCCGTGTACGGCGCGCTGGTCCCCGGCCGTTGAACCCGCTGGTCCGGGGATCCGCCGGGGCGGAGAACCCGGCGAATCCACCGGTCCGAGCCTGCGCGCCACCGCCGACAGTGGGCCGTAGCCGACGACCCGATCGACCCCAGGAGTCCGGGATGACCACCACCGCGCCTGGCAGTGCCGGGCAGACCGCCGCCGCCGGACCGAGCGCCAGCTGCACCCTCGACATCGGCGGCATGACCTGCGCCTCCTGTGTCGGCCGGGTCGAGAAGGCGCTGAACCGGGTCGACGGCGTGGCGACCGCGGAGGTGAACCTGGCCACCGAGGTCGCCACCGTCCGCTTCGACCCGGCACGGGTCGGACTCGAGGAGCTGACCGCCGCGGTCGCCCGCGCCGGCTACACCGCCACCCCCCGCCGCGAGACCCCGCCCGCCGACCAGGACACCGGCACCGGTCCCGGGACGGCGGCCGGAGGTGGCGACGACGAGACGCGGCTGACCGCGCTCAGGCGCCGGTGGCAGATCACCCTCGCCACCGGCCTGGGCCTGATGGTGCTGATGTACGTGCCGCTGTACCTGGACACGATGGACTGGCTGATGCCGGCCGTCCTCGTGGTCGCCACCGTCGTGCAGTTCTGGGCCGGCCGGGACGTCTACCGCGCCGCCTGGGCCGCCGCCCGCCACCGCTCGACGAACATGAACACCCTCGTCGCCCTCGGGACCGGCGTCGCCTACGGCTACAGCGCCTTCGTCACCCTGTGGCCGGCCGCCGCCGAGCGCTGGGGCCTGCCGCTGCACGTCTACTTCGAGACGTCGCTGGTGATCCTCGCCCTGGTCCTGGCGGGCCGGTGGATGGAGGCCCGGGCGAAGAAGCAGACCGCCGCGGCGATCACCGCCCTGGTCGGCCTCGCGCCGAGGACGGCCCGCGTGCTGCGCGACGGCGCCGAGGTCGACGTCCCGGTCGAGCAGGTCGCCGTCGGGGACCTCGTGCGGGTCCGGCCCGGCGAGAAGGTCCCGGTCGACGGCGTCGTGACCGAGGGCGCCACCGCGGTCGACGAGAGCATGCTGACCGGCGAGAGCCTGCCGGTGGACAAGACGGTCGGCGACCAGCTGATCGGCGCCACGCTCAACCGGACCGGCACCGTCGTCGTCCGGGCCACCGCGGTCGGTGCCGACACCGCGCTGGCGCAGATCGTCCGCCTGGTGGAGGACGCGCAGGGCGCGAAGGTCCCGCTGCAGCGGCTGGCGGACCGGGTCTCGGCCTGGTTCGTCCCGATCGTGCTCGGCCTGGCCGCGGCCACCTTCCTCGCCTGGGCGCTGTTCGGCCCGGACAGCGGCCGGCTGACGATGGCGATCACCACGACGATCGCGGTGCTGATCATCGCCTGCCCGTGCGCGCTGGGCCTGGCCACGCCGACCGCGGTCATGGTCGGCACCGGCCGGGCCGCGGAGCTCGGCATCCTGATCGGCAACGGGGACGCGCTGGAGACCGCCCGCCGGGTCACCGCCGTCGTGCTGGACAAGACCGGCACGATCACGCGCGGCAGGCCGGCCCTCACCGGCGTCACCACCACCGGCGGGTGGGCCGAGGACGACGTCCTGGCGCTGGTGGCCGCCGCGGAGACCGGCAGCGAGCACCCGGTCGGCGAGGCGGTCCTGGCCGCCGCCGCCGACCGCGGGCTGGTCCTGCCGGCGCTGCGCTCCTTCGACGCCGTGCCCGGCCACGGCATCGACGCCGTCGTCGACGACCGGCACGTCCTGGTGGGCAACGCCGCCCTGATGGCCGCCCGCGGGACCGACGTCTCCGCGCTGCAGGCCACCGCCGCCCGCGAGGCCGCCGCCGGCCGCACGCCCATGTTCGCCGCGGTCGACGGGGCCGCGGCCGCGGTGCTCACGGTCGCCGACACGGTCAGGCCCGAGTCGGCCGAGGCGGTCGCCCAGCTGCAGGCGCTCGGCGTCCAGGTGTGGATGCTCACCGGTGACAACGCCGCCACCGCGGCCGCGATCGCCGGGCAGGTCGGCATCGAGCACGTGCTGGCGGAGGTGCTGCCGGCGGACAAGGCGGCGCAGGTGCGCCGGCTGCAGGAGCAGGGCCACGTCGTGGCGATGGCCGGCGACGGCATCAACGACGCCGCGGCCCTGTCGGCCGCCGACGTGGGCATCGCCATCGGGACCGGCGCCGACGTCGCGATCGCCGCCTCCGACGTCACCCTCGTCGGCGGCGACCTGCGCGGCATCGTCTCGGCGATCGCGCTGTCCCGGCGCACCGTGACCACGATGAAGCAGGGCCTCGGCTGGGCGTTCGGCTACAACCTGCTGCTGATCCCGGTCGCCGCCGGCACCCTGTACTGGTGGAACGGCCTGCTGCTGGACCCGGTGCTGGCCTCCGCCGCGATGGCGATGAGCTCGGTCAGCGTCGTGACCAACGCGCTGCGGCTGCGCCGCTTCCGCCGCCCGGCCACCGTCGCGGAGATCCTGCGCCCGCCGCTGCGTGCCCGGATCGGCCAGTACGCCTACCTGACCGGCATCGCGGTCGTCGCGCTGGCCCTGGGCGCGGGGCTGACCGCGGTGTCCCGGATGGACTTCGCCGAGCGCGGCATGAACGGGACGCTCGCCTGGATGCAGGGCACCGGCATGCCGATGCGGCCGGCGATGAGCGAGATGATGACCGCCGAGGTGCCGCCGACCGAGGCCGCCGACGCCGGGCTCGACGTCCGGCTCGACCTGCCCGCCGCCGTCCGCCCGGGGGAGCCGGCCCGGCTGGTGGCCACCGTCGTCGACACGGGCACCGGGGAACCCGTCGAGGACCTCACCCGCAGCCACGAGGCGTGGATGCACCTCATCGCCACCCGCGAGGACCTGGGCACCTTCGCCCACGTCCACCCGCAGCCCACCGGCCGGCCCGGGCAGCTCGCCGTCGACGTCACGTTCCCCACCGCCGGCCGGTACGTCGTCGACACCGAGTTCCGGCGGCAGGGCGAGATGGCCGACGTGCACTCGCGGCAGGTGCTCACCGTGGCCGGTACCGCGCCGGAGCCGGTGGCCCTGACGGCCGGGCCGCGGACGGTCGTCGTCGACGGCGTGCGGGTCGAGCTGGGAGGGACCGCCGAGGCCGGGGGCGTGAGCGACCTGCACTTCACGTTCACCGACGCGGGGACCGGCCGGCCGGTCGACGACCTGCAGCCCTACCTGGCCGCCGCCGGGCACGTCGTGGTCATGCGCGCCGACGGGCAGACCTTCGCCCACGAGCACGCGGAGGTGGACGACGGGAACGGCCGGCCGGTGTTCGCGCTGCCGGGCCAGACGTTCGGTCCGGAGCTCGACGTGCACGCCGAGTTCCCCACCGCCGGGGTCTACCGGCTGTGGGCGCAGTTCCGCCTCGTCGACGGGGACGTCATCACCGCCCCGTTCACCGTCCAGGCCCGCTGACCGGAGGAGCACCCGATGAGCACGCCCACCCCGACGCCCCGCCCGGCTCGGGCGCGGCACCCCCGGTCGCGGGTGATCGGCAGGCGCGACCAGCCGCTGGTCCAGCGGCTCGCCGACGGACCGGCTGCTGACGACGTCGGTACCGTCGCGTCGGCCGCGGACCGCGCGCACGGCAGGACCGGAGGACCGGACGGGCCCCGCTCACCGAGAGAGGAACGGATGACCGTGCACGTGCGCCCGGCGACACCCGAGGACGTCCCGGCCGCCGCCGCGGTGCTCGCCGACGCGTTCACCGACTACCCCTGGACCCGGTGGACGGTCGACGCCGACGACCACGGCGGGCGGCTGAGGACGCTGTTCCGCCTCGATCTCTCCGCCGTCGCGGTGCCCTTCGGCCGGGTCGACCTCGGCGAGACGGCGGACGGGCTCGTGAGCGTCGCGGTCTGGATCCGCGGCACCGCGGTACCCGCGGACGTGTGGGCACGGGTCGGTCGGGCGACCACCGAGCTGGCGGGGGACCGGGCAGCGGCCGCGGCCGAGGCCGAGGCGGTGCTCGCCGGACGCCGCCTCGACGAGCCGCACGTGGCCCTCGCCAGCCTCGGCGTCGCGCGGCGTCGGCAGGGGCGGGGCCTCGGTGCCGCGACCCTGGCCCCGGGACTCGCGTGGGCCGACCGCGAGGGACTGGCGGTGCACCTGGAGACCAGCGCGGAGCCCAACGTGCGCTTCTACCGCCGCCTCGGCTTCGCGGTGGTCGACGCCGTCGACCTCCCCGACGGGGGTCCGCGCACCTGGCTGATGCGCCGTCCGCCCCGCGCGTCTGCCGCTGCCCAGGGGACCTCATCCGTGGGGTTCCCGGACGGACGGGACCGGTGAACGTCGTGCTCCTGCGGCCCGGTACGTCCTGCGCCTGCGCCGCACCAGCGCCGCCTTCCCGGCCGGCGCCCCGGTCCTCGACCTCGTCCTGCTCACCGCGCGGGTCGTGACTCCCCGCTCCTGCCGGGAGGCCCGCGGGGCGTGGGACGGGCGGGCGACGGGACCAGCTCACGAGCAGGCGGGCGATGTAGTACTCGTCGACCGGTAGTACTCGTCGACCGCCTGCCCACCGCGGTCCAGGGCGCGGCGGCGCAGTCCCTCGACGTGGGACCCGCCCGCCGGGTGGAGCCGGACGGCGCGCCGGGAGGGAGGACGTCGACGGGAGTCAGCCCCCGAGGTCCGAGCCGACGGCGGCCCCGAGGTCGAAGGAACCTCCGGCGGTGTGGCCGGCGAGCCGTTCGGCCAGGGGCCCCGGGGACTCCTCGCGTTCTCCCGGTTCGAGGAGCATGCACGGCGACTGACGGTCCCGGCGGAGCTGCAGTGCCAGCAGTGCCAGCAGTGCCGGCAGCGCCGGGGCGTCCTCCGGGCCGGCGCGCCGGACGGCGGACCCGGGGGAGGTCGCTGCGTCGGCGCGCCCGCCGGTCAGGGGATGTCCCGGGGGAGGACGAACCGGCCGGCGACGACGGTGGCGATCACCGCGTAGGCGGCCAGGGCGATCGCGCCGTGGACCGGGTCCCCGCTGCCGGCCAGGCCCACGGTCGCGTTGACGGCGCCCATCGGCAGGTAGGTGGACGGGACGAGGAGGCCGGCGAGGTTCTCGCCGACCACCGCCCAGACCATGAGCCCGACGATCCCGGCGACGGTCGACCGGGCCGCGTAGCCGACGCTCACGCCCAGGACGGCGGCGAGGGGGGCGGCGAGCGCGGGGGCGGCGACCAGCCCCACCGCGTCGGCGGTCGGTCCGGCCGGCAGGCCGCGGGCGTCGCCGATCGCGGAGGCGAGGACCCAGGACAGCACCCCGGTGAGGGCGCCGGTGACGGCGGCGAAGGCCGCGTAGGTCACCTGCCGGGCGGCGAAGACGTCGAGGCGCCGCGGGCGGACGAGGAAGGTCGACTCCGCCGTCCGGTGCTGGTGGTCGCTGGAGCCGCCCAGGATGCCGAGCACGAGCACGGTGACCGCGGCCAGGACGCCGGGGATCCGGACGGCCTCGGCGAGGTCCTCGGCCACGTCGTGCGGGGCCGTCCCGAAGGCGAGGCCGACCAGCAGGCCGGTCAGCGTCAGGACCACGGCGACCGCGATCAGCGGTGCGGGGACGGTGCGCAGCCGGATCTGCTCGGCGCGCAGGAGAGCGGTCATCGGGGGTCTCCGGTCCGGGTGGTGCCGTGCTCGGACACGAGGGAGAAGAAGAGGTCCTCGAGGGACGCCGTCGACGACCCCAGCGCGTACAGCGGGATCCCGGCTGCGGCCGCTGCCTCGGCCACCGCCTCCTGGGAGAGACCGCGGACCTCGATCCGGTCCTCGGCCGGCGAAGTGGCCATCGCCCCCGCGGTCGCGAGGAGGGGGACGAGCCGGCCGGCCTGCGGTGTCCGGACGGTCACGACCGTCTCCGGAGCCCGCACCAGGTCGGCTAGCGGTCCCTGGGCGACCAGGCGGCCGGAGCGGATGACGACGATGTCGTCGACGGTGGACTCCACTTCGGCGAGCACGTGGCTGGAGACCAGCACGGTGCGTCCCTCCGCGGCGAGGTGGCGCAGGAAGCCGCGCAGCCAGCGGATGCCGTCGGGATCCAGGCCGTTGGCCGGTTCGTCCAGGACGAGGACGCGGGGGTCGCCGAGCAGGGCCGCGGCCAGACCGAGGCGCTGCTGCATGCCGAGGCTGTAGCCGCTCGCCCGCCGGTCGGCGGCGTCGGTCAGTCCGACCAGCTCCAGGACCTCGTCGACCCGCTCGGCGGGGAGGGAGGCCATCGCGGCGAGCACGCGCAGGTGTCCCCGGCCGGTGCGGCGCGGGTGGAAGGCCCCCGTCGAGAGCACCGCACCCACCGTGCGCACCGGCTCGGGCAGGTCACGGACGGCCACACCGTCGACCGTGGCCCGGCCCGACGTCGGCGTGACCAGGCCCATCAGCATGCGCAGCGTGGTGGTCTTCCCCGCGCCGTTGGGGCCGAGGAAGCCGAGGACCCGCCCGGCCTCGGCGGTGAACGTGAGGTCCTCCACCGCCGTCAGCTCGCCGTACCGCTTCGTCAGCCCGCGCACCTCGATGACCGCCATCGCAGCGCTCCTCCCGCTCGTCGCTCGTCCGTCAACGGCCGGGAACGCTAGGAGCGGTGCCGACGACGGGGCATCGCCCAGCGGTCGGGTCCTCGGGGTCACCGACGGGAGCAGCCGGGCGCTCGGACTGCCCCGGCGGTCGTAGCCCTCGCTCCTCCGCCGGCCCGGACACCTGCGCGGGCAGCCGGGGGAACCGCGACGGGTCAGACCCGCGGCGTACGCCGATCTCCTCCCGGCGGGGCAGGCAGAGCGCCCGCCGGCGTTCCTACAGTGGCCGGGTGCCCGGAGGACGTCCCGATCGTGTGCGCCGGGCGCTGCCCTGGGCGGTGGACGGGGTCCTCACCGCCGCCCTGGCCGTCCTGCACGCCGGCCGGCTGCTCGGCGCGCCGACGGCCGCGGTGGGGGAGCGGCCGATCGACGCACTCGCCTGGGTCCTGGGGGCGGCGGCCACGCTGCCCGTCCTGGCCCGTCGGTGGGTGCCGTGGACCGTCCTGGTCCTCACGTCCTCGGCGATGGTCGGCTTCGTCGCGCTGGGCTATCCGCCCTCCCTGTCCGGGTACGCGGTGCTGGTCGCCCTCTACGGCGTGGCAGCTCAGTGTCCCCGGCGGCTGTCCGTGCCCGCGGTGCTGTTCGCGGCCCTGCCGATGCTCGTCGTGTACCTGCAGTGGAGCGCGGAGTACACCTGGGGCTCGGCGCTCCAGGACGCGCTGCTGGCCGGCGCGGCCTGGTCGCTGGGCGACGCCGCGCGGACCCGCCGGCTGCAGGCCGACGCGCTGGCGGAGCGGGCCAGGGAGGCGGAGCTGAACCGCGAGGCCCACGGTCGCGAGGCGGTGGCCCAGGAGCGGCTGCGCATCGCCCGGGAGCTGCACGACGTGATGGCGCACAGCATGAGCGTCATCGCCGTCCAGGCCGGGGTCGGCCGGCACGTGATGGACCGGGACCCGGAGACGGCCCGCAAGGCGCTCGGTGTCATCGAGGACAGCAGCCGCCGCACGCTCACCGAGATGCGGCAGCTGCTGGGCGTCCTCCGTGTCGACGACGGACCGGTGGCGGGGTCCGGCGGCACCGTGCCCGCCCCGGCCGACCGCGCTCCGCAGCCGGGTCTGGACCGGCTCGAGGAGCTCCTCGCCGGTGCGCGGGCCACCGGGCTGGTGGTGACGCTGACGGTGACCGGGACGGCCCGGTCGTTGTCGCCGCAGCTGGACCTCGCCGCTTATCGCATCCTGCAGGAGGGGCTGACCAACGCCGCCAAGCACGCGGGCCCGGCGGAGATCCGGGTCGTCCTCGACTGGCAGGGCACCGACCTGGTCATCGACGTCAGCGACGACGGACGCGGCCCGGTCGGTGGGCGGAGGAGCCGGACCCCCGGCGGTGGCTACGGGCTGATCGGCCTGCGGGAGCGCGCCACGTCCGTCGGCGGCGAGCTGCACGCGGGGCCCGAGCCCCGCGGGGGCTTCCGGATCCGCGCCCGGCTGCCCCTGGAGGCGGAGAGCGCGACCACCTCCGGGAGCGGTTCGTGACCATCCGGGTGCTCGTCGTCGACGACCAGGAACTCGTGCGCGCCGGCTTCAGCGCGCTGCTGCGCAACGACGGCATCGAGGTCGTCGCCGAGGGCGGGAACGGGCAGCAGGCGGTGGAGCTGGCGCAGCGGCACCGGCCCGACGTCGTCCTGATGGACGTGCGGATGCCTGTCATGGACGGCATCGAGGCCACCCGGACCATCCTCGGCAACTGGCCGGCCGCCGACGGCGAGCCGCCCCGGATCATGATGCTGACGACCTTCGACCTGGACGACTACGTGTTCGCGGCGCTGCGCGCCGGCGCCGCCGGGTTCCTGCTCAAGGACACCCGGCCGGCCGAGCTGCTGGACGCGGTCCGGGTCATCGCGCGCGGGGAGGCCCTGCTCTCGCCGGGGATCACCCGCAAGTTGATCGCCGAGTTCGCCCGGCAGCCGGCTCCTGCCGCGCGGCCGACCGGGGGGCAGCTGCGGGAGCTCACCGAGCGCGAGGTCGACGTGCTGCGGCTGGTGGGGACCGGCCGCAGCAACCAGGAGATCGCCGCCGAGCTGTTCGTCAGCGAGGCCACGGTCAAGACCCACCTCGGCCGCGTCATGGCCAAGCTGCACCTGTCCAGCCGCGCACAGGCCGTCGTGGTCGCCTACGAGAGCGGCCTGGTGAGGGCCGGCTCGCAGGGCGGGTAGGACGCGATCCGACCGCCGTCACCCGCTGGTCGTACACCTCCGGAGGCAGGGCGACGCCCTTCGTGATCAACCGCGGGGGCGACGCGCGCCGGGCCGCGGATCGGCAGGGTCTGTCGTCGAACTCGATCACCGGGAGACGACAGTGGACGTATCGCGCAACCTCGCCGGCCGGATGGGGCGGTGGAGCGCCCGGCACCGGAAGACGGCGGTGCTCGGCTGGCTGGCCTTCGTGGTCCTGGCCGTGGTCCTCGGCGGCCTGCTGCCGCGGGGGGAACTGACTCCTGCGGAGGAGCTGCTGGGGGCGCCCGCGCAGGCGCAGCGGATCCTCGACGACAACGGCTGGGAGGAGCCGGCGTCGGAGATGGTCCTGGTGCAGCGGGAGGACGGCGTGTCCGAGGCCGCCGCGACCGCCGCGCTGACCGACCTGGTCGCGGTCCTCCAGCACACGCCGTCGGTGGAGAGCGTGCACAGCCCGCTGGACGGCGCGCCACTCGTGTCCGCCGACGGCCGGTCCGCCCTGGTGACCTTCGACGTCGCGGGCGACCCCGAGGACGCCGACGCGAGGATCGGTCCCATCCAGGACGCGGTCGCCGCGGTTGCCGCCGAGCACGACGACGTCCGGGTGGAGCAGTTCGGGGGCACCAGCGCGGGGGTGGCGCTCGACGAGACCATCGCCGGCGACTTCCAGCGCGCGGAGCTGCTGTCGATCCCGATCACGCTGGCCGTGCTGCTGCTGACCTTCGGCGCCCTGGTGGCCGCGGTCCTCCCGCTGGTCTTCGCGCTCACGGCGTTCGTCGGGGCGCTCGGGCTGCTCAGCCTGACCAGCCAGATCTGGCACGTCGACCAGAGCGCACAGATCGTCATGCTGCTCATCGGGCTGGCCGTCGGCGTGGACTACTCGCTCTTCTACCTCAAGCGCGAACGCGAGGAACGCGCGCGGGGTCTCGGGTCGCTCGACGCCCTCGACGTCGCCGCGGCCACCTCCGGACGGTCGGTGCTGGTCTCCGGCATCACGGTGGTGGTGGCGATGGCCGGCATGTTCCTCACCGGCTTCTCGGTCTTCACCGGCATGGCCTCGGCCACGATCCTGGTCGTCGCCACGTCCGTGGTCGGCTCGCTGACCGTGCTCCCGGCGCTGATGAGCTGGCTGGGCGACCGGGTGGAGAAGGGACGCCTGCCGTTCCTCCGCCGCCGCGAGGCCGGCCCCGGCCGGTTCTGGCCGCTGGTGCTCGGGGCGGTGCTGCGCCGGCCGCTGGTCGCCGTGGTGACCGCCGGGGCGGCGCTGGTCGCCCTCGCCGTGCCGGCGTTGTCGATGGACCTGCGCAGCGAGGGCATCGAGGACCTGCCGCGGGACCTCGCGGTCATGCAGACCTACGACCGGATCACCGCGGCCTTCCCCGGCGGCCCCGCGCCGGCCGAGGTCGTCATCGAGGCGGCCGACGTCACCGCTCCCGAGGTGCAGGGGGCGATCGCCGACCTCCGGGAACGGGCGCTGGCCACCGGGCGGATGAACGAGCCGGTCGGGGTGGAGACCAACGAGGCCGGCACGGTGGCGGTCGTCAGCGTGCCGCTGGTCGGCGACGGCGAGGAACAGGCCTCCCGCGACGCCCTCGCCACCCTGACCGAGGACGTCGTCCCGGCGACGGTCGGCGCGCTCGACGACGTCACCGTGGTCGTCTCCGGCAACACCGCGTACTCGGTGGCCTTCGACCAGCTCATGGCCGAGCGCACCCCGTGGGTCTTCGGGTTCGTGCTGCTGCTGGCCTTCGTGCTGCTGCTGGTGTCGTTCCGGTCGGTCGTCGTGGCCCTGACCGCGATCGTGCTCAACCTGCTCAGCGTGGCCGCCGCCTACGGCGCGCTGGTGCTGGTGTTCGAGGAGGGCTGGGGCGCCGGCCTCATCGGGCTCGACCGGACCGGGGGGATCGTGAACTGGATCCCGCTGTTCCTCTTCGTCATCCTCTTCGGGCTGTCGATGGACTACCACGTGTTCATCCTCAGCCGGGTCCGGGAGGGCTACGACCGCGGCGCGGACACCCGGGAGGCGATCACCCAGGGCATCACGAGGTCCGCGGGAGTGGTCACCAGCGCCGCGGTGATCATGGTGTTCGTCTTCCTCACCTTCGTGACGCTGTCGCTGACCAGCATGAAGCAGATCGGGCTCGGGCTGGCCATCGCGGTGCTGCTGGACGCCACCGTCGTCCGCGCGGTCCTGCTGCCGGCGGTCATGCGGCTGCTCGGGGACGCGAACTGGTACCTGCCCCGGTGGCTGCGCTGGCTGCCGACCCTGCGGCACGACGTCGACCCGCTCCCGGTGCCGGCTTCCGTACCCGCTCCTCGGGACCCCGAGGAGGAGCAGGCCCTGGCCCTCAGCAGGGACTGACCCGTCGCGCCGGGGCGCCGTCCGTGGCCGGACGGCGCCCCGGTGTGCGTCGGGTCAGGAGCGGGGGAGCGCCTGCGGCACCGGTGCGGTCCACGCGTGCAGGGGCGAGGGGATCGGCATGGAGTGCTGCGTGAGGTCGATGCCGTAGAGGAAGACGCTCATGTCCCGCTCGGCCTGCAGCAGCGGGTGGTCGGAGGTGCGGATGGTCTCCAGGAGCCGGGCCACCTCGCCGCGCACGTAGATGAGGTAGAGCTCGCCGATCCGGGTGCGTTGCACGAGGTGCACCTCCCGCCGGGAGCCGGTGAGCTCGTGGCGGACGTCGTCGAACCGGTCGATCGTCAGGCGGCGCTCGGCGATGCCGGCGGAGACCCCGGGCAGCATCACGGTGGCGAAGGCCATGACCTCCGGGAACCCGTCCGCGGTGCCGGCGGCGGAGAACCGGCGCACCTCCACGGGGAGGGCGTCCCCGGGATCCCACGGATCCGTGCCGAGGGCGGCGGTGATGCGGGCGTGCACCCGTGCCGTCACCTCGTCGGTGGGCTGCGCCAGCCGGCGCGCCACGGTCCACGGGTCGCAGGCGCGGAGGTGGACCAGCAGGACGTCCGCCTCGTTGAGGTGCTGCAGCCAGAACGTCTGGGCCTCGGCGCCGGCCGCGAGCCGCTCGGCCGTCAGCACGTTCTGGTGCTCGCGCAGCAGCCCGGCGAGCAGGTCGACGCGGTCCGGGTCGGGGCCCCGGCCGGGCAGGGGGACCGCGTACAGGACGTCGGTGGCGGAGGCCGGAGTGGCGGTGGGGAGGGGATCGGGGTCCGTCCGCGGGGCGGGCACCCAGCGCCGCCAGCGCGCGAAACCTGCCACGCCCACCAGACTACGGGCGGCCGGAGCGGTTGCGGATCCGCGCACCGTCGGCCGGAGCGTCACCGTCCGGGACCCGCGCGTGGTGGGCGGCACCGACGGCGCGCATCCGCGCCCCGACCGGTTCTCCCGCCGCTCCGGTCCCCAGATCGTGCGGGCCCTCCAGGCGCTGGGCGGAGACGGGCCGGCCGGTGCCCTCGTCGCGGGCGGCGCTGCCGGAGGTGTGGACGCCCGGTCCGACGGGAGCTGTTCCGGACCTCGTCCGGGACGAGGGCGGCGGCGTCGATCTCGCGGACGAACCCGGTCCCCTGGCAGGTGGTGCAGGCGCCGGCGCTGTCGTGGGCGAGGTCCTCGGCGGCCGGGAGATCGAGCACGACGCTGCACTCGGGGCAGGTCAGTCGTGCCCCGGTGGCGACTCCCACGTCGGGCTCCTGACGGTGCCCGCTGGGGCACCACACCTTCGAAGACCGGTCCGTGTCCCCGCACCTGCTGGACGCCGACCCATGGCTGACCCCGGTCATCGACCGGCTCGAGCAGGAACACCACGCCATCCACGACGTCCTCGAGGGCGTCGACCGCGCGCTGGTCGCCTTCGTCGCCACCGCCGACAGCACAGCCGGACTGCGCGCCGCCGTCGACCTGCTCAGCGACACCCTGCTCTATCACCTCGCCTACGGGGGGAACGCGACATCGTCTACCACGGCCCACCTGAGGAACGGGTGATCCCGTTCCCCTCCGAGAGGACCGGGCGACGAGCCCGGACGCGGCACGACAGACCCACCGGTCCGCTCCTGCACGGACGGCTCGGCGGGCTCGTCGCCCCGCTGTCCGGGGTGGGCCGCCGGTCGGGCACTACCCGCTCGGTGTGATGCGCGAGGGAGTCGTGTCGTCGGGGGACGGCAGGATCCCGTCGGCCTGACGGCTCCGCAGACGCGTGACCAGGACGGCGACCTGGGTGCGGCGTTGCAGGCCCAGTTTGGGCAGCAGGTTGCTGACGTAGTTCTTCACCGTCTTCTCCGCCAGACCCAGCCGGTTGCCGATCTGGCGGTTGGTGAGCCCGTCCCCGATCAGCTGCAGCACGGCACGCTCCCGCTCGGTGAGGTCGGCCAGCGGATCCGGCCGCCCGGCGCCGCCGTCGGCGTCGAGCACCGCGGTGACCTCGGGGGCGAACACGGTGCCGCCCGCCGCCACCCGGCGCACGGCCGCCCGCAGGGCCGGACCCCGCACGTGCTTGACCAGGTATCCCGACACCCCCGCCCGCACGGCTGCTGCCACCGTCTCCGGGTCGGCGTACTGGCTGAGCACCAGGCACCGCACCCCGGGGACGTCCGCGCGCAGCCGGGTGCAGGCCTCCGCCCCGGTGCCGTCGGGCAGGCGCATCCCCATCACGGCCACGTCCGGGCGCACGGCCCGGCCGCGGACCACCGCCTGGTCGACCGAGGCCGCCTCGGCGACGACGGCGAACCCGGCGTCGCCCTCGAGCACCTGGATCACGCCGCGGCGGACCACCTCCTGCTCGTCGAGCACGAGGACCCGTACGACGGCCGTCTCTGCCGGCACCGGAACCAGCTCCCCGGGGTCGAGGGGTGCGGCACGACGTCGTCGGCGTGCAGCCGGAACGCTATTCGGCCGCGCGGGAGTTCGGTACCCGCGCCGGCACCCTAGAGCCGGCGCTCCCCGAGCTGCGGTCGAGGGCCGGCCGACCGCAGGCGCTGCCCGCCGTCCGGGGGTCACCGGCGCGGCTGGGCCGGGAGCGGCTGGAGCACGCCAGCGCCACCGTCACGCTCACCGTCCACCGGCACGTGCACCCCGGCATGGGCCGGCAGGCCACTGACCGCTTCACCACCCTGCTGGAGGGCTGAGACCGGGCGATGGGTGTCGAACGGGCACCACGAGGGCCCCGGAGACCCGAACCTGACGCGCCCCGGGCTCTCGACCTGCCGGAACACCGGGGCGGTGCTGTGTCCGAGGGGGGCTCGGGCACCGCGAAGTGCGAGCCGTCCCACCGGCGTCTCCCACCGGGGGAGTGGAGCGCGGTGTGCGCGGCTTCGTGGTCATCGTCGGAACGCGGCGCGGCGCACGGACGAGATCGTCTGTCAGGCCGACGGCGGTGCAGCCACACGTGGGTGCACCTGCTCCCGACACCAGATGCCGTCAGTGCGCGCTGTCCGACGCTCGGCACGCTCGGACTCGCTGTCCGACGCTCGGCACGCTCGGACTCGCGGACCCAGTGCCGGTCCGACGACAGCCGCAGGCTCGTGCCGTTGGGCCGGCCGAACGCGGGCCGAAGCAAGCGCGAGCGTGTTGTCGTGGTCGCGCACGGTCCGGCCGGCGAGTTCCAGTGTCTCGACCCGCGCGGCCGGGGCGGTGAGCGATGCCTCGGCTCTCAGCGGGGCGACGTGATCGCCGACGCCCCAGTGCGGTCCGAACGCGAAGCCCAGGTGGGCAGACGCGTTGCGGGACGGGGCGAAGTGGTCGGGCTCGGTCCAGCGGCAGGGTCGTGGTCGGCCGTGGTCGGAACATCGAGATCACGCGCCGTCGAGGACGACGATCTCGGGCGACCTGGACGTCGGCCGTGGCAGTGTGTACGCGCTGGTCGGAGTGGGTGGCGAAGGCGCCGAGGACGACGGTCAGCCCGTGCGCAGTGGTGTCCACCCCGGCCGGAACGGGAAGCGGGACGACGAGCGGGGCCTGCCCGGCAGGATGCCGCCGCGGTCGGCGGTTGGTCATGCGCGGCGAACTCTCCCCGCCGCTCGGGCCTGCCCCGGCTGCGCGCGTGGTCACCCAACGGTCCGCGGGGAGCTGCGACCCGGACGAGACCGCCGGAGCGCGGAGCGGATGACCGGTGGTCGTGCCAGGTCGTCGGCCGCGGTCTCGCGCTGAGGTGGCCGGGCTTCGTACCATCTCGTCCAGGTGTGCCGGGAAGTCTGGTCGGCGGTTCCTCAGCCGACCCCGACCGCCGGAGTTGATGGCCGTGACCACGACCGCCTCCGGTGGGACGGGACCCGACCCCCGGGCCGTGGACGCCGTGGTGGCGCAGGTCGCCGCCGCGTCGGCCGGCGAGCACGGGATGCCGGCCGCGCTCCTGGACGGCTACCTGACCGCTCTCTGGGCGGTGGCGTGCACCGGTCGTCGGCTGAGCCGGGACGAGGAGGCGGCGTGCCGACGCCTCGGTGGAGAGGCAGCGGCCACCGGTCTGGCGCTGCCGGCCCTCGTGGACATCTACATGACGGCCTCCCGGCGCCTGTGGCCCCGTCTCCCGGACCTGGTGGCGGAGGTCCGGCGCAGACCGCTGCGGCCTCCTGAGTTGATCAGCATCGGCGAGGCGGTGTGGCGGGCCGCGGACACCGCTCTGGCAGCACTGGCCGCTGGGTACGTCGAGGCCCAGCGCCAGGTGGTGCGGCGCGAGGAGGCGTTCCGACGGGAGTTCGTCGAGGACCTCCTCAGCGGTCACGCCGACGTCGGATCACTGGTGGAGCGTGCCGGACCGTTCGGGCTCACTCTGACCGCTCCACACTTCGTCGCGGTCGCGGCCACCGACCGGCCGGTCGACTCGGGGATGCAGCTGACCGGCGGGTTGACCGACGACGTCCGCTCCCGCTTCGGGGACCGCGGGCTGCTCACCGCCGCGAAGGACGGGCAGCTCGTGTGCGTGTTCTCGCTCCCCCCGAGGGCCGGTGGCCACCCTCCGCGGCCGGACTGGTACGACCTGGCGGAGCTGGTCGGTCGGGCCGCGGCCCGGCTGACCCGCCGCTCCGACTGGCGGGTCGGGGTCGGCCGCGTCCACCCGGGCCCGGGAGGGGTCCGGCGCTCGTACCGCGAGGCGCTGGAGGCCATCGACCTGGCCGAGCGCCTGTCCCTCCCGCAGCGGGTCGCCCACGCCCGTGACCTGCTCGTCTACCGGGTCCTCGTCCGCGACGAGGCCGCGATGGCCGACCTCGTCGAGGCTGTCCTGGGCCCGCTGGCGACCGCGCGGGGCGGAGCGGAGCCGCTGCTCCGCACGGTGGAGGCCTGGTTCGCCAGCGGCGGCAACACGGCCGAGGCGGCGCGCCGACTGCACCTGAGCGTCCGTGCCGTCACCTACCGGTTGCAGCGGGTCGCGGAGCTCACCGGCCACACAGCAGGTGACGCGGAGCACCGGCTCGCCCTGCACGTCGCCGTGACCGGGGCCCGGCTGCTCGACTGGCCGCGTCGCCCGCTCGTCGCCGACTGACCCGCCGATTGCCGGGACCCGGCAATCGGCGGGTCCCAACTCGTCCGCAGGCGGGCGCTGCCGGTGAAGGGGACCGGTTCCTAGCCTCCTGGCCATGCGCTCCCGACCTGCCCTGTACCCGATCCCCGACGCTCCCGCGCCCGGCGACGCGGCGCTCGCAGCGCAGGTCGAGCCCGCCGATCCGCCCACCGGCGACGGTGTCGGACGTGAGGGCGACCTGACCGTGTACGTCGACACCGACCCGCGGCCTCCGGTGGTGTCCGTCGTCGGCGCCCTGGAGGGCCACGGTCACGCCCTCCTGGCGGCGGTGCTCGACCACGTGCGCGAGCAGGTGGGGCAACCGATCGTGGTTGACCTGCACGGTGTCTCCCGGACCGATCAGCGCGCCCTGACCCCGGTCCTCACGGCCGACGTGGTCCTCACGGACACCTCACCAGCGGTCGACGAGGTCCTGCTCGACCTCACCAGGCGCGCGCAGGCGGCAACCGGCCGGGTCGGGCGAGCCCGCCGACCGCCTGCCGGGGCCCGGCGGAGCGCCTCACCGACTCCCCGTCCTCACCGGAGGTAGGCGTGTTCTCACTGCTCTGGTTGCTCGTCGTCGGGCTGGTCGCCGGGCTGCTCGCCCGCGCCATCGTGCCCGGCAGGGACTCGATGGGATGGCCGGCCACGATCCTGCTGGGGGTCGCCGGGTCGGTCGTCGGCGGACTGCTGCTCGGCCTCCTCACCGGCGGGCTGCGCGACCGCGGCTTCGGTCCCGCCGGGCTCGTCGGCTCGGTGATCGGGGCGGTGATCGTGCTGGTCGTCCACAACCGGCTGGGCGCCCGCCGACGGATGCCCCCGGGGGCGTCCCGCGGCCGGCTGTGACCGCAGGCGCCGGCGTGTCCTCGGTCCCGCGCGCGGGGAGCGGCGCCGCGCGCCGGCTCCCCCGCTCCCTGTGGCCCCCGACCCTCCGGATCTGCCGCGGCGTGCTCCTCGTGGGAGCGGTCTGCTGCGCGCTCGTCGGGGCGCTGAGCACACCTGCCTACGTCGTCCTGGCGGTGACGCCGGCCTTCGGGCTCCTCGTGGCCGGCCTGGTCGGCCTCATGGACCCGGCCTTTCCGAAGGCCCCGTCGGCCAAGCGCAGAGCGGTCCTCGCCGGAGCGGGAGCATCCCTCGTCGTGCCGTGCCTCGCCGGCCTGGCGCAGCTGGGCGACGCCGGAACGGTCGCCGGGCTCGTCCTGCTGTTCCTGAGCTGCCTCCTGGCCGAGGCCTGGATCACCCGGTCCCTCGGCTCCGCCGGCCGGGACGACGAGGCGGAGGTGGACGTCGAGGAGCTGCAGCGGCTCCTGCGTGCCCTGCCGACCTCGGTGCTGGTGCGGGAATGGCGGTCGACCGGCGAACTCGTCCGGACGGCCGCGGACCCGGACCGCCGGGCCCGGGGCCTCCTGGTGCGCACCGTCCTGCTCGAGGAGATGACGCGCCGGGATCCGGCGGGAGTGGCCCGGTGGCTGCGAACCGGCGACGACGACGCTCCCGAGCAGTACCTGAGCGGCGACCGGGACACCGCCCCGTGAGGGCCCGGACCGGTCGGGTCCCCGCGCTCCGGCTCACCGCCGGGTGCCGGCGGTGGCGGGATGCCACCGCTGCGCCCGCCGGGCCCTGACCGGCCGAGCCGACCCAGGCCCGGACGGCCTGGCCCGGTACCTCCGAGGGCAGGTGTGCCGGGAAGTCCGGTCGGCGAGCTCGCCGCCGACCCCACCGCCTCTTCGGAGTTGATCTCGTGTCCGCCCCTGCCCCCACCTCGTTCCGGCTCTTCGACCGCGGCTCGTGGCCCGAGACCCGCCGCATCGCCGGCATCCTGCGCAAGGAGACCGTCGGCGGCATCCTGCTCATCAGCGGCGCCGTCCTCGCTCTGGCCTGGGCCAACAGCCCCTGGTCGGCGGCCTACGAGACGCTGCGCGACACCCGGGTCGGCCCGGCCGCCCTGCACCTGGACCTCACGTTGGGCACCTGGGCCGCCGACGGGCTGCTGGCGGTCTTCTTCTTCGTCGCCGGGCTGGAGCTCAAGCGCGAGTTCGTCGCCGGCGACCTGCGCGACCCGCGCCGGGCCGCGCTGCCGGTCGCCGCCGCGCTCGGCGGCATGGCCGTGCCGGCGCTGCTGTACTGGGCGATCAACGCCGGCGCCGGCGGCGGGGCGCTGGCCGGGTGGGCGATCCCGACCGCCACCGACATCGCCTTCGCGCTCGCCGTCCTCGCCGTGATCAGCACGCACCTGCCCGCGGCGCTGCGCACCTTCCTGCTCACCCTCGCCGTCGTCGACGACCTGCTGGCGATCACGATCATCGCGATCTTCTACACCTCCGCGCTGGCGGTCGCGCCGCTGCTGCTGGCCCTGATCCCGCTGACCGTCTTCGGAGTCCTGGTGCAGAAGCGGATCCGCTCGTGGTGGCTGCTGTTGCCGCTGGCCGTCGTGACCTGGGTGCTGGTGCACGAGTCCGGGGTGCACGCCACCGTCGCCGGCGTGCTGCTGGCGTTCACCGTGCCGGTGGTGCGCAGCCAGGCCGCCGGCGGACCGGATGCCGGCCCCGGGTTGGCCGAGCACTTCGAGCACCGGTTCCGCCCGCTCTCGGCCGGCGTCGCCGTGCCGGTGTTCGCGTTCTTCTCCGCCGGGGTCACCGTCGGCGGGCTGTCCGGGCTGGGCGCGGCGCTCACCGACAGCGTCGCGGTCGGCATCGTCGTCGGCCTGGTCGTCGGCAAGGTGGTCGGCATCACCGGGGCCACCTGGCTGGTCGCCCGGTTCACCCGCGCCGAGCTCGACCGCGACCTCGGCTGGCCCGACGTCGTCGGGCTGTCGCTGCTGGCCGGCATCGGGTTCACCGTCTCGCTGCTGATCGGCGAGCTGGCCTTCGGCGCCGACACGCTCCGCGACGAGCACGTCAAGGTGGGCGTGCTGGCCGGCACCCTGCTCGCGGCGCTGCTGGCCACCGTGCTGCTCCGGCTGCGCGACCGCCGCTACCGGCGCATCGCCGAGGCCGAGACGCGGGACGTGGACGCCGACGGTGTCCCGGACGTCCACCAGGCCGGCCGGCGAGGATGAGCCCGCCCCGCGGCGACGCCGTGGGGCTCGGCGACGACGTCCGCCCCGACCGACACCGGCGCTGGACCCGCGTACGGCAGCTGCCGCCACGCCCGATGCCGCAACCGACCGCCAGCAGGACGCCCATGACCGGGATGGGCCAGAGCGCACTGGCAGACGGGCGGCGACCACGCGGATCGCTCGGTTGCCGCCTCCTCGGCCGCCCACGGGGCAGTCCTTCCGGCACGTCGGGCACGGACGGTCCGAGGGTCCCGCAGTGAGACGCTCCGTGCCTGCGCACGCCGGCCGGGGAGTGCGGTTGCGCTGCTCCGGGCCGGCGACCTCCGTCCTCGTCCGGCCGGAGGGAGCGCCGAGCCTGGATGGGCTGGACGTCGCTCCTCCGGGGAAGCCGGCCTCACCGGACGGCAGCTGCCGTGCGGTGAGGCGGTGCCCGCCGGGCCGGACCAGCGGTACGGCGTCGCGCGTGCCGGCCCGCGGGCGAGCTCCGACACGGCCGGGCGGCGCACGGGATCCGGACGACGGCGGGCAGCGTGGATCGACGAGGTGGCGGTCCACGCCACGGCGGGGGAGGGACCGTTGCCGGGACGGGGTCTTACCGACTGCCTTCCGCGGCGATGAGCTCGGCGAC
Source organism: Geodermatophilus sp. SYSU D00663 (assembly GCF_054050655.1). Lineage (NCBI taxonomy): Bacteria > Bacillati > Actinomycetota > Actinomycetes > Geodermatophilales > Geodermatophilaceae > Geodermatophilus > Geodermatophilus sp. SYSU D00663. The sequence continues at coordinate 89,280 of NZ_JBJGZT010000017.1, read as the reverse complement.
GTCTTCGGGCATCTGCGAGCAGTCGTCGTCGGTGTCCGGCTGGTCCTGGGCGAGCCCCTCGACGCCGGCGTCCTCGACCGGCTGGAAGCCCTCCTCGGCGATGTGCCGCGGCACCCGGTTCTGCGCGTTGACGACGTGCGAGCGCGACAGCCAGCCGAGGCCGTCGTCCACGTCGAAGTCGAGCCCGCCGCCGGGCGCTCGCTGGACGTGTCCCGGAGACGGCAGGAGCCCGACCAGCTGGACGGCCTGATCGACGGACAGCGTGGACGGAGGGGTGTCGAAGTAGTACCAGCTGGCCGAGCAGATGCCGTAGACCTGCGGACCGAGCTGGGCGTGGTTGACGTACAGCTCGAGCATGCGGCGGTCGTCGAGGACCAGCGCCAGCTCCATCGACAGGCCGGCCTCGACGGCCTTGCGCCAGGCGCTCATCTCCTGGTTCAGGAAGAGGTTCTTGGCCACCTGTTGCGGGATCGTCGACCCGGACGGGTCCTCCTCCCCGCGCAGGTGCGCTTCGGCGCGGCCGGACAGCTCGTCCCAGGTGAAGGCACCGTCGCGGTAGGGGAGCGGCTGGTCCTCGTGCGCGATGACGGCGGCGAGGAAGTTGCGCGACACGTGCTCGACCGGCACCGACTGCTGGACGGCGCCCTGGTCGTTGGCCAGCATGAACGCCGTCGTCGGCGGGTCGATCCAGCGCAGTGACACCAGGACCAGCGCCTGGAGCAGGAAGGCGATCACCAGGATGCGGGCGGTGCGGCGGCGCAGGCGACGACGCCGTTCGCGCTTCGGGTCCTCCCGGGGTGGGACCTCGTCCGCTGCCGGCCGGGTGCCCGGCCGACGGCGCTGGTGCGGAGGCGTGGTCCCCGGACCGGGCGGCGGTTGCGGCGGCCACGGTCGGGACCGAGGAGGGGGCGCAGCCCACGGGTCGGACGGCGGAGGTCCTGGCCACGGATCGCCGTACCGCGCGAGCGGGTCGTCGGCCACCGGCCGCGACGTGCGCCGGGAGGACTCCCGGTCGGTCCGCTGCTGCTCGTCCGGCACGTCAGCCGGCGGGTGACGGCGGCGCGGCGCGAAGGGCATGAGGTGTCGTCCTCCTGTGACCCGCTGACCGGATCCCCAGGTTACCGGGGATCAGCGGCGAGCCGATCGTCCGACGGGTGAGCGCGCGCAGGCGCCCGTTCCCGGCCGCCTCGGTCGAACTGGCTGCCCGTGTCGGCGGTCCGCCTCCGGTCCGGGCTCCACGCCACGTCGGCGTCCGACATGTCGGTCCCGGAGTGTCCCGTCGTCCCGCCCGTCGTGGTCTCACTGCTGCGGGCGGGCACGGGCGCGCTCCACGGTCCCACCTGTCGACCGTCGGTTCCCGGTGGTGCGGTAGCGCGGAGTGCGCGGACCCAGGTGCCGCACTGCTCGACGGCGGACCGGGCAGCGGCCCGCCACGGGGGCATCCCAGGCCCCAACACGGAGACGCCCCGGGCTCCTGACCTGCAGGAACACCGGGGCGGTGCTGTGTCCGAGGGGGGACTTGAACCCCCACGCCCGATAAAGGGCACTAGCACCTCAAGCTAGCGCGTCTGCCATTCCGCCACCCGGACGAGTGCGGGGCCAAGACTACCCGACGCACTCCGCCGCCCGGCACGGGTACCCCGCCGTGTCGCATCGCCCGGTCGTCCGTGCCCGTCGGAGGCCGGGGCGGGCCCGTAGTGTCGCCGGGGTGGAGAACCGAGGTCCCGTCCAGGCCCAGGCCGAGGTCGCCGAGCTGCTCGGCGAGCTGATCCGGATCGACACGACCAACACCGGCGACACCGCCACCAGCGCCGGCGAGCGGACGGCCGCCGAGTGGGTCGCCGGCAAGCTGGACGAGGTCGGCATCGCCTCCCAGGTCCTGGAGTCCGAGCGCGGGCGGGCCAGCCTCGTCGCCCGCGTCCCCGGCGCCGACCGCAGCCGCCCCGCCCTGCTGGTGCACGGGCACCTCGACGTCGTCCCCGCGGACCCCGCCGAGTGGAGCGTGCACCCGTTCTCCGGCGAGGAGCGCGACGGCTACGTGTGGGGCCGCGGCGCGGTCGACATGAAGGACATGGACGCGATGGTCCTGGCGCTGGTGCGCGAGTGGGCCCGCACCGGCGTGCAGCCACCGCGCGACGTCGTCCTCGCCTTCATCGCCGACGAGGAGGCCGGCGGCAGGCTCGGCGCGCGCTGGCTGGTCGACGAGCACCCGGACCTGTTCGCCGACTGCTCCGAGGCGATCAGCGAGGTCGGCGGCTTCTCCATCACCGTCCGCGACGACCTGCGCCTCTACCTCGTCCAGACGGCGGAGAAGGGCCTCGCGTGGATGCGCCTGACCGCCGGCGGCCGGCCCGGGCACGGCTCGTTCGTCCACGACGACAACGCCGTCACCCGGCTGTGCCAGGCCGTCGCCCGGCTGGGCTCGACCCGGCTGCCCACCGTGCTCACCCCGCCGATGCGCCAGTTCCTCGCCGCGGTCGAGGAGGCCTACGGCATCGAGATCGACCCGGACGAGCCGGAGGAGGCGCTGGCCCGGCTGGGCAGCATCAGCCGGATGATCGGCGCGGCGCTGCGCAACACCGCCAACCCCACGATGCTCGACGCCGGCTACAAGACCAACGTCATCCCCGGGACGGCGAGCGCCACCGTCGACGGCCGCTTCCTGCACGGCCAGGAGGAGGAGTTCGAGCGCCAGCTCGCCTCCCTGGTCGGTGAGGGGGTCCAGCGCGAGTGGATCGTCCACGACCAGGCCGTGGAGACGACGTTCGACGGCCCGCTGGTCGACATGATGGTCGAGGCGCTGAAGGCCGAGGACGACGGTGCGCGGCCGGTGCCGTTCACGATGAGCGGCGGCACCGACGCCAAGAGCTTCGAGCGCCTGGGCATGCGCTGCTTCGGCTTCTCGCCGCTGCGGCTGCCCGCCGACCTCGACTTCGCCTCGCTGTTCCACGGCATCGACGAGCGGGTGCCGGTGGAGTCGCTGCGCTTCGGCGTCCGGGTGCTCGACCGCTTCCTGCGCGGCGTCTGAGCGCGGTTCAGCGGGCGGCCCGAAGCGCTTCGAGCGCCGCGGCCACCGCGGGCACCCGCCGGGCGTCGGGACGGACGAGGGTCTCGACCACCCGCCCGTCGACGTCGGGCAGGTCGACGGCGGCCACGCCCGGCTGCGCGCTGATCGCCAGCGCCCAGGCCGGCAGCAGCGCCACCCCGAGCCCGCGGGCGACCAGCCGCTGCACGACGACGTGGTCGTCGGTGGCGAACCGGACGTCGGGGGAGAACCCGGCCCGCCGCGCGCAGCGCAGCAGGTGCCGGCGGCAGCGGGGGCAGCCGGCGATCCACGGCTCGTCGCGCAGGTCGGCCAGCAGGGCGGGCGCCGGCCGGCCGGCGGGCACGACCGCCTGCACGGCGTGGCGGGACAGCGGCTCGCGCAGCAGGTCGCCGGGGACGTCCTCCCCGTCGTCCTCGTGCCGGAAGACGACGGCCAGGTCGGCGGCGCCCTCGCGGACCGCCGCCTCGGCCTCCGGCGGCTCCAGCTCGGTGAAGTGGACCTCCAGGGCCGGCGCCCGCTCCCGGAGCGCGGCCAGCGCCGGCGGGACCAGCACCGCGGCGGCGGTCGGGAAGGCCGCGATCCGGACGACACCGGTGGCCAGCCCGGTCAGCGCGGCCACGTCCTGCTCGGCCGCCGCCAGCCGGTCGGCGATCGCCTCCGCGTGGCGCAGCAGCCGCCGGCCGGCCTCGGTGAGCGCCACCCCGCGCCCCTCCCGCACCACCAGCGGGGTCCCGGTCTCGGCCTCCAGCCGCCGGACCTGCTGGCTCACCGCCGGCTGGGTCCAGCCCAGGGCGCGCGCGGCGCCGGCGAGCGAGCCGGCGTGCGCCACCTCGCGGAAGACCAGCAGCCGGCGGGAGTCCACGCCGACATGAAAGCAGCGCTTGGGTCGGCCGGTCGACCCCGCGCTCTGGTGGGGGAGCTCGGCGCCGGGGAGCCTGACCGCATGAGGACGATCGGGCTGCTGGGCGGCATGAGCTGGGAGTCGACCGCGCTGTACTACCGGGTGGTCAACGAGCTGGTCCGCGACCGGCTCGGCGGGCTGGCCAGCGCCTCGCTGCTGGTGCGCAGCCTCGACTTCCGCGCCGTGCGCGCCTGCCAGGTGGAGGACCGGTGGGACGACGCCGCGGCCCTGCTCGCCGCCGAGGCGCGGGCGCTGGAGGACGCCGGCGCCGGCCTCGTGTTGCTGTGCACGAACTACATGCACAAGGTGGCCCCGGCGGTGGAGGCCGCCCTGACGGTGCCGTTCCTGCACATCGCCGACGCGGTGGCCGCGGCCGCGCCCGGGCCGGTGGTCGGCCTGCTCGGCGCCGCCGGCACGGTGCGCGAGCCGTTCTACCGGGACCGCCTGGCGGCGCGGGGGCTGACGGTGCTCACCCCGCCGGGCGACGACGTCGCGCGCGTCGACGCCGCGATCTTCGGCGAGCTGTGCCGCGGCGTGCTCTCCGACGGCACCCGCGCCGAGCTGCGCGCCGTGGTGGCCCGGCTCGCCGGGCGCGGGGCGCAGGCGGTGGCGCTGAGCTGCACCGAGCTCGAGCTGCTGCTGGGCCCGGACGACTCCGCGGTGCCCCTCCTGCCCTCGGCCCGGCTGCACGCGACCGCCGCCGTCGACCTCGCGCTCGGCGTCCCGGCCGCCGTGGTGTGATGCCGGGGTGACCTCTCCCACACCTCCCGGCCCCGGTTCCGTCGCGCTGATCACCGGAGGGACCGGCGGCTTCGGCCGCGCCCTCACGCAGAAGCTGCGCGAGCGGGACGTCACCGTCGTCGCCGCCGACCTCGACTCCGAGCGCAACCGGTCGGTGGCCGAGGAGCTCGGCGCGCACTTCGTCGCCCTCGACGTCACCGACCGCGCCGCCAACGAGGCCGTCGTCGCGCAGGTAGAGGCCGAGCACGGCCGGCTCGACGCCGCCTACCTCAACGCCGGCATCTCCGCCGCCAAGAGCGACGACGCCCTCGACCTCGACGAGTTCATGCGCGTGGTCGACATCGACCTGTTCGGCGTCGTCTACGGCGTGCAGGCCGCGCGCCCGGCGATCAAGCGGGCCGGCGGCGGGGCGATCGTGGTGACGGCGTCGCTGGCGGGCCTGTCGCCGATGCCCACCGACCCCGGCTACAGCGTGGCCAAGGGCGGCGCGATCGCGTTCGTCCGGTCGATGGCGCCGCGGCTGACCCGCGACGGCATCACCATCACCGCGATCTGCCCCGGCTTCGCCGACACCGCGATCATCGACCGCATCCGCCACGAGTTCGAGGCCGCGGACTTCCCGGTCATCCCCGCCGCCGAGGTCGCCGACGCGATGGTCATGGCCTGGACGTCGGGCGAGCCCGGCGCCGCGTACGTCATCCAGCCCGGCGTCGGCACGGTGCCCTACAAGTTCAAGGGCGTGCCGAGCGCGAAGACCGCGACCGGTGAGACCGCCGTCGTCCCGGAGGCGCTGCGGCCGCCGTCCATGCTCTGACCGCTCCTGCCGGGGCCGGTGACCGCCGTTCCCCGGCCTCTGGCAGGGTCGGCGCATGCGTGCATGGCGGGTACACGAGCTCGGCGACCCCTCGGAGGTCATGCGGCTGGAGGACGTCGAGGAGCCGACCCCGGCCGAGGGCCAGATCAAGGTCCGGGTCCGCGCGGCGGCGCTGAACTTCCCCGACGTCCTCATGGCGCAGGGGAGGTACCAGGAGCGCCCGCCGCTGCCCTACACGCCCGGCATGGAGCTGTGCGGGGAGACCGAGGACGGCCGGCGGGTGATCGGCCCGCCGGCCGGCGGCCCCGGCGCCTTCGCCGAGTACGCGCTGATGGACGCCCGCGACGCCTGGCCGGTGCCGGACAGCCTGTCCGACGAGAAGGCCGCGGCGCTGTGGATCACCTACCAGACCGGCCACGTCGGCCTGCACCGCCGGGCACACCTGCGGGCGGGGGAGTGGCTGCTGGTGCACGCCGGCGCGGGCGGCGTCGGGTCGGCGGCGATCCAGCTCGGCAAGGCCGCCGGCGCCAGGGTCATCGCCACCGCCGGCGGCCCGCACAAGGTCGAGGTGTGCCGCGAGCTCGGCGCCGACCGCGTCGTCGACTACACGGCCGAGGACTTCGTCCCCGTCGTCAAGGAGCTCACCGGCGGCGAGGGTGCCGACGTCGTCTACGACCCGGTCGGCGGCGACGTGTTCGACAGGTCACGGAGGTGCATCGCCTTCGAGGGCCGGCTGGTCGTCGTCGGGTTCACCAGCGGGCGGATCCCCGAGGCGCCCGCCAACCACGCGCTGGTCAAGAACTACAGCGTCGTCGGCCTGCACTGGGGCCTGTACAAGAAGAAGGACCCGGCCGTGATCGGGCAGACCCACGACGAGCTGGTCCGGCTGGTCACCGCGGGCGCGATCGACCCGCTCGTCGGCCAGGTCCTGCCGCTGGACCGGGCGCCGCAGGCGCTGGCCGCGCTGGCCGACCGCGGCACCGTCGGCAAGGTCGTGCTCGTCCCCTGACCGGCCGCGCCGGGCGGCCGTGGACCGCCCGGCGCACCGGGGTCAGGCGTGGCGGAAGGCCGCCCGCTCCCGCCGCCGGAACGGGCGCCGCAGGGCGAGGCGCCAGACGGCCACGAGGGCCCGGCCGCGCTCCTGCCGCTCCAGGGCGGCCACGCCCTCCGGGGGCATCTCGTGCAGGACCCAGGCGACCAGTTCCAGCAGCCGCGGGGTGGTGTACGCGGTGTCGAAGAACCGGGCGCCGACCCACTCCCAGTCGGCCGGCTGCAGGTGGTCCTGCAGCACCCGCATGCCGTCGCGCTCCTCGTGGGCCAGGTGCCGGTCGACGTGGACGCGGGCGGCCGCGACGGCCGCGGCCAGCGCCTCCCGCGCGGGCCCGTCGGCCACGCCCGCCAGCCGCGCGAAGCCGTGCGAGCACTCCCCGAGCAGCGGGTCGATCGCCGCGTGCTCCGCCGCCATCGCCTCCAGGATCGCCCGGCCCTCCGCGTCCCCGGCCGCGGCCGCCCGCTCGAGCAGCAGGGGCCACAGCCCCGCGTCCTCCCCGGTGTGGTGGTGGTGGAGGACCGAGGCGAAGTAGTCCCAGCGCCGGCGCAGCAGCTCCCACGTCCGGCGGTCCTCGAGCGGCGTGCGCTCGACCGCGCGGCCGAAGGCGGCGAGGTCACGGCGGAAGCCGTGGTGCATCACCCACATGAGGGTGAGGTCGACCGGGCCGTCCGGCGCGTCGGCCTGGCCGGGGAGGCGGAGCCGGCCGGGGGCGGGTCGCTGCGGGGCCAGGGTGGTGGTGGACATGGCGTCCTCCGGTGGGTGAGGGGTCAGGCCGGCGTCCGCCGGTCGTCGGAGGTGCCGGTCCCGGCGCTGCGCTCGATCTCGTCGACCAGCGGGGAGCCGGCGGCCTCGGCGCGGATCCGGGCGCCGAGCGACCGGGCGCCGCGCCGGTAGCGGGGATCGGCGAGCAGCCGCCGCACGGCGGCCGCGATCCGGTCGGGTGAGGCGCCCGGCCGGAGGCCCAGGACCGCACCGTGCCGCCGGGCCCGGACCACGTTGTCCCGCTGGTCGCGGCCCATGGGCAGGCACAGCGCGGGGACGCCGGCCGCGAGGGCCTTCAGCAGCGTCCCGTGCCCGGCGTGGGTGACGACGACGTCGGCGGCCGCGAACAGCGGGGCGTGTGCCGCCGAGCGCACCACCACGACACCGCCGGTCCGCGGGACGCACGCGGGGTCCACCATCGGGCCGGTGGTGACGACGGCGCGCACCGGCAGGCGGCCGAGGGCGACCCCGACGCGGCGCAGCACGTCCTCCTGGGCCTGGTAGGTGCTGGAGAACCCCACGACCACCAGCGGCCCGTCCCCGGGCGGCGGCTCGACCGGCGCCGCCCAGACCGGGTCGTCGAGCACCGGCCCGACGTGCCGCACGTTCGGCGGCAGCCGCGCGGGCAGGTCGAAGGCCGCGGAGGTGAGCACGAGGACCCGCGCGGCGCGGTCCCACTGCTCCCACACGTCGCGCAGCGGGGCGAGGCCGAGCCCGGCGCGGGCGGCGTCGAGGTCGGGGAGGCCCCGGTCCCACGCGCGCCGGACCAGGGGGTGCAGCGACCGGTCGCGCGCCCGGCCCAGGGGCCCGCGCGCCGGGGGCAGGCCCGACCCGAACGGCGGCAGGTCCGGCGTGGGCCGGTTGTAGGCGTTGGGGCAGAGCGCCACGGACGGGGTCCCCGAGGCCTCCGCGGCCACCAGCGCGCCCATGAGCACCCCGCTGGCCACGAGCACGTCGGCGGGCCGCGCCGCCAGCGCCGCCCGGACCTCGGCGGCGTAGGCGGCGGCGGGGCCGGTGACGACCCGGGTGAGCAGCCGGTCGAGCACCTGCAGCGGCGTCCGGCAGGCCGTGTCGTCGACCAGGTCCCGGTCGGCCGCGGACCGGCGGTGCGGCGCCTGCCGCCAGGGGTGGAACGCGGCGCCGGCCGCGCGGACCTCGGGCTCCAGCGTGGGATCGCCCAGGACGCTGACCGAGTGGCCCCGGGACACCAGCCGCCGGACGACCCCCACCTCTGCCGGCACGGTGCCGCCGCCGTCCCACAGCGCGACCTGGACGTGCACGGCACGCCTCCTCAGGACGGGGCCGTCGCGAGGGCGGCCCGGAGCAGGTGGGTGAGGACCGCCGTGGTCTCGGCGCGGGAGTGGCCGAGGTCGCGGCGCAGGAGCTTCCACGTGTGGACGTCGGTGACCGCGTAGAGCGCGGCCAGGGCGCGGCGGCGCGCCCGCGGCTCGTCCGGCAGGTCCGCGGCGAAGGCCTGCTCGAGCAGCGCGCGGTGGTGGGCGCGGGCGCGCGCGACCGCCTCGGCGAGGTCGGCGATGCGCTCGGCCACCGCCTCGAGGCGGACGTTGGCGTCGCCGAGCGCCTCGTACTGGCGCATCAGCCCGCGGACGAACCCGGGGACGTCCCCGGGGACCACCCGGCCGCGCAGCGCCTCGACCTCGGGCCGCAGCACCTCGGCGACGGCGAGGAACAACCCCTCCTTGGACCGGAAGTGGTTGAGCAGCGTCTGCTGGGTCACGCCCGCGGTCGCGGCGACCTCGGCGATGCGGACCTCGTCGTAGGGCCGGTCCACGAAGCGGTCGCGGGCCACGGCGAGGACGCGCTCCCGGGTGCGCTCGACGGCTCCCGCCCGCGCCCCCGACGTGCTCTGCGTCACAGGCAGAGCGTGGCCCTCGTTTGACCTGTGGTCAAGCGAGTTCTTGACGTCGACTCAAACGGGAGTCGGCGTCAGGTGACCGGCATCGGCAGGTAGGACAGCCGCGCGCGGCGCCGCAGGACGACCTTGCGGGTGCCGTCCGCGTGCAGCTGGAGGCGGGCCAGCTCCCACCCGCCGACGTCGGATTGGAGGCTCAACATGGTCGCCGCTGCGGAACGGGACGTGCCCGGGGGGATCCGCAGCGGCGCGTACTCCCAGTCGGCGGCGTTCACCCGCCCGATGTTGCCACGGTGGACACCTGCCGGTCACCCGGGCGCCGGTCCCCGGACTGCCGCCGCGGGGGACGGGCGGCAGGATGGACGGCGACCCGATCCGCACCCGAGGGAGGACGACGTGACCGATCCCGGTTCCGCCACCGACGCCGACCGCGCCGAGCAGGAGGCCCTCCTCGAGCCCGTGGCCCCCGCCGGGGCCGGCGACGCGGGACCGGTCGGCGACCTCGACGCCAACGAGGCCGACGCGCTGGAGCAGCAGCTGTCGACCGCGCCGGGCTCGGCCGGCCCGCTGCGCCCGGTCGGCGACGTCGACGCCAACGAGGCCGACGTGCTGGAGCAGGAGGCGGACGTCCCCTTCGACGACGACGACCGCACCGCCTGACCGGGGGATCGTCAATGGGGGCGAGCGGACCCCCGGCACCGCGGTCGTGGTGACTCCGCCCACCGGCGACGTCGGCCCGCGGCTGACGCGGCTGCTGGTGCAGGCCGGCGTCCGGCCGCGGGTCCTGCCGCGCGACCCCGCGCGGCTCGACGGCGGGCTGCGCGACCACGGGGACGCCGTCCCCGCCGACCTCACCGACCGCGACGCCGTCCTGCGCGCCCCTGGGGGCGCCGCCGCCCTGGACCGGGTCTGCCCGCCCACCGGCGCCGGCGACCCGGCCGCAGCGCTCGGGGAGGCTCAGGCGCCGTCGAGCCCCGGGTAGTCCGCCCCGGGCGCCTCGGCGGGCGGCCGCAGCAGGGTCACCGTGGCCCACCCCTCCCGCAGCAGGGCGTCGTCGGTGCCCGGGGCCGGCCCGTCGGGGCTCTCGCGGAAGGTGAGCGCCACGAAGTCCGCGCCGGTCTCGCCGACCTCGACCTGCACCGCGCCGAAGGGCGCCAGCCGGGCCGCGCGCAGCCCGCGCAGCCGCTCCGGCGGGACGTCGGGGACGTTGACGTTGACCACCACCGGCCCCGGCGCGAGCCCGAGGGTCCACCGCAGCGCCCGGCGGGTGACCTCCTCGGCGGTGGCCCACGCGTGCTCCGCGGCCGGGTCGGCGCTGCCGGCCAGCGACACCGCCAGGCCGGGGAGCCCGTGCAGGGTGCCGGTCAGCGCGGCGCCCACGGTGCCCGAGTGCAGCACCGCCGTCCCGGTGTTGGGGCCCCGGTTGACGCCGGAGAGCACGACGTCCGGCCGCGGCCCGAACGCGCCGCGCGCCCCGGCGAAGGCGATGAGCGCGGGGGAGGCCCCGACGGCGAGGGCGCGGACGGCGCCCACGCCGGGCAGCCGGCGCTCCCGGACCGCCAGCCGGTTGCCGTGCAGCAGCGCGGTCATCGACGCGCTGGACCCGCTGTGGTCCTGGTCGGGCGCGGCCAGCGTCACCTCCAGGCCCGCCTCCGCCGCCACGCGGGCCAGCAGGTGCACCCCCGGGCTGTCGATCCCGTCGTCGTTGGTCACCAGCGCGTGCACGCGGCCCCCTCCCGGTCCGGACGGCGCCCCCGTGCCCCGCGGAGGCGCCGCGCACACGCGTCCCCGTCCGGGACGGCCGCGCCCCGGGGCGGGCGGACGCCCGGCATGCTCGCCGGGTGCCCCTCGTACTGGTGTTCCTGCTCCTCGTCGCGCTCGTGCTGCCGCTGCTGGCCTGGTCGCTCGCCGGCCGCCGGTTCTGGGCGGACCTGCGCGGCCCGGGCACCCGCGACCTGCGCGCCGAGGTGGTCGCCCGGCACGGGCTCAGCGGCGCCGAGGCCGACACCGTGCAGACGGCGGTGACCCGCGGCCGGCCGGTCGACGACGCGCGGCTGCGGCCGGCGGCCGCGGACTGGGCCGGCACCACGCTGACCGTCCTCGACGGGCAGCACGCCGCGCACGCCGGTCGCGACCGCGCGGCCTCCGTCGTCCTCGGCCTGGCCGGGCTGTGCCTGCTGGCCGCGGTGGTGCTGGCCGTCGTCCTCGACGCCGGCGCGGTGGTCCACCTGCTGGTGCTGCTCGCCGCCGGGGCGGTCGCCAACCTGGCGCTGCTCCCGGCGACGGTCCGGCGCAACCTGCGGCGGGCGCGCGCCGCCAACGGGGGATGACGCCCGCTTCCCTCCGCCGGTGGGTGTGGTTAGGCTTCCCTTACCGTCGTCTCGAGGGGGAGCCATGACCACCTGCCCGGGTTCTCCGGCGCTCTCCGTCGCCGGCGCCCCCGAACGGGCCCGCACCGCCGCGACCCGCCGCGCCGCGGCGCTGTGCGTCGCCGGCCGCGAGCCGAGCCGTCCCCTCGCGCACGCCACCACCGCCGCCGGGCAGGTGCTCGTGCTGGTCCCCGCCGACGGCGAGGTCACCGCCGCCCTCGACGGCGCGCCGGACCGGGAGGTCTCGGCCCTGCTCATGGTCAGCGACCGCGCGCCGGTGCCGCTGCGCGACCCGGTGCGGGCGACCCTGTGGCTGGCCGGCTGGCTGACCCCGGTGCCCGAGGTCGACCGGCGGGCGGCCGCGGTCGCCTTCGCCGAGGTCCGGCCCGAGGGCGCGCTGCTCGACGTCGGGACGTCGGCCACGCTGCTGCGCCTGGACCTCGCCGAGGTCGTGCTGCGCGAGGGCGACGCCTGCACCGAGGTCTCGCCGGGCGGGTTCGCCGCCGCCCGCCCCGACCCGCTCGCCGCCGTCGAGGCGCGGATGCTGCAGCACCTCGACCGCGACCACCCCGACGTGCTCGCCGTCCTGCGCAGCCGCGTGCCGGCCGGGCCGGGGGAGACCGTGCGCCCGCTGGGCATCGACCGGTTCGGCTACCGGCTGCGGGTGGAGCGGCCGGGCGGGCACCGCGACGTCCGGGTGCCGTTCCCGCGGCCGCTGACCTGCCCCGGCCAGCTGCGCGCGGCGACGTCCCAGCTGCTGTGCGCCCTCCGCGCCGGCCTCACCCGCCGCGACTAGCACGCTCTCGCGCGGCAGGCGGCGCTCAGGCGTCCAGGTTCTCGCGCAGCAGCCGGGCCAGGCGGGTGCGCCGCGGGCGGACGTCGACCTCCCGCACCGCCCGCGCCAGCGCCGCGCCGGACGCGTGCACGATCGACAGGTGCTGCTGCGCACGGGTGAGCGCGGTGTAGACCAGCGGCCGCGACAGCATCCCGCCCGCCTCCGGCGGCAGCACCACGACGACGCCCGGCCACTCCGACCCCTGCGCCCGGTGCACGGTGATCGCCCACCCGTGCCGCAGGTCGGGCAGCGCGTCCCCGGTCACCGTCACCGGGCCCGAGGAGAAGTCGACGGTCAGCGAGCCCTCACCGGTGCCGGTGACCACGCCGACCTCCCCGTTGGCGAACCCGATCGGCTCGAGGTCGAGGTGGTTGGCGGTGGCCACCACCCGGTCGCCGACGTCGAAGCCGAACACCGTGCCGTCGCCGGGGTTGAGCCGCTCCTTGAGCGCCTTGTTCAGCTCGATCGTCCCGGCCGGCCCGCGGTGCACCGGCGTCACGACCTGCACGTTGCGCGGGTCGATCCCCAGCGCCCGCGGGATCGAGTCGGTGACCAGCTGCACCACCCGCCGGGCCGCCTCGCCGCTGCCGGCGGCGGGCACGACGACGACCTCGCGGTCGGGGGAGTCCACCGGCGGCAGCTGCCCGGTGCGCACCGCCGACGCCAGCCGGGCGATCGCGCCGCCCTCGGCCTGCCGGTAGAGCGTGGTCAGCTCGGTCACCGGGACGACGCCGGAGTCGATGAGGTCGCCGAGCACGTGGCCGGGGCCGATCGAGGGCAGCTGGGCGGGGTCGCCGACCAGCAGCAGGTGGGTGCCGTCGGGGCAGGCCTCGATCAGCGCCGCGGTCAGCTCGACGTCGAGCATCGACGCCTCGTCCACCACGACGACGTCGGCGTCGAGCGGCCACTCCTCGTTGCGGGCGAACCCGCCGCCGAAGCCCTGCGCGCCGAGCAGCCGGTGCACGGTGACCGCGGGGTGGTCGGTGAGCTCCTCCAGCCGCTTGGCCGCCCGGCCGGTGGGGGCGGCCAGCGCGACCTCGGTGCCCTTGGCCCGCAGCAGGCGCACGACGGCGGCCACGGTGCGGCTCTTGCCGGTGCCCGGGCCGCCGGTGAGCAGCGAGACCCCGGCGCCGAGCACCTGCGCCACGGACTGCTTCTGCGCCTCGTCGAGGCCCTTGGACACCGAGCGGACGGCGGCCGGGTCGGCGATCCGCTCGGCGGTGGCGGCCAGCCGGGCCACGCCCTCGGCGACGGCCTCCTCGGCCATGCCGAACCGGGCCAGCGACAGCATCCGCAGCGCCGGGTCGGGCTCGGGCGGCTCGGCGTCAGGATCGCTGTCGGAGGACTCGTCCCACTCCGGCTCCGGCGGCTCGTGGTCGAGCACCTCGCCGGACTCGACCGCCGCCACGATCGCCGCCGCCGGGTCGGTGACGCCCTCGGCGCGCAGTGCGGCGACGACCAGGTCGGCGGGCAGCACGGTGTGCCCGTCGCGGCCGGCCGTGCGCAGGGTCATGACGACGATCGCGCGGCCGCGCCGGGAGTCCTGCCGGTCGGCGCCGGGCAGCAGCGAGATCGCCAGCCGGTCGGCGTCGGTGAGGCTGACGCCGTGCAGACCCAGCAGCGCCCACGGGTCGTCGCGCAGCCGCCGCGCGGCGTCCTCTCCCAGGGCATCGGCGGCCGAGGACGCCAGCTTCGCCTCCAGCCCGGCCCGCACCAGCAGCTCGACCACGCCGTAGGTGGGCCCTGCTGCCAGGAACGAGGAGAACAGCCGCTCGGCGCGCTGCTTGCCGACCCGCGGCATCTTCAGCAGCTTCGCGGCGGTGACGTCGTCCGGGGAGGTGATGCCGGCCGCGGGCAGCTCGGCGGCCGCCCGCTTGCCCAGGCCCGGCCACAGGCCGGCGGCGACGAAGGCGGCGAAGACGGGGTCGGGGGCGGGTGCGGTGCTCACGGAGGTCGTCGTCATCGGGCGGTGCGCTGGTCCGGGTAGGAGAAGTGCGGCGCGGAGACGTCCTCCAGCGCCGTGCGGATGGCCGCGGGCAGCCGGACGCTCTCGGCGTCGAGCGAGGCCTGCAACTGGACGGCGGTGCGGGCGCCGACGACGGGCGCGGCGACGCCGGGGCGGTCGCGCACCCAGGCCAGCGCCACCGCCAGCGGGGTGGTGCCCAGGCCGTCGGCGGCGGTGACCACGGCCTCCACGATCCGGTCGGCGGTGGCCGAGCGCAGGTCGTCGATGAACCCGGCCCACTGCGGCGAGGCGCCCCGCGAGCCCTCCGGCGTCGCGGCCCGGTACTTGCCGGTGAGCAGCCCCCGGCCCAGCGGGGACCAGGCGAGCACCCCGAGCCCGAGCGCCTCGGCGGCGGGCACGACCTCCCGCTCGACGCCGCGCTGCAGCAGCGAGTACTCGACCTGGGTGCTCACCAGCGGCGCGCGGCCGGGCCAGGCGCGCTGCCAGGTGGCGGCCTGCGCGGTCTGCCAGCCGGTGTAGTTGCTCACCCCGACGTACCGCACCCGGCCGCTGGCCACGGCGGTGTCGCAGGCGGCGAGGGTCTCCTCGACGGGGGTGTGGTCGTCCCAGGCGTGCAGCTGCCACAGGTCCACGTGGTCGACGCCCAGGCGGGCCAGCGACGCGTCGAGCGCGGCCAGCAGGTGCCCGCGGGAGGCGCCGCGGCCCAGCGGCCCCGGCCCGGTGCGGCCCACGGCCTTGGTCGCGACCAGCACCTCCGACCGCGGGACGACGTCGGCCAGCAGCCGGCCCAGCGTGCGCTCGCTGTCGCCGTCGCAGTAGACGTCGGCGGTGTCGACGAGCGTGCCGCCGGCGTCGACGAACGCGGTGAGCTGCAGCGCCGCCTCGTCCTCGTCGGTGTCCCGGCCCCAGGTCATGGTGCCCAGCGCCAGCCGGGAGACGACCAGGCCGCTGCGTCCCAGCGCCCGTTGTTCCACGACCGGCCAACCTACCGTCGCGGGCCGACAGCGGCCGGTGGGCGCGGCGGTGTGAGGACGGCGACCCGCGTGGTGCCGGGCCGGCCCCGGCGGGCCGACCTAGGCTGTCCTCCCGTGCTCCGACGGAACCCGCGCACCGCGTCCCGCCCGACCCCCGGAACCCGGGGCTGAGCGCCCGTGGGGTGGTTCGAGGCCGTCGTCCTGGGGCTGGTGCAGGGGCTGACGGAGTTCCTGCCGATCTCCTCCAGCGCGCACCTGCGCGTCGTCGGGGAGGCCGCGGGCTGGGGTGACCCGGGCGCGGCGTTCACCGCGATCACGCAGATCGGCACCGAGGCCGCGGTGCTCCTCTACTTCCGCAAGGACATCGCGCGGATCGTCGTCGCCTGGGTGCGGGCCCTGGTCGACCGGACGCGCCGCTCGGACGCCGACGCCCGCATGGGCTGGCTGATCATCGTCGGCAGCGTGCCGATCGTCGTGCTCGGCCTGCTGTTCCAGGACGACATCGAGACGACGTTCCGCGACCTGCGGATCGTGGCCATCTCGCTGGTCGCGTTCTCGCTGGTCCTGTACTGGGCCGACCGGGTCGGCCGGAAGAAGCGCGAGCTCGCCGACCTCAGCGTCCGCGACGGGCTGCTGTTCGGGCTGGCGCAGGCGATGGCGCTGGTCCCCGGCGTGTCCCGCTCCGGCGGCACGATCACCATGGGCCTGTTCCTCGGCTACACCCGCGCGGCCGCCGCCCGGTACTCGTTCCTGCTGGCGATCCCGGCGGTGCTCGGGTCGGGCTTCTTCCAGGTGTACGAGGCGCTCACCGGCGACGTCGCGGGGGAGACCGTCTCCTGGGGGCCGACGGTCCTGGCCACGGTCATCGCGTTCGGCGTCGGCCTGTCGGTGATCGCCTGGCTGCTGCGCTACCTCGACCGCGGCACGTTCACGCCGTTCGTCGTCTACCGCGTGGTGCTCGGCCTGGCGCTGCTGGCGCTGGTCGGCGTGGGGGTGCTCGCCCCGCGCTAGCGCCTAGGCTCGGGCGTCGTGACCACCGTCATCCTCCTGCGGCACGGCCGGACGACGGCGAACGCCGGCGGCGTGCTGGCCGGCTGGACCCCGGGCGTGCGGCTCGACGAGACCGGGCAGGAGCAGGCGGCCGCGGTGGGCCGGCGGCTGGCGCCGGTGCCGCTGGCCGCGGTGGTCAGCAGCCCGCTGGAGCGCTGCCGGCAGACCGCCGAGGCCGTCCTCGCCGGCCGCGACCTGGAGCTGCGGTCCGACGACCGGCTCGGCGAGGCCCGCTACGGCGACTGGACCGGCCGGCCGCTGAAGGAGCTGGCCGAGGAGCCGATGTGGAAGGTGGTGCAGCAGCACCCCTCCGCCGCGGTCTTCCCGGGCCCGGAGGGGGAGGGGCTGGCGCAGACCCAGGCCCGCGCGGTGGCCGCGGTCCGCGAGTGGAACGCCCGGCTGGGGCCCGACGCGGTGTGGCTGGCGTGCAGCCACGGCGACGTCATCAAGGCCGTCCTCGCCGACGCCCTCGGCCTGCACCTGGACGCCTTCCAGCGGATCGTCGTCGACCCGGCGTCGATCTCGGTGGTCACCTACACCGAGACCCGGCCCTTCGTCGTCCGGATGAACGACACCGGCGGCGACGTCGCCGCGCTCCTCCCGAAGGAGGGCTCGACCGACTCCGACGCCGTGGTGGGCGGCGGCGCCGGGGCGGCCACGACCTGAACGCAACCGTCCGCCTCCCCGCGTAACCTGGGCGCGTGCCTCGCCAGGTCTTCCGCTTCGACCGCCCGTCCCGGTTCGTCGCCGGCACGGTGGGCCAGCCCGGGGACCGCACCTTCTACCTGCAGGCGTCCGACGCCGAGGGGCGCGTGGTCAGCGTCGCGCTGGAGAAGTCGCAGGTGCAGGTCCTCGCCGAGCGCATGGACGAGCTGCTCGACGAGATCGCCACCCGCCCCGGCACCGCCGTCCCCGCCACCGCCGACGTCGACGACCTCGAGCCGCTCACCGCGCCCGTCGACGAGGAGTTCCGCGTCGCGGCCATGGGCCTGGCCTGGGACGGCGAGGCGCAGGCGGTGGTCGTCGAGGCCGTGGCCGCCACCGACGAGCCGGTCGACGAGGACGCGATCCTGTCCGACGCCGAGGAGGGCCCCGACGCGCTGCGGGTGACCATCACCCCCGGCGCCGCCCGCTCCTTCGTGGCCCGCGCCCGCCGCGTCGTCGCCGCCGGCCGGCCCTCGTGCCCGCTGTGCTCGCTGCCGCTGGACCCGACCGGGCACGTCTGCCCCCGGCAGAACGGCTACCGCCGCTGATCCGCGGACGACGGCGATGAGCGAGCCCGCGGAGGACCTCCGCGCCCCGGCCGGCGCCGCCGAGGCGCGCGCCCTGCTGCGCGAGGGCGAGATCGACGTCGAGGGCCGCATGCTCGACGCGAGCAACGTGACGCTGTTCGGCACCGTCCGCACCGGCACGCTCGAGGCCGAGTGCGTCTACAAGCCGGTCGCCGGCGAGCGGCCGCTGTGGGACTTCCCCGACGGCACCCTCGCCGGCCGCGAGGTGTCGGCGGCGCTGGTCAGCGAGGCCACCGGGTGGGACGTCGTCCCGCCCACCGTGCTGCGGGAGGGCCCGTTCGGCCCCGGCATGGTGCAGCTGTGGGTCGACGGCGACCCCGACGTCGACCTGGCCGCGTTCGTGCGCTCGGACCACCCGGGGCTGCGCCGCATGGCGGTGTTCGACGCCGTGGTCAACAACGCCGACCGCAAGGGCGGGCACATCATCCCGACGCCGTCGGGCCACGTGTACGGCGTCGACCACGGCATCTGCTTCTCGAGCGACCCGAAGCTGCGCACCCTGCTGTGGCGCTGGGCGGGCAAGCCGCTGCTGCTGGAGGCGCTCGCGGTGCTCGAGCGGCTGGCCGACGACCTGCGCGGCGACCTCGGCGAGGCGCTGCACGAGCACCTGACCCGCCGCGAGGTCCGGTGCACGCAGCAGCGGGTGGCCGAGCTGCTGCGCACCCAGGTGCACCCCGAGCCGTCGGGGGACTGGCCCGCGCTGCCCTGGCCCCCCTTCTGACCCACCGGCAGCCGGGCCGTTGCCCGTGCCGGGTTCAGGACAGGTCGACCGCGGCGATCATCGCGGCCGCCTGGAGGCCGTCGCCGTCGACGGTGAGCACCTCCAGCGGCACCCGCCGCCAGCAGGCCAGCAGCAGGTCCCCGGCGGTGCCGCGCAGCGTGGCGACCGGCTGGGGCCGGGTGCCGGCGAACAGCGTCCGCTCGACGCCGGCGTCGACGGCGTGCAGCACCACCGGGTGCGCCCCCTCGGGCGGGCCGTCGGGCAGCGCGCCGGGCACCATCACCTCCAGCCACTCGTCGATGCCGTCGAGGCCGACGTCGGGAGGGATGGGCCGCACGTCGCCGAGCACCTGCTCGACGTCGACGGTGTGGACGACGGCCTCCTGCACCTGGCGCCGGAGCACGAAGCCGACGTCCTGCCGGGGCGCCCAGGTCCACACCCGCTCGGCGGGGTCGGCGCCGGCGAGCGCGGTCTCCAGCTCCGCGGACTGCCCGGCCGCCCAGCCCAGCAGCTCGTCGTCGGGACGGCGGCGCGGCGCCACGTACCCGCCGGGGTCGGGCGCGCGGGTGCGCACCACCCAGGCCCAGAAGTGCTGGACCTCGCCGAGGTGCCACACCAGGTCGGCCAGCGTCCAGCCGGGACACCCGGGCACCGGGGCGGTCCAGCCGCCGGCCAGCACGGCCTCGGCGGCGGCGTCGGCGAACCGGGCGTCGGTGCGGCGCAGCACCGGCAGGTAGCCCGACAGCTCCATCGCGGCCTCCTCGCGCGGGGACGGGCCCCGACGCTAGCCCGTCAGCGGGCCCACAGGGCGGGCACCGGGCGGGGCGCGGTGCGGCGCAGCAGCAGCGCCGCGGCGGTGCGCTCGTCGAGCACCAGGTCGGTGACCAGCCCGCCGGCCAGCGCCGCGGCCAGCGCCGTGACCTTGTTGACGCCGGCGACCGCGCACACCCGCCGCGGGATGCGGCGCAGCGCCGGCGGGACCAGGCCGCTGGTGCGGGCGTTGATCGGGATGCCCTCCCAGGTCCCGTCGCCGCGCAGGAAGACGGTGCACACGTCGCCGACCACCGAGGCGGCGGCGAGGTCGGCGCGGTCGGCGGGGCCGAGGTAGCCCTCCGCCCAGACCCGGCTCGGCACCGGGCCGGCCATCGCGCCGACGCCGAACAGCGCGACGTCGGCGGACTGCTGGATCGCCAGCACCCGGCGCACGCTGCGCTCGCGCCACATCGCCTGGCGGGTCTCGGACCGGTCGAAGAACGCCGGCACGGGGAAGTGGTGCACCTGCGCGTCCCAGGCGGTGCCGAACCGGCCGAGCACGTCGCTGCCGTACCCGACGCCGCTGCTGTGGGTGTTCATCGCGCCGTTGAGCTGGACGACGTGCGCGTCGCGCAGCGGCCGGGCCCGCAGGTGCTGACCCACGGCGCTGGTGGTGGTGCCCCACGCCAGCCCGAGCGTCATCCCGTCGCCCATCGCCTCGTCGAGGACCGCCGCGGCCCGGCCGGCGACCAGCTGCAGCCGGGCGACGTCGGGCGCGTCCTCGGGCACCGCGACCACGCGCGCCGTCACGCCGTACCGTGCGCCGAGCTCGCTCGCCATCGAGGCTGCACGTCCGTGCACGGCGCTGACCGAGACGGTGACGATGCCGAGCGCCCGCGCGGCGTCCAGCATCCGGGACACCGTGGACCGCGAGACCCCCTCCTCGGCGGCGATGTCCTCCATCCGCACGCGGTCCAGCCAGTACCGGCGGGCCACCCGCTCGAGGTCCTCGTCGGCCGCCACGGTCCCGCTCCCTCCCGGCGCGGGCGACCCCGCGGTCCGGCTCCCACGCTAACGCCGCCGTGCACGGACGTGCAGGTGGTTGCCCTGCGCGGCCAACGGGTGCAGGTTGACCCTCGTCCCCGGGTGCCGGCACCCCGCCGGCGCCCCGCACCGCCCCCGCACCACCCCCAGGAGTGCCCGGTGTCCACAGCCCTCTCGCCCGAGGTCCGCACCTCCGCCCTCGACCGCATGTCCCGGGACGTGCTGGACGTCCTGGTCATCGGCGGCGGTGTCACCGGGGCCGGAGCCGCGCTCGACGCGGCCAGCCGCGGCCTGACGGTCGGCCTGCTCGAGCAGCGCGACTGGGCCTCGGGCACCTCGAGCCGGGCCAGCAAGCTGGTGCACGGCGGGCTCCGCTACCTGGAGATGCTCGACTTCGCGCTGGTCCGCGAGGCGCTGCACGAGCGCGGCCTGCTCGTCGGCCGGCTCGCCCCGCACCTGGTGCACCCGGTGCCCTTCCTCTACCCGATCCGGCACCGCGTGTGGGAGCGCGCCTACATCGGCGCGGGCATCGCCCTCTACGACGCCCTCGGCGGTCTCCTCGGCCGCCGCGACGGCCACGGCGTGCCGCTGCACCGGCACCTGTCGAAGAAGGGCCTGCGCCGGGTCGCGCCCTCGCTGAGGGACGACGTCGCCGTCGGCGCCATCCGCTACTGGGACGCCAAGGTCGACGACGCCCGCCTCGTGCAGGTGCTCGTGCGCACCGCGGTCGGGCACGGCGCGCTGGCCGCCAGCCGCACCCAGGTCACCGGCTACCTGGAGGAGGACGGCCGCGTCGCGGGCGTGCGGGCGGTGGACCTCGAGACCGGCCGCGAGATCACCGTCCGCGCCCGCCACGTCGTCGGCGCCACCGGGGTGTGGACCGACCAGACGGAGGAGCTCTTCCGCGCCCAGGGCCTGACCGTGCGCGCCTCCAAGGGCGTGCACATCGCCGTGCCGCGCGAGGCGATCGCCGGCGAGGACGGCTTCATCCTGCGCACCGAGAAGAGCGTGCTGTTCATCATCCCGTGGCCGACGCACTGGGTGATCGGCACGACCGACACCCCGTGGGACCTGACCAAGGACCACCCGGTCGCCTCAGCCGCGGACGTCGACTACCTGCTCGACCACGCCAACGCGGTGCTCGAACGCCCGCTCACCCGCGACGACGTCCTCGGCGTCTACACCGGCCTGCGCCCGCTGCTGCAGCCGGTCGACGAGGAGGCCGGGGGGACCACCCGGGTCTCCCGCGAGCACACCGCCGCCACCGTGCGGCCGGGCCTGACGATGATCGCCGGCGGCAAGTACACGACCTACCGCGTCATGGCCCGCGACGTCGTCGACATGGCCCTGCGCGACCGGGCGCCCGGCGAGGACCCCGACGCGCCGATCCCCCAGTCGCTCACCGAGGAGCTGCCGCTGGTGGGCGCCGACGGCTACCGGGTCCGCTGGAACCGCAAGGCGCACCTCGCCGCCGCGCACGGCTGGACCGAGAAGCGCGTGGAGCACCTGCTCGACCGCTACGGCAGCCTGGTCGACGAGGTCCTCGCCCTGGTCGACGCCGACCCCGAGCTCGGGCGCCCGCTGGAGGGCGCGCCGGACTACCTGCCGGCCGAGGTCGTCTACGCGGTCACCTCCGAGGGTGCCCTGCACCTGGAGGACGTGCTCACCCGCCGCACCCGGCTGTCCTACGAGCAGGCCGACCGGGGCACCGCCTCGGCCCGCGCCGCGGCCGACCTCATGGCGCCGCTGCTCGGCTGGGACGACGCCCAGCGCGAGCGGGAGATCAGCACCTACCTGGCGCGGGTGGAGGCCGAGCGCGCCGCCGAGGCCATGCCCGACGACACCTCGGCCGAGCGGGCGCGGCTGCGGGCGCCGGAGATCCGGCCCTTCGCGGACGCGTCGTGAGCCCCGCCTGAGGCAGCCGGCCGGCGAGCGGTCCCGCCGGCCCGGCCGCAGACCGAGAGCACGCACGAAGGAGGTGGAGGCAGGCACCCCGCACCACCCGCCCGGACCGGGCGGGCCCCCATCACGGCACAACCGGACACAGAGAGGTGTCTCAGCGTGTCACTGACCTCCGTCTTCTTCTCCGAGGTGCTCGGCACCGCGATCCTGCTGCTCTTCGGCGTCGGCGTCGTCGCCAACGTCCTGCTCACCGACTCCAAGGGGCACGGCGGCGGCTGGCTGCTCATCAACTTCGGCTGGGGCCTGGGCGTCTTCGCCGGCGTCTACGCGGCCTACCGCAGCGGTGCCCACCTCAACCCGGCGGTCACCGTCGGGCTGTGGGCATTCGGGGCCGACGAGTACGCCCCCGGTGTCGACGTCACGTTCGGCAGCACCCTGGTCTACTTCGCCGGCGAGTTCGTCGGCGCGTTCCTCGGCGCGGTCGTCGCCTGGCTCGCCTACCAGAAGCACTACGCCGCGCACGACGAGCCCGGCGAGATCCTGGCGACCTTCTCCACGGGCCCGGCGATCCGCAGCCTCCCGTGGAACGCCCTCACCGAGGCCATCGGCACCTTCGTGCTGGTCTACATCATCCTGAAGTTCGGTGACACGCCGAGCCAGATCGGGCCGCTCGCCGTCGCCCTGCTGGTCGTCGGCATCGGCAACTCGCTCGGTGGACCGACCGGGTACGCGATCAACCCCGCCCGCGACCTGGGGCCGCGGATCGCGCACGCCGTGCTGCCCATCGCGAAGAAGGGCGGCAGCGACTGGGGCTACGCGTGGGTCCCCGTCGTCGGCCCGCTCGTCGGCGGTGCCCTGGCCGGCCTGCTCGCCCAGGGCTTCTGACCGCCCGCCGGCCACCCGCACCGGCCGTCCGCCCCCGTCCCCTGCACCGTCCCCCTGCACCGTCCCCCTGCACCGTCGCACCCGGAGGAACCGTGAGCAGCTACATCGCCGCCATCGACCAGGGCACCACCAGCACCCGCTGCATGGTCTTCGACCACGACGGCGCCGTCGTCGCCGTGGCCCAGAAGGAGCACGCGCAGATCTTCCCGCGCGCCGGCTGGGTCGAGCACGACCCGCTGGAGATCTGGAGCAACGTCCGCGAGGTGGTCGGGCAGGCGCTGGCCCGCGCCGACCTGGTCGGCTCCGACCTCGCCGCCGTCGGCATCACCAACCAGCGCGAGACCACCGTCGTGTGGGACAAGACCACCGGCGAGCCGGTGTACAACGCGATCGTCTGGCAGGACACCCGCACCGACCGCATCGTCACCGAGCTCGGCGAGCTCGGCGGGGGAGCGGACCGGTACAAGGAGAAGGTCGGCCTGCCGCTGGCCACCTACTTCGCCGGCCCGAAGGTGACCTGGATCCTCGACAACGTCGAGGGCGCCCGCGAGCGCGCCGAGCGCGGCGACCTGCTCATGGGCACGATCGACAGCTGGCTGCTGTGGCAGATGACCGGCGGCACCGACGGCGGCCTGCACCTCACCGACGTCAGCAACGCCTCGCGCACCATGCTCATGGACTACAGCACCCTGGCGTGGGACGAGTCGATCGCCGCGGACATGCGCATCCCCGTGTCGATGCTGCCGGAGATCCGCTCGAACTCCGAGGTCTACGGCGAGGGCCGCAAGGCCGGCGCGCTGGCCGGCGTGAGGATCGCCGGCTCGCTCGGTGACCAGCAGGCGGCCACCTTCGGGCAGGTCTGCTTCCAGAAGGGCATGGCCAAGAACACCTACGGCACCGGCAACTTCCTGCTGCTCAACACCGGCGAGGAGGCGGTGTCCTCGCGCAACGGCCTGCTGACGACGGTCTGCTACCAGATCGGCGGCCGCAAGCCCGTGTACGCGCTGGAGGGCTCGATCGCCGTCACCGGCTCGCTGGTGCAGTGGGTGCGGGACAACCTGCGCCTGATCGGCGGCGCCGGGGAGATCGAGGCGGTGGCCCGGTCGGTGGACGACAACGGCGGCGCCTACTTCGTGCCGGCGTTCTCCGGCCTGTTCGCCCCGCACTGGCGCTCCGACGCCCGCGGCGCGCTGGTCGGGCTCACCCGGTACGTCAACCGCGGCCACCTGGCCCGGGCGGTGCTGGAGGCCACGGCCTACCAGACCCGCGAGGTCGTCGACGCCATGAACGCCGACTCGGGGGTGGCCCTCACCGAGCTGCGGGTCGACGGCGGCATGGTGGTCAACGAGCTGCTGATGCAGTTCCAGGCCGACATCCTCGGCGTCGACGTCGTCCGCCCGAAGATCGCCGAGACGACGGCGCTGGGCGCGGCCTACGCCGCGGGCCTCGCGGTCGGGTTCTGGGCCGACGAGGACGAGCTCACCAGCCAGTGGGCCGAGGACAAGCGGTGGAGCCCGGAGATGGACCAGGCCACCCGCGACCGCTACTACCGCAAGTGGCAGAAGGCGGTGACCCGGACCCTCGAGTGGGTCGACGACGACGACGACCAGTAGGCGACCGGCCCCGCGGGCGCCGTTCCCCAGGGAGGGACGGCGCCCGCGGGCGCGCCGGGAGCGCAACTAGGCTCGCTGACGTGCTCAGCTGGCCCGCCCCGCTCCTGCCGACCCTCCCGGGCCCCGGTCCGGTCCTGCGGCTCTACGACACCGCGCGCGGGCAGGTCGTGGACACCGAGCCCGACGCCGTGGCGCGGATGTACGTCTGCGGGATCACCCCCTACGACGCCACCCACCTCGGCCACGCCGCCACCTACCTGGCCTTCGACCTGGTCAACCGGGTGTGGCGGGACGCCGGGCACGCGGTCCACTACGTGCAGAACGTCACCGACATCGACGACCCGCTGCTCGAGCGCGCCGAGCGCGACGGCGAGGACTGGGTCGTCCTGGCCATGCGCGAGACCGCGCTGTTCCGCGAGGACATGACCGCGCTGCGGGTGCTGCCGCCCGAGGACTACGTCGGCGCGGTCGCGGCGATCCCGCTGATCGTCGCGCACGTGGAGACCCTGCTGGACGCGGGCCTGGCCTACGTCCTCGACGACGGCACCGGCGACGTCTACCACGACGTGGCGCAGGCACCGGGCTTCGGCGAGGAGTCCGGCTACGACGAGGCCACCATGCTCGCGCTGTCCGCCGAGCGCGGCGGCGACCCCGACCGCCCGGGCAAGCGCAACCGGCTCGACCCGCTGCTGTGGCGCGGCGCCCGGGAGGGCGAGCCGTCGTGGCCCGGCCCGCGCGGCATCGACGGCCGGCCCGGCTGGCACGTCGAGTGCGCCGCGATCGCGCTGGACACCATCGGCATGGGCTTCGACGTCCAGGGCGGCGGCAGCGACCTGGTGTTCCCGCACCACGAGTACTCCGCCGTCCACGCCGAGGCGCTCACCGGGACCAAGCCGTTCGCCCGGGCCTACGTGCACGCGGCGATGATCGGCCTGGACGGCGAGAAGATGAGCAAGAGCCGGGGCAACCTGGTGTTCGTCTCCAAGCTGCGCGGCGAGGGCGTCGACCCGATGGCGATCCGGCTGGCGCTGCTGTCGGGTCACTACCGCACCGACCGCGCCTGGACGCCGGACCTGCTGTCCGCCGCCGAGGCGCGGCTGGCCACCTGGCGGCGGGCCACCGCCCGCGACGCCGGCGCGCCCGCCGCACCGGTGCTGGCCGCGCTGCGCGAGCGGCTGGCCGACGACCTCGACAGCCCCGGCGCGATCGCCGCCGTCGACGCCTGGGCGGCCGCCACGCTGGCCGGGGAGGGCGAGAGCGACGACGGCGCCCCCGCGGTGGTGGCCGACGCCGTCGACGCGCTGCTCGGGATCGAGCTCGACACCGCGCTGCAGGAGGGCTGATGGGCGGGGGCTTCTGCTTCACCGACCGCGCCACGCGCGAGCGGGAGGAGCAGGGCCTCGCCCCGGCCGCGGCCCGGTCGGCGGCCACCCGCGGCCGCGCCGTCGACGAGCCCGAGGACCGGCTGCGCACCGCCTTCGAGCGGGACCGCGACCGCATCCTGCACGCCAAGGCCTTCCGCCGGCTCAAGCACAAGACCCAGGTCTTCCTCAACCCCGACGGCGACCACTTCGTCACCCGGCTCACCCACACGCTGCAGGTCACCCAGGTCGCCCGGGCCATCGCCCGCGCACTGGGACTGAACGAGACCCTCGCCGAGGCGATCGCGCTGGGCCACGACGTCGGCCACTCGCCGTTCGGCCACATCGGCGAGGACGCGTTCGACCCCTACGTCCCCGGCGGGTGGCACCACGCGGCGCAGGGGGTGCGGATCGTCGAGGTGCTGGAGCACCTGAACCTCACCTGGGAGGTGCGCGACGGCATCCGCGCGCACAGCTGGAAGATCACCCCGCCGCCGGCCACGCGCGAGGGGGAGTGCGTGCGGTACGCCGACCGGATCGCCTACCTCTCCCACGACGCGCTCGACGCCGTCCGCGCCGGGGTGCTGCGCGTGCCCGACCTGCCCGCCCGTGCCTGCGAGCTGTTCGGCGAGCCGGGCAGCGCGATGGTGGGCGCGATGGTCGACGCCGTCGTCGCCGGCTCCCTGGCCGACGGCGGCGCGGTGGTCATGGCCGACGAGCCGCTGGCCGCGATGGACGAGCTGCGGACCTTCATGTTCCGGCGGGTCTACCTGTCCGAGACCGCCGCGGGGCAGAAGCAGCTGGCGGTCGACGTCATCCGGCGGCTGGTCGACCACCACCTCGCCGCGCCCGGCCTCATCCCGGCGTCCTACCGGGACACCGAGGCCGATGTCGTCACCCAGGTCGTCGACTACGTCTCGGGGATGACCGACCGGTACGCGCTGGCCACCCACGACCGGCTCTTCGGCGACGACGCCGCCGCCCGCATGGCCCCGCTGCTGCGCCGCGAGTGACCGTGCGGCCCGGGGAGCGGGCCGTCGCCGGGTTCCCTCGTGCCCTGCCGGGCGGGCAGCACCGCCAGGGCACGGGGAACGCCCGCACGGCCGTCGCCGCGACCGTTATCCCCAACTCTGGTGCGCTAACGGACGGTGGGCGCCGCCGCGGGCGGAGTCGGTTGCCGGGAGGGGGCGCTCAGTTGGGGGAGGAGCCGCGGCGGCGGAGGTAGCGCTCGAACTCGCGGGCGATCTGGTCGCCGTCGGCCTGGGACAGGTCGGTCTCGGTGGCGCGCTCCTCCAGCGAGCGCACGTACTCGACGACCTCGGCGTCCTCCTGCGCCATCTCGTCGACGGTCTTCACCCAGTCGTCGGCCTGCTGGGGGAGCGCGCCGAGCGGCACCGCCAGCTCCAGCACCTCCTCGACCCGCTGCAGCAGCGCGACGGTGGCCCGCGGCGAGGGCGGCTGGGAGACGTAGTGGGGGACCGCCGCCCAGAAGCTCACCGCCGGCAGGCCGGCCTGCACGCACGCGTCCTGGAAGACGCCGAGGATGCCGGTGGGTCCCTCGTAGCGGGAGGTCTCCAGACCGTAGGTGCGCGCGGACTCCTGGTCGTAGGCCGAGCCGGAGACCGGGGTGGGCCGGGTGTGCGGGGTGTCGGCGAGCAGGGCGCCCAGCGCCACCACCGTCTGGACGCCGAGCTCCTCGCACAGCTCGATCAGCTCGGCGCAGAACCCGCGCCAGCGCATGTTGGGCTCGATCCCGCGGATCAGGACGACGTCGCGGTCGCTGCCCGGCGGGCGGGCCACGGAGATGCGCGTCGTCGGCCACTCGACGCGCCGGCTCACCCCGCCCACGAGCGAGACGGTGGGCCGGTTGACCTGGAAGTCGTAGTAGTCCTCGGGGTCGAGCGCCGCGAGGGGGGTGGCGTCCCAGATGAGCTCCAGGTGCTCGAGCGCCCCGGTGGCGGCGTCCCCGGCGTCGTTCCAGCCCTCGAAGGCGACCACCGCCACCGGCCGGTTCAGCTGGGGCAGGTCCTCGGGAGCGGACTTCGGGTCGATCACCCCTGCGAGCCTACGTCGGTCGGGCCGCCCGACCGGGGTGGCGCGGGATGGGAAGATGTCCCGGACGTCCCGGGTTGCTCCCCGGACCACCCGGCGTCGGTGTCGGGCACGCTCGCACAGGAGATCCCGGCACCGTTCCGAACGCACCCCGAGGATGCCCGTGACCGACGCCCCCGACCTCCGGCCCGACGCGACGGCGGAGCTCACCTCCCTGATGGAGCAGCGGATCCTCGTGCTCGACGGCGCGATGGGGACCGCGATCCAGCGGGACCGCCCGAGCGAGGCCGGCTACCGCGGGGAGCGCTTCGCCGACTGGCCGGTCGACGTCCAGGGCAACAACGACCTGCTGGTGCTCACCCGGCCGGAGCTGGTGGCGGGCATCCACCGCGAGTACCTCGACGCCGGCGCCGACCTGGTCGAGACCAACACCTTCAACGCCAACGCCGTCTCGCTGGCCGACTACGGCATGGCCGCGCTCGCGCGGGAGATCAACGTCGCGGCGGCCCGGTTGGCCCGCCGCGAGGCCGACGCGGCCACCGCGCGCACCCCGGGGAAGCCGCGGTACGTCGCCGGCGCGATGGGCCCGACCACCCGGACGGCGTCCATCTCGCCCGACGTCAACGACCCCGGCGCCCGCAACGTCACCTTCCCCGAGCTGGTCGAGGCCTACCTCGAGCAGGCCGGCGGCCTGGTCGACGGCGGCGCGGACGTGCTGCTGGTCGAGACGGTCTTCGACACGCTCAACGCCAAGGCCGCGATCGTCGCGCTGGAGACGCTGTTCGAGCAGCGCGGCCGCCGCTGGCCGGTGATGGTCTCCGGCACGATCACCGACGCGTCCGGCCGGACGCTGTCGGGGCAGACGACCGAGGCGTTCTGGCACTCGGTGCGCCACGTGCGGCCGCTGGTGGTCGGGCTCAACTGCGCGCTGGGCGCCGCGGAGATGCGGCCCTACGTCGCCGAGCTGGCGCGGATCGCCGACGCGTTCGTCTCCTGCTATCCCAACGCCGGGCTGCCCAACGCCTTCGGCGAGTACGACGAGGCGCCCGCCGACACCGCCGGCGTGCTGCACGGCTTCGCCGAGGACGGCTTCGTCAACGTCGTCGGCGGCTGCTGCGGCACCACGCCCGAGCACATCGCCGCAGTGGCCGCGGCGGTGGACGGGCTGCCGCCGCGCACGCCGCCGGCCGTCCGCCCGGCGCTGCGGCTGTCGGGCCTGGAGCCGCTGACCGTCGACGCCGACTCGCTGTTCGTCAACATCGGCGAGCGCACCAACATCACCGGCTCGGCCCGGTTCCGCCGGCTGATCCGCGACGGCGACTACCCGACGGCGCTGGCCGTCGCCCGCCAGCAGGTCGAGGCCGGCGCGCAGGTCATCGACGTCAACATGGACGAGGGCATGATCGACGGCGTCGCGGCGATGACCCGCTTCACCCGCCTGATCGCCGCCGAGCCCGACATCTGCCGCGTGCCGGTGATGGTCGACTCCTCCAAGTGGGAGGTCATCGAGGCCGGCCTCCAGCAGCTGCAGGGCAAGTCGATCGTCAACTCGATCTCGCTGAAGAACGGCGAGGCGGAGTTCGTCGAGCACGCCCGGCTGTGCCGCCGGTACGGCGCGGCCGTCGTCGTCATGGCCTTCGACGAGGACGGGCAGGCCGACACCCTCGAGCGCCGGCAGCAGATCTGCCGCCGCGCCTACGACATCCTCGTCGACCGGGTCGGCTTCCCCGCCGAGGACGTGATCTTCGACCCCAACGTCTTCGCCGTCGCCACCGGCATCGAGGAACACGCCCGCTACGGCCTGGACTTCATCGAGGCCACCCGCTGGATCAAGGAGAACCTGCCGCACGCGCTGGTCTCCGGCGGCGTCTCCAACGTCTCGTTCTCCTTCCGCGGCAACAACCGCGTCCGCGAGGCCATCCACGCGGTGTTCCTCTTCCACGCGATCGCCGCCGGCATGGACATGGGCATCGTCAACGCCGGCGCGCTGGAGGTGTACGAGGAGGTCCCCGAGCGGCTGCGCGAGCGCATCGAGGACGTCGTCCTGGCCCGCCGGCCCGACGCCACCGAGCGGCTGCTGGAGATCGCCGGCGAGTACGCCGCCTCCGGCGCCGCCGAGGAGGCCGCCGCCGAGGAGTGGCGGGCGCTGCCGGTCGAGGAGCGGATCACCCACGCGCTGGTCAAGGGCATCGACGAGTTCGTCGAGGCCGACACCGAGGAGCTGCGGCGGGAGATCGCCGCGCGCGGCGGCCGGCCGATCGAGGTCATCGAGGGCCCGCTGATGGGCGGGATGAACGTCGTCGGCGACCTGTTCGGCGCCGGGAAGATGTTCCTGCCGCAGGTGGTGAAGTCCGCGCGGGTGATGAAGAAGGCCGTGGCCCACCTCGTGCCCCACATCGAGGCGGAGAAGCAGCCCGGCGACACGGGGAGCGGGGACGAGCGCCGCACCAACGGCACCGTGGTCATGGCGACGGTGAAGGGCGACGTCCACGACATCGGCAAGAACATCGTGGGCGTCGTGCTGCAGTGCAACAACTACGACGTCGTCGACCTCGGCGTCATGGTGCCGGCGCAGAAGGTGCTCGACACCGCCAAGGAGGTCGGCGCCGACGTCATCGGCCTGTCCGGGCTGATCACGCCCTCGCTGGACGAGATGGTCAACCTGGCCGGCGAGATGGAGCGGCAGGGCTTCGAGGTGCCGCTGCTCATCGGCGGGGCCACGACGTCGCGGGCGCACACCGCGGTCAAGGTCGCCCCGCGCTACCACGGCCCGGTCATCTGGGTGAAGGACGCGTCGCGGTCGGTGCCCGTCGTCGCGGCGCTGCTGTCGGACGAGCAGCGCCCCGGCCTGCTGGCGGCCACCGAGACCGAGTACGAGACGCTGCGCGAGCGGCACGCCGCGCGCACCGACACCCGGACGCTGCTGCCGCTGGCCGCCGCCCGCGCCGCCGCCCCGGCGCTGGACTGGTCGGTCTACACCCCGCCGCGGCCGCGGATGCTGCTGCAGCAGACCCGCGACGTGTGCACCGGGCCCTCCTGCGACCACGCGCACGCCGAGGTCGGCTACACCCGCGTGCTGCGCGACTACCCGCTGGAGGAGCTGCGCGGCTACGTCGACTGGCAGCCGTTCTTCACCGCCTGGGAGATGCGCGGCCGGTTCCCCGACCTGCTGAACAACCCGGCCACCGGCGACGCCGCGCGGCGGCTGTACGCCGACGCGCAGGCGATGCTCGACCGGATCGTCGCCGAGCGCTGGCTCACCGCCTCCGGCGTGTTCGGGCTGTTCCCGGCGGCCCGGGTCGACGGCGAGGACATCGAGGTCTACACCGACGAGTCCCGCACGCGGGTGCGCGCGGTGCTGCACCAGCTGCGGCAGCAGACCGAGGGCCGCGACGGCACCCCGCGCAGGTCGCTCGCCGACTTCGTGGCGCCGAAGGAGACCGGGCTGCGCGACCACGTCGGCGCCTTCGCCGTCACCGCGGGCCTCGGCTCGGCCGAGCGGGTCGCGGCGTTCAAGGCCGCCCACGACGACTACTCGGCGATCATGCTCGAGGCGCTCGCCGACCGGCTGGCCGAGGCGTTCGCCGAGCGGCTGCACGAGCGGGTGCGCCGGGAGTTCTGGGGCTACGCGGCCGACGAGCGGCTGGACAACGACGCCCTGATCGCCGAGCGCTACCGCGGCATCCGCCCCGCGCCCGGCTACCCGGCCTGCCCCGAGCACACCGAGAAGCAGACGATCTGGGACCTGCTCGACGTCGAGGCCTCGATCGGGCTGCAGCTGACCGAGTCCATGGCGATGTGGCCGGGCGCCGCGGTCAGCGGGCTGTACTTCTCGCACCCGGAGGCGCGGTACTTCAACCTGGGCCGGCTGGGCCGCGACCAGGTCGAGGACTACGCCCGCCGCAAGGGCTGGACGCTCGCCGAGGCCGAGCGCTGGCTCGCCCCCAACCTGGGCTACCGCACCGACGACGACTGACGAAGGCCCCTGTCCTCCTCAACGCCCGCACGCTCGGGACGAGCCCCGGGACGGGGCCGTCCCGGTGCTGCACCGGGGTCGTTCCGGCACGTCGCGGGGTCAGCGCTGGGGGACGGTGATCTCGTACTGGGCGATCCTGCGGTAGAGGGTCGCCCGGCCGATGCCGAGCTCCTCGGCGACGCGCGTCATCGTGGTGCCCGGCTCGGTCAGGCACCGCACGATCTCGTCGCGCTCGAGCCGCTCCAGGCGGGTCAGCGCCCGCGCGCCGCCGTCGAGCACCTCCGGCGCCAGGTGGCGCACGTCGACGACGTCGGCGCGGGCCGCCGCCTCCCGCACCACCCGCCGCAGCTGGGCGACGTTGCCCGGCCAGCCGCAGGCGGCCAGCGCCCGGGCCGCGCGCGGGGTGAACGACACGTCCCGGTGCCGCTCCTGCCGCGCGGTACTCCGGCGCGGTGAGCACCGCGGGCTGCGGGCCCCGGCGCGGCGGACCGTGGCCAGCACCTGCGCCAGCTCGCCCGCGGCCCACGCCGGCAGCCGGTGCAGCCCGGAGACGATCACGCAGTGTCGCCGTCGCGCAGCTCGGGGGTCCACAGCTCCAGCCGCGGGGCGACGTCCCGAGGTGTCGTCGCCGATCGGGGCCAGCACGAACCCGGCGGGGTCGGCGAGCATCAGGCCCACCGGCTTGTCGGCGATCGTCGTCTGCAGGTCGGTGAGCACCCGGTGCGCGCACTCGTACAGCAGGGGCCGGTGTCCGGCGTGCCGGTGAACACGGGCACGACCTCGTCGGACGGCACGCCGTAGCCCTGGCTGCGCCGCCACGACGCGCGCACCCGCGGGGCGCTGCCCCGGCCGGCCGGCACGGGGTCGGGCAGCGGCTCCGGTGGGCCGGACCAGCTCGTCCACGGGCACCTCCGGACGGCAGGACGCCGGTGTCCCGTGCCACGGGGAGGCACCCGCCGCGGCGGCGGGCGCGGCGTCTCCAGGTGAGACGCCGGGCCCGCTCGCGGCGGTCGCGTCCCGCGCTAGCGTCGGCGGCGTGCACGTGACCCAGCTCACGCCCGGAGCCGACGGAGGCCGACGGATGTACACCAGGGACGGCGAGCAGTACGACCGTCCCCCGCTCCCGCTGGAGGTGCGCTAGATGAAGGCCGTCCGCGTGCACGAGTACCACGCCGACCCCTCGATCGACGAGATCCCCGAACCGCAGCTCCGGGGCCCCCTCGACGTGATCGTGAAGATCGGCGGCGCCGGGGTGTGCCGCACCGACCTGCACATCCTCGAGGGCCAGTGGGCCGACCTGCAGAACCCGGACCTGCCCTACGTGATCGGGCACGAGAACGCCGGCTGGGTGCACGCCGTGGGGGAGGGGGTCACCAACGTCGCCGTCGGCGACACGGTGATCCTGCACCCGCAGCCCAGCTGCGGCCTGTGCGCGGCCTGCCGCGCCGGCCGGGACATGCAGTGCGAGAACGCGTTCTTCCCCGGGCTGAGCAACGACGACGGGGGGATGGCCGAGTACCTGCGCACCACCGCCCGCGCGTGCGTCAAGCTCGACCCGTCGACCGACCCGGCCGGCGTCGCCGCGCTCGCCGACGCCGGCATCACCGCCTACCACGCGGTGCGCAAGGCCCTGCCGCTGCTGTACCCGGGCACGACGGCGGTCGTCCTGGGCGCCGGCGGCCTCGGCCACATCGGCGTGCAGTGCCTGGCCGCGCTCTCGGCCACCCGGGTCGTCGTCGTCGACCGCAACCCCGACGCCCTGGCGCTCGCCCGGCAGATCGGCGCGGACGAGACCGTCGTCGCCGACGGCGGCCAGGTGCAGGCCGTCCAGGAGCTGACCGGCGGGGGCGCCGACGTCGTCTTCGACTTCGTCGCCGAGCAGGGCGCGGAGATGGACGGCTGGCGCATGACCCGCCCGGCCGGCTCGTACTACGTCATCGGGTACGGCGGCGAGCTGCGCATCCCGACGCTGGACTTCGTCGCCGGGGAGAAGAACGTCGTCGGCAACATCGTCGGCACCTACACCGACCTGGCCGAGCTGATGGTGCTCGCCCAGGCCGGGAAGGTCACCCTGCACACCCAGCGGTACCCGCTGGACCGGGCCGTGGACGCGCTCCGCGACCTCGAGGCCGGGCAGGTGCGGGGACGCGCGATCCTCGTGCCGTGAGCGTGCGCGGCCCCCGGCCCGCCCCGGCCGGGGGCCGCGTCTACCCCTCCCCGCCCACCCGCTCGAGGTCCATCCGCGACACCAGGTCGCCGCTGAACCGGTAGACGTGGCGCACCGTCTCCCGCGAGAGCACGGTGCCGCCGGGGTCGCGCACGGTCAGCGCCACGGTGACCGCGACCGAGCCGTCCGGGCGCTCCTCGACGCCGGTCGGCCGCACCAGCGGGCGGACCTGCGCCCACTGCCGCTCCCAGTAGTCCCGCACGCCGTCGTGCCCGTGCACCCGGCCGCCCTCCCAGCCGTTGGGCCAGTCCACGTCCGGCGCCATGGCGGCCACCACCGCGTCCAGGTCGCGGGCGGTGAACGCCCGGTAGAGCGAGCGCAGCAGGGCGGGGCGGTCCGGGGTGGTCACGGGGAGCGACGGTGGCACACCGGACCTCCCTCCGGGAGGAGCGCGCGTCCGCGCGATGCTGGTCGTCCGCCCACCCGACAGGAGTGACCATGACGCTCGCCGCCCCGCGGCCCCCCGCCACCGGCTCGGACGACGCCGCGCTGCGCGAGATCGAGCAGCGCGTGCTGTGGCTGGCGACGGCGATCGTCGACCACGCCAACCGGGTGCGCCCCAACCCGAGCGGTCTCAAGGTGGGCGGGCACCAGGCGTCCAGCGCCTCGATGGTCACGATCATGACCGCGCTGTGGCTGGAGCAGCTGGCCGCCGACGACCGGGTGAGCGTCAAGCCGCACGCGAGCCCGGTGCTGCACGCGCTGGAGTTCCTGCTCGGGCAGCTGGACGCCTCGTGGCTGACCACGCTGCGCGAGTTCGGCGGCCTGCAGTCCTACCCGTCGCGGCTGAAGGACCCCCTCCCGGCGGACTACTCGACCGGCTCGGTCGGCATCGGGGCCACCGCGCCGATCTGGGGCGCGCTGGCCCGCCGCTACGTCAACACCCAGTTCGGCGCCGGCGGCACCGGCCGGCAGTGGTCGCTGGTGGGCGACGCCGAGCTGGACGAGGGCGCGGTCTGGGAGGCCGTGCTCGACCCGATGGTCGCCGAGCTCGGCGAGGTGAACTGGATCGTCGACCTCAACCGGCAGTCGCTGGACCGCGTCGTCCCGACCATGGGCGCCACCCGGCTGCAGGGCATGTTCACCGCGGCCGGCTGGCAGGTGCTCACCGTCAAGTACGGCGCGCTGCTGGAGGAGCTGTTCACCCGGCCCGGCGGGGCCGCGCTGCGCGACCGCATCGACGGGATGAGCAACGCCGAGTACCAGCGGCTGCTGCGCCGCACGCCCGCGGAGGTCCGCCGGGAGCTGCCCGGGGACGGGCCCGGCGCGGCCGCGGTCGCCGGGCTCGTCGCCGACGTGGCCGACGCCGACCTGGTCGCCGCCGTGCGCAACCTCGGCGGGCACGACCTCACCGCGCTGCGGCAGGCGTTCGCGCGGATCGACGACACCCGCCCCACCGTGGTCATCGCCTACACCCTCAAGGGCTACGGGCTGGCCACCGAGGGCCACCCGCAGAACCACTCCGCGCTGCTCACCGAGGCCCAGCTGCACGAGCTCGCCGCCCGCGTCGGCGTCGACCCGGCGCAGCCGTGGGCCGGGTTCCCGGCCGGCAGCCGCCCCGCCGACCTGCTCGCCGCCGCGGCGCGGCGGCTGACCCGGCCCCCGGTCGACGACGCCGTCGCCCCTCCGGTGCCGGCCGACCTGGGCCGCACCCCGTCGGGCACCGCGACGACGCAGGCGGCGCTGGGCCGCACGCTGCTCGACCTCAACCGCGCCGCCCCGGAGGTGGGCCGGCGGGTGGTCACCGTCAGCCCCGACGTGTCCAGCTCGACCAACCTCGGCGGCTGGGTGAACAAGGTCGGCGTCTGGTCGCACGAGGACCGCCGCGACTGGTTCGCCGACGACGCCGAGACGATCCTGCACTGGCGGGAGAAGCCCTCGGGCCAGCACGTGGAGCTCGGCATCGCCGAGACCAACCTGGTCGGCGCCATCGGCGAGCTCGGCGCCACCTGGTCGCGGTGGGGCCAGCCGCTGCTGCCGGTCGGCGTCCTCTACGACCCGTTCGTCGAGCGGGCGCTGGAGCCGTGGTCGTTCACCATCTACGCCGGCGGGCAGTCGCTGCTGGTCGGCACGCCATCGGGGGTGACGCTGGCGCCCGAGGGCGGCGCGCACCAGTCGGTGACCACCCCGTCGATCGGGCTGGAGCAGCCCGGCTGCCTGTCCTACGAGCCGGCGTTCGCCCTCGACACCGAGTGGTGCCTGCTGGCCGCGCTCGGCCAGATGGGCCGCCCCGGCGGGCAGTCGGCGTACGTGCGGCTGTCCACCCGCCCGGTGGACCAGGCGCTGGCCGCGGTGCCCGCCGACCCGGCCGCCCGGGAGCGGCGCCGCCGGCAGGTGGTGGCCGGCGCCTACCCGCTGCGCCGGGTGCCGCGCCCGGCGGTGACGCTGGCCGCGATGGGCGCCGTCGTCCCCGAGGCCCTGGCCGCCGCCGAGCGGCTGGACGGGCTCGGCTTCCCCGCCGACGTCGTCGTGGTGACCAGCCCCGGCCTGCTGTTCCGCGCCGTGCAGGCCCGCCGCGGGCTGGACGACGCCGCGCCGTGGGTGCTCGACGGCGCGTTCCCCGCCGACCGGGCCGCGCCGCTGGTCACCGTGCTCGACGGGCACCCGCACACGCTCGCGTTCCTCGCCGGGGTCCGCGGGGTGCCGGCGGCGCACCTGGGCGTCACCCGGTTCGGCCAGAGCGGCGACCTCGACAGCGTCTACCGCCACCACGGCCTCGACGTCGACTCGCTGGTCGGCGCGGCGCTCGACCTCGTCGACTGAGCGGAGCGCGCCGCGGCCCGTTCCGCGGGCCCAGGAGATCCAGTCGACATGACGTCCTGACGACCGGGGTGCCGCGCGCAGCGGCGGTGCCCCGGTGTGGGAGCGTTGACCCTCGTGATCGGACACCAGGACCTCGCCGTGCGGACGTTGGGTCCGTGCCGCATCGACTCGCCGCTGGCGGAGCGGCTGGCCGCGCGGGAGACCACGCAGCACTCGGTGGAGGAGGACGACCGGATCCTCTTCGACGACACCCTGTCGATGGCCGGCACCCGGGGCGTGCCGGTCGACCAGCTGCCCAGCCTGGAGCCCGGCGGGCCGCGCAAGCGCATCTACTTCGACCCGGCCAAGACCCGGGTCGGCATCGTCACCTGCGGCGGGCTGTGCCCCGGCCTCAACGACGTCATCCGCGGGCTGGTCCTCGAGCTGTGCCGCCACTACGGCGTGCGCCGGATCGTCGGGTTCCGCAACGGCTACCGCGGCTTCATCCCGCACTACGGCGAGGACGTCGTCGACCTCTCGCCCGAGGTGGTCCAGCACATCGACGACGAGGGCGGCACCATCCTCGGCACCTCGCGCGGCGTGCAGGACCCCGAGGAGATCGTCGACGCCCTGGAGCGGCTGGCGATCAACATCCTGTTCGTCATCGGCGGCGACGGCACCATCCGCGGGGCGATGGAGGTCGTGCGGGTCATCCAGGAGCGCGGCCTGAAGATCGCCGTCGTCGGCGTGCCCAAGACGATCGACAACGACATCCCCTACATCGACCAGAGCTTCGGCTTCCAGACCGCGATGGCCGAGGCCACCAAGTCGATCCACGCCGCCAGCGTGGAGGCCCGCTCGGCCCCCGGCGGCGTGGGCCTGGTCAAGCTCATGGGCCGCCACTCGGGCTTCATCGCCTGCTACTCGGTGCTGGCCAAGGACGACGCCGACTACGTGCTCATCCCCGAGGTGCCCTTCGCGCTGCACGGCGAGCGCGGCTTCCTCGAGCACCTGCGCCGCCGGGTCGAGGACCGCGGCCACGCCGTCGTCGTGGTGGCCGAGGGCGCCGGGCAGGAGCACATCGAGGAGCACGAGCCCGGCCGCGACGCCTCGGGCAACGTCCGCCTCGGCGACGTCGGCCGGCTGCTGCGCCGGCTGATCACCGAGCACCTCGACGACGCGAAGGTCGAGAACAACGTCCGCTACTTCGACCCCAGCTACGCCATCCGCAGCGTGCCGGCCAACCCCTACGACAGCGCCTACTGCCTGCGGCTGGCGCACGCCGCGGTGCACGCGGCGATGGCCGGGCGCACCGAGGTGATCGTGGCCCGGCGCCGCCGGCGGTTCGTGCACATCCCGATGCCGCTGGCGGTCAGCCGCCGCAACCACGTCGACCCGCTCGGCGACCTGTGGATGTCGGTGCTCGAGGCCACCGGGCAGCCGGTGCGCTTCGAGTAGGGCTCACCCGCCCGGGTGGGATCCCGGGATCCGGCTCCCCGCCGCCCCCGCGTCTGCCGATGGGCCCGTGTCAGGTGCAGCTCACCAGCGACACGAGGGACGGCATGGACACGACGGGACGCTCGACGACGCGACGGGGCCGCCTGGCGCGGGGCCTCGCGGCCACCGCGGTCGGCGCGGCCGTCGCCCTCACCCCCGGCGTCGCCGGGGCGGCGCCGAACCGCGCCGACCCGCCCGACGTGGTGCCGCTGGTCGACTGCGTCGTCCGGCACGCCGACGGCAGCTGGACGGCGGTGTTCGGCTACGACAACCGCACCGGGGAGACGGTGGACATCCCGGTCGGCCCGGCCAACCAGGTGACGCCGGCCCCGCTCGGCGAGCCGCAGCCGACCACCTTCGCCCCCGGGGTGCGGCACGGCGTGTTCTCCGTGACCGTCGAGAACGGCGGCGGCCCGATGTGGCACCTGGGCAGCACCGACCTCGCCGCCCGCAAGGCCGACGCGGCGTGCCCGCCCTCGACGCAGATGCCGGCCGAGGGCAACGGCACCGGGCTCGCGATCGGCGTCGCCGTGGCCGGCGGGGTCGGCGCGGTGGTGCTGCGGCGGGCCCGCCGCCGGGCCTGAGCCCTCCCGCGCCCGGCCCCGGCCGGGCCAGGATCACCCCGGGACGGCGCCGCCGTCCCGGGGAGGAGACCGCCATGGCCAACCACGTGTACCGGCTGACCGAGGTCGTCGGCAGCAGCCCGACCGGCATCGACGACGCGATCCGCACCGCGATCGGCAAGGCGTCGCAGACCATCCGGCACGTCGAGTGGTTCGAGGTCCAGGAGGTGCGGGGCCAGGTCGTCGACGGCGACGTCGCGCACGTCCAGGTGACGCTCAAGATCGGGTTCCGCGTCGAGGACTGACCGCCTCGCGTGCGGGCGCCGGTCCGGTCCGGCGCGGTGGGACACTGGGGACGTCGGCCGGCGCGGGCCGTCGCACCCCTGCCGTCTGCCCGAGAGACCTGCCGTGATCCTCCCTGAACCCGACACCCGATCCGCCCTGCGCGCGGTGCTCTTCGACATGGACGGCACGCTGGTGGAGTCCGAGCAGCACTGGGGACACGCCCTGTTCGCCCTCGCCCGGCGCCTGGGCGGTGAGCTGAGCGCCGCCGCCCGCGAGGCCACCGTCGGCACCAGCATGGCGACGTCGATGCGGATCCTGCAGGCCGACCTCGGGATCGAGCGCACCGCCGAGCAGACCCGCGCGGACGTCGCCTGGGTGGAGGAGACCGTCGCCGGCCTGCTCGCCACCGACCTGCACTGGCGGCCCGGCGCACGCGAGCTGCTGGCCGAGGTGCGCGCCGCCGCGCTGCCCACGGCCCTGGTGACGACGACGCCGCGCCGCCTGGCCGACGTGGTCATCGCGCACGTCGAGGGCGCGTTCCCGGACGTACCGCCGTTCGACCTCACCGTCTGCGGCGACGAGGTGCCCGCCCGCAAGCCCGACCCGGCGCCCTACCTGCAGGCCGCCGCCGCGCTCGGCGTGGACCCGGCGGACTGCGTCGTCGTCGAGGACTCCGCGGCCGGGGTGGCCGCCGGGCTGGCCGCGGGCGCGACCGTCCTCGGCGTGCCCGCGCTGCAGCCGCTGGAGCCCGCGCCGGGCCTGGTGCTGCGCGACACGCTGGCCGGCGTCGGGCTCGCCGACCTGGAGGGGCTGCTGCTCGGGCGGGACACCGCGCCGCGCCGCTGACCCCTCAGCCGGCCGGCACGACCTCCCGGCCGCGGGAGACCACCACCCGCACCCGCGCCAGCGCGGCCACGTCCACGGTGGGGTCGCCGTCGACCAGCAGCAGGTCGGCGTCCAGGCCGGGCGCCAGCCGCCCGGTGCGCCCGCCGAGGCCGCAGGCGGCGGCCGCCACGGAGGTCGCCGTCGCCAGCGCCTCGGGAGCGGGCACCCCGCCGTCGGCGAGCGAGGCGACGGCCCGCGGCAGGAGCCCGTGCGGCTTGCCCGGGGCGATGCCGCAGTCGACGCCGCTGACGACCCGGACGCCGGCGCGGTGCAGGCGGGCCGCGTCGGCGGCGCGCGCCTGCTCGGTCATGTCCAGCCGGTCGATGAGCTCCTGCACCCGGGGCGGCGGCACCGCGCCCTCGGCCAGGCCCAGCGTCGGGCAGACGGCGGTGCCCGCGCGGGCCAGCTGCTCCGCCAGCGCCGGCGGGACGCCCCAGCCGGTGGCGGTCAGGCACGAGCAGTGCTCGATGCCGTCGACGCCGGCGCCCAGCACCTGCCGGACGGCGGTCAGCGCGTGCGCGTGCGCGGTGACCGGCAGCCCCAGCCGGTGCGCCTCCTCGACGACGGCGCGCACCTCGGCGGCGCTGAACTGGCAGGCGGCCATGTCGGTGCCCGCGGTCATCGCCCCGCCGCTGGCCATCAGCTTGACGACGTCCGCGCCCCGTTCGGCCCGCTCGCGGACCGCGGCCCGCAACGCCTCGGCGCCCCGGACCTCGCCGCCCATGCCCGCGCAGTGGCCGGCGGGGCAGGTGAGCGGCGGGCCCGACGCGACCACGGTGGGGCCGTCGGCCGGTGCCCGCTCGACCACCGCCCAGCCGACGTCGCCGAGGTCGCGCACCGCCGTGACCTCGGCGGCCAGGTGCTGCCGGAGGGCGGCGGCCACGATCGCGTCCACCTGCGCCGGCTCCAGCTCGGGGAGCTGGTCGAGGGCGCGGGGGCCGCTGTCGCCGCAGAGGTGCACGTGCGTGTCGACCAGGCCCGGCAGCAGCGTCGTCCCGGGCAGCGCGGTCACGGGGACGCCGTCGGGCGGGGCGGCCCCG
This sequence comes from Geodermatophilus sp. SYSU D00663, assembly GCF_054050655.1. Lineage (NCBI taxonomy): Bacteria > Bacillati > Actinomycetota > Actinomycetes > Geodermatophilales > Geodermatophilaceae > Geodermatophilus > Geodermatophilus sp. SYSU D00663. The sequence continues at coordinate 48,060 of NZ_JBJGZT010000017.1, read as the reverse complement.
GCGGGCTCGACGGCGACGATCCGGCCGTCGTCGACCAGCACCAGGGCCCCGTCGCGCAGCACCCGCTCGCCGTCGAAGGCGTGGTCGGCCCGGTAGCCGCGCATGCCGGCCTCCTGGATGGCGGGGACGCCGACGCTAGGACCGGGCGCGCCGGCCGGTCGACGGGGACCGGCGCGTCTCGCTCCGCCGCGCCGCGCCCGTCCGTCCGTCCGTCGACCGTTATCCCCAACTTCCGGACCGACCCGCCGGCCGGCGCCACGGCGGCGGAGCGGCGACCGGCGGGACCCTGCCCGGGCCGTTGTCCCGCGATCGTCCCCACGAGCCGGGCCGGCAGGACCGGCCCGGTGCCGGGGCGGGAGCGTCAGTCGCGCTCGACGATCGGCAGCGTCGCCCAGCCGGCCCGGGCGGCGGCCTCGGCGGGGAAGGGCGGGGGAGTGCCGCCGAAGGAGGGGCACAGCGCCTGGTGGTCGCACCAGTCGCACAGCCGCGTGCGGTTGGGCCGGAAGTCGCCGGTGGCCACCGCCCGCTCGATCGCCGCCCAGATCGCCAGCAGCGTCCGCTCGAAGCGGACGAGCTCGGCCTCCTCGGGGGCGTAGGTCAGCGCGTCGCCGTCGCCGAGGTAGATGAGCTTGAGCTGGGAGGCCACCACGCCGCGGGTGCGCCACAGCACCAGCGCGTAGAACTTCATCTGGAACAGGGCCTTGGACTCGAACGCCTCGCGCGGCATCGAGCCGGTCTTGTAGTCGACGACCCGCAGCGCGCCGTTGCGGGCGACGTCGAGCCGGTCGACGTACCCGCGCAGCAGCAGCCCGTCGGGCAGCGTCACCTCGACCAGCTGCTCGCGGCCCTCCGGCTGGATGCGGGTGGGGTCCTCGAGGGTGAAGTAGGTCTCCACCAGCTTCCCGGCCGAGTCCAGCCAGGCCTCCAGCGACGGCGGCTCCGCCCCGTCCTCGCCGGCGGTGAACAGCGCCTCGACCTCGGGGTCGGCGCGCAGCTCGTCCCACGCCGGCGCCACCAGCCCGCGGGCCGCCTCGACGGTCCGCTCGGCCGGCGGCAGGTCGTAGAGCCGCTCCAGGACCGCGTGCACCAGCGTGCCGCGCACCGCCGCGGCGCTCTTCCTCTCCGGCAGCCGGTCGATGGTGCGGAAGCGGTAGAGCAGCGGGCAGGTCTTGAAGTCCGCCGCGCGGCTGGGCGACAGCGAGGGCCGGCGCGGCGCCTTCCCCCCGTCGGGGGCCTGCTCGCCGCCGTCGGACGCCGTGCCGGGGAAGACCGTGCCGCTGCGTGCCGGGTCCTGCGCCACTGCCGTCATGCGTCCGACGCTACGACGCTCCTCCGACAGTTCCGAGCGCCCGCGCCGGACGGACCCGTCCCGCCGCTGGCCTAGGCTGGCCGCCCGTGGAACCGCAGCCCGAGCCCAGCCAGAACGCGACGAGCGCCGCCCCCGCCGCCGGGCCGCTGCCCGCGGACACCAACGCGGACGGGGAGCAGCCGGCCGCCGTCACCGCCCGCGTGCCGGGCGCCTTCGCCGCCGGCGACCGGGTGCAGCTCACCGACCCCAAGGGCCGGCTGCACACCGTCGTCCTCGAGCCCGGCAAGCAGTTCCACACCCACCGCGGCGCCATCGCCCACGACGACCTCATCGGCGCGCCGGAGGGCTCGGTCGTGCACTCCACGGCCAACACCGGCTACCTGGCGTTCCGGCCCCTGCTGGCCGACTTCGTGCTGTCCATGCCGCGCGGCGCCCAGGTCATCTACCCCAAGGACGCCGCGCAGATCGTCGGCAGCGGGGACATCGGGCCCGGGATGCGGGTCCTCGAGGCCGGCGCCGGGTCGGGCGCGCTCACCTGCTCGCTGCTGCGCGCCGTCGGCGCGTCGGGCCGGGTCACCAGCTACGAGCGGCGCGAGGACTTCGCCGACGTCGCCCGCGGCAACGTCGGCGCCTTCTTCGGCGGCGTGCCGGACACCTGGGACCTGCGCCTGGGCGACCTCGCCGACCACCCCGCCGACGAGGTCGTCGACCGGGTGGTCCTGGACATGCTCGAGCCGTGGGCGGTGCTGCCCACCGTGGCCGCGGCGCTGCGGCCCGGCGGCGTCCTCGTCGGCTACGTGGCGACGGTCACCCAGCTGTCCACCTACGTCGAGGCGCTGCGCGCGCAGGGCGTGTGGACCGAGCCCTACGCGTGGGAGTCGCTGGTCCGCCCGTGGCACGCCGTCGGCCTCGCGGTGCGCCCCGAGCACCGCATGGTCGCGCACACCGCGTTCCTCGTGACCGCCCGCCGGCTGGCCGAGGGCGTGGTCGCTCCGGTCCGCCAGCGGCGCCCCCAGAAGTAGCCCCGCCGGGGGGAGTCGCGCCCCGGCGAGTGCCCGGCACGGTGTCGGCAGGCGTGTATAGATTTGCCTCCTGGCTCCCCCCGATGTGCGGAGGTGCGCGATGGGCCCCGGTCCTGTCAGCGGTCCCGACGAGTTCCGAGCGCGGCGCGAACGTGACGTCTCCGCCCTGCTCTCCCAGATCTCCTACCTCGAGGAGGAGATCGGTCTCCTGCGCCGCAAGGTGGCCGACAGCCCCCGGCAGGTGCGGGCGCTCGAGGAGCGGATCGCCGAGGCGGAGGGCCGCGCGGCCTTCCTCTCCGAGCGCAACGACAAGCTCGCCGGCACCCTGCGCGAGGCCCGCGAGCAGCTGCTCACGCTCAAGGAGGAGATCGACCGGCTCGGTCAGCCGCCGTCGGGCTACGGGGTCTACCTCGGGCGGCACGACGACGGCACGGTCGACGTCTTCACCGGCGGCCGCAAGCTGCGCGTCTCGGTGTCCCCGGCCGTCGAGGCCGAGGAGCTGCGGCCCGGCCAGGAGGTCATGCTCAACGAGGCGATGAACGTCGTCGAGGCGCTCGGCTACGAGAAGCAGGGCGACGTCGTCATGCTCAAGGAGCTGCTGGAGCCGATCGACGGCGTGACGCCGCGGGCCCTGGTCATCGGCCACACCGACGAGGAGCGGGTGGTCTACCTGGCCGACTCGCTCACCGGCCAGCCGCTGCGGGTCGGCGACTCGCTGCTGCTGGAGTCGCGGTCGGGCTACGTGTACGAGCGGATCCCCAAGAGCGAGGTCGAGGAGCTCGTCCTCGAGGAGGTCCCCGACATCGACTACTCCGACATCGGCGGCCTGGCCCGGCAGATCGAGCAGATCCGCGACGCCGTCGAGCTGCCGTTCCTGCACGCGGACCTGTTCCGCGAGTACGAGCTGCGCCCGCCGAAGGGCATCCTGCTCTACGGCCCGCCCGGCTGCGGCAAGACGCTCATCGCCAAGGCGGTGGCCAACTCGCTGGCCAAGAAGGTCTCCGCGGTGAAGGGGGAGGGGCAGGCCAAGTCCTACTTCCTCAACATCAAGGGCCCGGAGCTGCTCAACAAGTACGTCGGCGAGACCGAGCGGCACATCCGGCTGGTGTTCCAGCGGGCCCGGGAGAAGGCCAGCGAGGGCACCCCGGTCATCGTGTTCTTCGACGAGATGGACTCGATCTTCCGCACCCGCGGGTCGGGCGTGTCCTCCGACGTCGAGTCGACGATCGTCCCGCAGCTGCTCAGCGAGATCGACGGCGTCGAGGGCCTGGAGAACGTCATCGTCATCGGCGCCTCCAACCGCGAGGACATGATCGACCCGGCGATCCTGCGGCCCGGCCGGCTGGACGTGAAGATCAAGATCGAGCGGCCCGACGCCGAGGCCGCGCGCGACATCTTCAGCAAGTACCTGACGCCGACGCTGCCCATCCACGCCGACGACCTCGCCGAGAACGGCGGCAGCGCCGAGGCCACCATCCAGGCGATGATCCAGCGCACCGTCGAGCGGATGTACACCGAGAGCGAGGAGAACCGCTTCCTCGAGGTCACCTACGCCAACGGGGACAAGGAGGTCCTGTACTTCAAGGACTTCAACTCCGGCGCCATGCTGCAGAACATCGTCGACCGGGCCAAGAAGATGGCCATCAAGGAGAACCTGGAGACGGGGACGGCGGGCCTGCGGGTCGGCCACCTGATGCAGGCCTGCGTCGACGAGTTCAAGGAGAACGAGGACCTGCCCAACACCACCAACCCCGACGACTGGGCGCGGATCTCGGGCAAGAAGGGCGAGCGGATCGTCTACATCCGCACGCTGATCAGCGGCAAGGGCAGCGACTCCGGCCGCGCCATCGACACCGCGACCAACACCGGCCAGTACCTGTAGTCCGGCCCGGCCGCCGGTGGCCCGGCTCCCCGTCGCGGGAGCCGGGCCACCGGCGCGGTCAGCCCAGCAGGGCGGCCAGCGCGCGCAGGTGCGCCCCGCCGGCGGCCTCGTAGGCGGCACCCGGCACCGTGCGCACCGGATACGGCCGGTGGAGCGGCGCCCGGGGCCCGACGTCGACGTGGACGACGTCGAACCCGAGGCCGTGCAGGTGGTCGGCCATCGCGTAGTCGGTGGCGGAGTCCCCGACGGTGCGCCAGAGCCGGGGGAGGGGCCCGTCGGCCCGCAGCAGCTCCAGCGCGCGTCGGGCCCCGCGGGCCTTGCCCGCGAGCACCGACTCCACGTCGGTCGCGATCACCGACGGGTCGATCCGCCACGGCGTCCGGCCCGCCGCGTCGGGGTGGTCGCGGTCGCCCAGCCGCACGCCGAGTCCCGCGGTCACCAGGGCGGCGAACAGGTCGGCGTCGAAGGCCCGCTGCCGCTCGGCGTAGACGGCGGCGGGGACGTCGGTGCGCGCCTCCACCGTGGCCATCGTCCGCTTGGTGTCGTCGAGGAACACCGCGTCGCCGTAGCCGTCGCCCACCAGGTCGGCGAGCAGGGCGCGGCACACGTCGGGGACGGCGAGGGCGGGGTCGACGTGGACCTCGCCCGCCCCGTCCGGGCCTGCCGACGTCCAGACGCCGCCCTTCTCGCAGACCGCGTGCAGCCGGGCCCCGCCCGGCAGGCCGGCCGCGGCCAGCGGCGCCAGGACGCGCTCGCCGACGAACTCCGCCGACCGGCCGGTGTTGAGCACCACGGGGACGCCCGCGGCCAGCAGCGCCCGCAGGTCCTCCAGCAGCGCCGGGGCGACCGTCCGGGTCACCGGGCTGGCGACCGGGCCGTCGACGTCGAGCAGCAGGCCCAGGGGTGGCGGTGTCACCCGGTCATCCTCGCGTCCGGCGACCGCGGCCTAGGCTCGGGGCATGAGCGTCCGGCGGGTCATGGGCACCGAGGTGGAGTACGGCATCTCGGTGCCCGGTCAGCCCACCGCCAACCCGACCACCCTGTCCAGCCAGGTGGTCAACGCCTGGGCCGTCGCCGACGCCCCGACCCGCCGCCGCCCGCGCTGGGACTTCGAGGAGGAGTCGCCGCTGCGCGACGCCCGCGGCTTCGACCTGTCCCCGGCGCAGGCGCTGGACCACACCGACCTCGACGAGGACTCGGGGATGGCCAACGTCATCCTCACCAACGGCGCCCGGCTCTACGTCGACCACGCGCACCCGGAGTACTCGACGCCAGAGGTCACCAACCCGCGCGACGTCGTCCTCTGGGACAAGGCGGGGGAGCGGGTGATGGCCGAGGCGGCCCGCCGGGCCGCGCGCATCCCCGGCACCCAGCCGATCCAGCTGTACAAGAACAACACCGACGGCAAGGGCGCCAGCTACGGCGCGCACGAGAACTACCTGATGGACCGGCGGACGCCGTTCATCGACATCATCCGCGGCCTGATCCCGTTCTTCGTGACCCGGCAGGTGTTCGCCGGCGCCGGCCGCGTGGGCATCGGCACCGAGGGCCGCACCCAGGGCTTCCAGATCTCCTCCCGGGCGGACTTCTTCGAGGTCGAGGTGGGCCTGGAGACGACGCTCAAGCGGCCGATCATCAACACCCGCGACGAGCCGCACGCCAACCCCGACGAGTACCGTCGCCTGCACGTGATCATCGGCGACGCCAACCTCGCCGAGCTGTCGACCTACCTCAAGGTCGGGACGACGTCGCTGGTGCTGGCGATGATCGAGGCGCGGGCGCTGCGCGAGGACCTCTCGCTCGAGGAGCCGGTCGCCACGCTTCAGGCGGTCAGCCACGACCCGTCGCTGGCCACGCAGGTGCGGCTGCGCGACGGGCGGCGGATGACCGCGCTCGACCTGCAGCGCGTCTACCTCGACCACGCCGAGCGCTTCGTCGACCGGAACGGGGAGGCCGACGGGCAGACCACCGACGTGCTGCGCCGCTGGGCCGAGGTCCTCGACGACCTCGGCACCGACCCGATGCGCCTGGCCGACCGGCTGGACTGGCCGGCCAAGCTGCGGCTGCTGGAGGGCTACCGCTCCCGCGACGGGCTGTCCTGGGGCGACTCGCGGCTGCAGCTGGTGGACCTGCAGTACTCCGACGTCCGCCCCGAGAAGGGGCTCTACCACCGGCTGGTGGCCCGCGGCTCGATGCAGCGGCTGCTCACCGACGACGAGGTGACCCGGGCGATGGTCACCCCGCCGGCCGACACCCGCGCCTTCTTCCGCGGCGAGTGCCTGCGGCGCTTCCCGGCGCAGGTGGCCGCGGCGTCGTGGGACTCGGTGGTGTTCGACCTCGGCCGGGAGAACCTGGTGCGCATCCCGACGATGGAGCCGCTGCGCGGCACCCGCGACCACGTGGGCCTGCTGTTCGAGTCCACGGCGAGCGCGCAGGAGCTGGTCGACACCATCACCGGCTCCTAGTGGCCGCCCCGGTCCAGGTCGCCCGGGCGCTGGCCGAGGACCTGCTCGCGCCCGCGGCCGCCGACGTCGACGCCACCGGCGTGCTCCCGCGCGGCCACCTCGACGCGCTCGCCGCCGCCGGGCTCTACGGCCTGGTGGGGCCCGCGGAGGCCGGCGGCCTGGACGGCGACGGCGCGACGCTGGCGGCCGTGGTCGAGGAGCTGGCCGCCGGCGACCTCGCCACCGCGTTCGTGTGGCTCCAGCACCACGGCGTCGTCGGGCGGCTGGCCGCCTCCGGGGCGCACCCGGAGCTGCTGGCCGGCCTGTGCGCCGGGCGGCGGCGGGCCGGGATCGCGCTGCAGGCCGCGACCCGCCCGGACGCCCCGCCCGTGACGCTGCGCCGGGACGGCGGCGACCTCGTGCTCGACGGCGCGGTGCCGTGGGTGACCGGCTGGGGTCTGGTCGACGTGCTGCTGGTGGCCGCCCGCGACGGCGACGACGTCGCGTTCGTGCTGGCCGACGCGGTGGAGGGGCCGACGCTCGCGGCGGTGCCGCAGCCGCTGGTGGCGGTGCAGGCCAGCGCGACGGTCGAGCTGCACCTGCGCGGCCACCGGGTGCCCGCCGGCCGGCTGCTGGGTGCGACCCCGCTGGCCGAGGTCCGCGCGGGCGACGCGGCCGGGCTGCGGCTCAACGGCTCGCTGGCGCTGGGGCTGGTCAGGCGGTGCGCCCGGCTGGTCGGCCCCTCCCCCCTGGACGACGACCTGGCCGCCGCGCGCGCCCGGCTCGACGCGGCCGGCCCGTGCGAGCTCCCGGAGGCGCGGGCCGCCGCGGCGGCCCTGGCGCACCGGGCGGCCGGGGCGCTGGTGGTGGCGACGGGCAGCGGCGCCGCGCGCGCCGGCTCCGTGGCCGAGCGGACGGCGCGCGAGGCGGTGTTCCTGCTCGTGTTCGGCTCGCGCCCTGCGATCCGCGCGTCGCTGCTGGCGCGGCTGGGCGCGGCCCGCTGAGGCCGCCGGGTGTCGGTACCTGCGGGTAGTTTCGGCAGCAGCACGCACTCGGCGCGCACCAGGGGAGGGCACATGGCCACCAGGGACACCGGCGGGCAGCAGCGGGCCACGCGCACGCGCGAGGAGAGCGACGAGGTCGAGGCCTCGGTCGACACCGAGGTCGCCGAGCGGCACAAGGAGATGTCCGAGGACGTCGACGCCATCCTCGACGAGATCGACGACGTCCTCGAGGAGAACGCAGAGGAGTTCGTGAGGAGCTACGTGCAGAAGGGCGGAGAGTAGCCGTCTGGCTACCTGAGGTCATAGCTGCCCGGGGTGAAGACCTGTCCCGAGTGTGGCGCGACGAAGGCGGACGAGGAGTTCGGCCGGAACCGGACGCAGCCGGACGGGCTCTCCTTCTACTGCCTGAGCTGCAACCGCGCGCGGAGCAGGGAGTGGTACCGGAACGCCCGTCGTCGCGAGGGTCGCGAGGTCCGGGACCACTCATGGGTGCCCGACGGCTTCCGGTGGTGTCCGTCCTGCCGGAAGGCGGTTGCACACGAGGACTACGTGCGGAGTGCGACGACGGCGTCGGGGTTCGGCAGCAGGTGCAAGCCCTGCAAGCGCGAGGCGGACATGGACCGCTACTACGCCCAGCGCTACGGCCTGGACCGAGCGGGGATCGACGATCTGCGTGCCAAGCAGTCCGACAGGTGCGCCCTCTGTGGTGATCCTCGACCCGGCCACATCGACCACGACCACGCGACGAACCTGACGCGGGCGCTGCTGTGCGAGCGGTGCAACCTCGCACTGGGCCTCTTCCGGGACGACCCCTCCTTGATGAGAGCCGCAGCCGACTACGTCGAGCTGCACCGGGTCCGGGCACTGAAGGCGACCGGCTCCCACGAGGAGGCCGGTCGGATGCTGCGCAGGCTCCTGGGTGGTGGGAGCCCGGCCGGCGGCGCCTGACGGGCGTCCTCCAAGCGAGGTCGTCGACCCGGAGCCGAGCCGACGTGCGTCCCGGGTGGCCTGCCAGCCGCGCCGGTAGGGTCGGCGACGAGCCGCCGCGGCACGTCCGCGGCACGTCGAGGAGCACCCCGCGAGGGGTGCGGAGAGGGTGGACGGGTTGACCCAGTCGCACACCGGCCGGAGCGGCTTCCCGCCCGCCTACCTGGACCGGGTGGGTTCCTCGTTCACCGACTTCCTCGCCCAGGCCGCCCCCGACCTGCTGCCCGGGCGGCGCCCGCTGCCGTCGGTGCACGCCGGCGACCTCACCCCGCACGGCACCACGATCGTCTCCGTCACCTACGACGGCGGCGTCCTCATGGGCGGCGACCGCCGGGCCACCATGGGCAACCTGATCTCCAGCCGCGACATCGAGAAGGTGTACCCGGCCGACACCTGGTCGGTGATCGGCATCGCCGGCGCCGCGGGCATCGCGATCGAGATGGTCCGGCTCTACCAGGTCGAGCTCGAGCACTACGAGAAGATCGAGGGGCTGACCCTCAGCCTCGACGGCAAGGCCAACCGGCTGGCCCAGATGATCCGCGGCAACCTCGGCGCCGCGCTGCAGGGCCTGGCCGTCGTCCCGCTGTTCGCCGGCTTCGACCTCGACGCCGCTCCCGGAGCCAGCCCGGGCCGGATCTTCAGCTACGACGTCACCGGCGGGAACTACGAGGAGCGCGGCTACGCCGCCGTCGGCTCCGGCTCGCTGTTCGCCCGGAACTCGCTGAAGAAGACCTGGCGGCCGGGGCTGAGCGGCGAGGACGCCACCCGCAGCCTGGTCGAGGCCCTCTACGACGCCGCCGACGACGACTCGGCCACCGGCGGCCCCGACCCGGTGCGCCGGCTGTACCCGATCGTCTACCGCGTCGACGCCGAGGGCGCCGTCCGCCTGACCGACGACGAGGTCGCCGCCGTCGCGAAGACCATCGTCGACGAGCGGGCCGCCGCCGAGGGGCAGGGCTGAGCGCCATGACCATGCCGTACTACGCCTCGCCCGAGCAGCTCATGCGCGACCGCTCGGAGTACGCCCGCAAGGGCATCTCCCGCGGCCGCAGCGTCGCCGTCCTCACCTACGCCGACGGCGTGCTGTTCATCGCCGAGAACCCCAGCTCCACGCTGCACAAGGTCGGCGAGATCTACGACCGGATCGGCTTCGCCGCGGTCGGCCGGTACAGCGAGTTCGAGAGCCTGCGGGTGGCCGGCGTGCGCCTGGCCGACGTCCGCGGCTACTCCTACAACCGCCGCGACGTCACCGGCCGGGTCATCGCCAACGCCTACGCGCAGACCCTCGGGGCGATCTTCACCGAGCAGATGAAGCCCTACGAGGTGGAGCTCTGCGTCGCCGAGGTCGGCGAGACCGCCGAGCAGGACCAGCTGTACCGGCTGACCTTCGACGGGTCGGTGGTCGACGAGCCGGACTTCGTGGTCATGGGCGGGCAGGCCGAGGCCGTCACCGGCCGCCTGCGGGAGGCCTTCCGCTCCGGCATGGCGCTGCGCGACGCGCTGATGACCGGCGTCCGCGCGCTGTCGGCGTCCAGCCCCGCGATGTCGGGCAACGGCGACGGCGGCCTGCTGCCGGCCGGCCAGCTCGAGGTCGCCGTCCTGGACCGCCGCCGGCCCAAGCGGGCCTTCCGCCGGGTCGTCGGCGCGGCGCTGGGCATCCTGCTCGGCGACCGCAGCGCCGGCGAGGCCGCCCCCGAGGGCACCACTCACGCGCACGTCCCCAGCGCGCCGCAGCCGGGCACCCCGGCCGGCCTCGGCGACCCCGCCGCGCCGGACACCGCCGGCGGCACCGGCGGGTCGGGTGAGGGCAGCGGCCCCCAGCCGGGCCCGGCCGACGGCGTCGGCGGCGGCACCGACGGGGGCAGCTGACCGGCGCCGTCGAAGGGACGCCCGGGAACCGGCCGGAGTCGCATCCGGCGCCTAGGCTCGGTCCGTGGACCGACGGATCTTCGGGATCGAGACCGAGTACGGCGTCACGTGCACCTTCCGCGGGCAGCGGCGGCTGTCCCCGGACGAGGTGGCCCGCTACCTGTTCCGGCGGGTCGTGTCGTGGGGGCGCAGCTCCAACGTGTTCCTGCGCAACGGCTCGCGGCTGTACCTCGACGTCGGCAGCCACCCCGAGTACGCCACCGCCGAGTGCGACGACCTCACCGAGCTCGTCGTCCACGACAAGGCCGGTGAGCGGATCCTCGAGGGCCTGCTGGTCGACGCCGAGCAGCGGCTGGCCGAGGAGGGCGTCACCGGCGACATCTACCTGTTCAAGAACAACACCGACTCGGCGGGCAACAGCTACGGCTGCCACGAGAACTACTGCGTCGGCCGGCACGGGGAGTTCTCCCGGCTGGCCGACGTGCTCATCCCGTTCCTGGTCAGCCGGCAGCTGATCGTCGGCGCGGGCAAGGTGCTGCAGACCCCGCGCGGGGCGATCTACTGCGTCAGCCAGCGCGCCGAGCACATCTGGGAGGGCGTGTCCTCGGCGACCACCCGCTCGCGGCCGATCATCAACACCCGCGACGAGCCGCACGCCGACGCCGAGCGCTACCGGCGGCTGCACGTGATCGTCGGCGACTCGAACATGAACGAGACGACGACGCTGCTCAAGGTCACCATCACCGACCTGGTGCTGCGGATGATCGAGGCCGGCGTGCCGATCCGGGACATGGCGCTGGAGAACCCGATCCGCGCCATCCGGGAGATCAGCCACGACGTCACCGGCCGCCGGAAGGTGCGCCTGGCCAACGGCCGGGAGATGAGCGCGCTGGAGATCCAGGGGGAGTACCACTCGCGCGCCGCGGAGTTCGTCGACCGGGAGGGCTTCGGCCCGGTGCACCGGCAGATGCTGGAGCTGTGGGGGCGGGTGCTCAAGGCCGTCGACACCGAGGACCTCTCGCTCATCGACCGGGAGATCGACTGGGCCACCAAGCTGTCGCTGATCGAGCGGTACCGGGGCAAGCGGGGCCTGTCGCTGTCCTCGCCGCGGGTGGCCCAGATGGACCTGGCCTACCACGACATCTCCCGCCGGCGCGGGCTGTACTACCTGCTCGAGCGCAACGGCCAGGTGGAGCGGGTGGCGCACGAGCCGCGGGTGTTCGAGGCCAAGAACGTGCCGCCGCAGACCACCCGGGCCAAGCTGCGCGGGGAGTTCATCCGCAAGGCCCAGGAGAAGCGGCGCGACTTCACCGTCGACTGGGTGCACCTCAAGCTCAACGACCAGGCCCAGCGCACCGTGCTGTGCAAGGACCCGTTCAAGAGCGTCGACGAGCGCGTGGAGAAGCTCATCGCGTCGATGTGACCGGACACGTCCGCGGGCCCGCCCGGGCCGGGGCGCCGCCGGGGCCGGGCCCGCCGCGTCCGGCCCGGGGCCCCCGCCCCCGCGGGAGCCGCCCGCTCGCCGCTCTTGTCCCGCGCCGGGCGGCGGCCCGCGCGCGGGGGGGCCCGCGCACGTGCCCGGTCAGGCCTCGTCGGGCAGGGGCACCCGGACGGCGGCGTAGCGGCCGGCGGCCGCGGCGGCGAGGAAGTAGGCGCGCTCCTCGGGCCAGCCGCGGCCCATCGTCGACAGCGTCACCGGCGACAGCTGCAGCGCCTCGTCCAGCCCCTCGACGTCGACCCACACCACCCGGTTGCGCTCGGGCTGGCCGGCCAGGTCCTCCTCGACCTGCCGGCCGAGCTCCGAGCCCAGCCCGCGCGGGGCCACCAGCGTCACCCCGGCCAGGGCCACCCGGCCGAACGCGGTCAGCGAGTGGTGGGAGACGCCGCGGTGGCGGGGGCGCGGGTCGGCGTCGGAGATCCGCAGCGCGCCGATCGGCTCCCCGCCGAGCACGCTGACGGCGTTGCACGCCTCCCCGGCCGCGACCCCGGAGAAGCCCCAGGGGGTGCCGGTGCCCAGGTTGCCCGGCCCCTGGGTGACCACGGCGACGTCCGCGCCGAGCACGTGCCTCGCGGCGAGCAGGCCGGTGTGCAGGGTGACCGCCTCCAGGTCGCCGCCGAAGGCCTGCCCCACGGTGACCACCCCGGCCAGCGACGGCGCCAGCGTGTGCAGCGTCCGGGAGAACCCGGCCACCAGGGCGCCGCCGTCGGTCATGACGTAGGCGACCCGGAGGTCGGGGTCGGTGGCGAACAGGCCGATGAGCACGGCCGGCAGCGCCGAGTGCAGGTCCGCGACGACGACCGGCATCCCGCCCAGGTCCTCGGCCGCGGCGATGGTGTCGTGGTGCTCGGTGTCCTGCTCGTCCACGCCCTGCACGCTGACCTGCAGCGGGGTGTACCGGGCCTTGACCAGGTGGCCGGGGCCGGTGGGGTCCGGCGGCAGCCGGTCGGGGACGGCGACGACGAGCGCGTACCCGCCGGTGCCCAGCCGCTGTGCCCACGCGGTGGTGTTGAGCAGCACCTCGTCGCCGACCTCGGGCACCCCCACCAGCGACGGGTGCGCCAGCGAGCGCACCGCGCCGTCGCCGGGCACCTCGACGGTGAGCTCCAGCGCGTCGCGCCAGCTCCTCCCGGTCGCGGTCACCGTGCCGCGTCGCCAGCGGATCCGTTGCGCAGTCGTCCGTTCCCCCACGGGGCGAGCGTAAGGACCCCGGTGCCCCCCGCGCCCCCCGTGGCTCCCTGCGGGGCCCGCTGCGCGCGTGCGAGCAGCGGGGGCCAGGGGGTCCTGTGTCTAGGCTGGGGCGCGTGTCGGCGAAGCGGGCGGAGCGGCTGGTCAACCTGGTCATCGCGCTGCTGGGCACCCGCCAGTACGTGACGGCGGCGCGGATCCGGGCGACCGTCCCCGGCTACGAGCCCGACGACGGCACCGCCCGCGCCGACGAGGCGTTCAAGCGGATGTTCGAGCGGGACAAGGCCGACCTGCGCGAGATGGGCATCCCGCTGGAGACCGGCCGCACCAGCGTCTTCGACACCGAGGACGGCTACCGCATCGCCCGCGCCGACTACGAGCTGCCCGAGATCACCCTCACCGGCGAGGAGGCCGCCGCCGTCGGCCTGGCGCTGCGGCTGTGGGAGTCCGCGCAGCTGGCCGGGGCCGCGCACAGCGCGCTGGTGAAGCTGCGCGCCGCCGGCGTCGACGTCGACCCGACCCGGCTGCCGATCCAGCCGCGGCTGGACTCCGACGAGCCGGCGTTCGAGCCCTGCTACGCCGCCGCCCGCGACCGCCGGGTGCTGCAGTTCGACTACCGCCGTCCCGACGAGGACGCCCCGGCCCGCCGGCACGTGCAGCCCTGGGGCGTCGTCGCCTGGCACGGCCGCTGGTACCTGGTGGGGCTGGACCTGGACCGGCAGGCCCCGCGGGTGTTCCGGCTGTCCCGGGTGGTCGGCACGCCGCGGGCGACCGGGCCGGAGAACGCCTTCGAGCCGCCGCCGGACCTCGACCTCGCCGGGATCGTCGCCGGCCAGTTCGGCGGCCGGGGCGAGGAGCAGCTGGTGGTCGTGCGCGCCCGCCCGGGCACCGCCGTCGGGCTGCGCCGCTGGGCGACCCCGCTGGGCGCCGGCCCGGACGGGGAGGACCGGCTGCAGCTGCGCACCACGGAGCCGTGGCGGCTGGCCGACCAGCTGGCCGCCTACGGCCCCGACGTGGTCGTCGAGTCCCCGGCGGCGGTCCGCGACGCGGTCGTCGAGCGGCTGACCCGCCTGGCCGCCATGGGGGAGCGATGACCAGCCCGGCCACCAACGAGCGGATGACCCGGCTGCTCTCGCTCGTCCCGTACCTCACCGCCCGGCCCGAGGGCGTGCCGCTGGCCGAGGTGGCCCGCGACTTCGGCGTGCCCGAGCGGCAGCTGCGCCGCGACCTCGAGCTGCTGTGGATGTGCGGCCTGCCCGGCTACGGCCCCGGCGACCTCATCGACCTGTCCTTCGAGGGCGACCGGGTGCGGGTCACCTTCACCGCCGGGATGGTCCGCCCGCTGCGGCTGACCACCGACGAGGCGGTCGCGCTGGTGGTCGCGCTGCGCACGCTGCTGGACCTGCCCGGGCTGGCCGAGCAGGAGGCGGTGAGCCGGGCGCTGGCCAAGGTGTCGGCCGCCGCCGGGCACGCCGCCGAGCGGGTCACCCCGGTGGCGCTCAGCGTCGACGCCCGCGAGCAGGCGCTCGCCGTCGTCCGGCAGGGGCTCGAGCGGGGCCGGGCGCTGCACCTGCACTACTACGTGCCCACCCGCGACGAGCGCACCGAGCGGACCGTCGACCCGATGCGGCTGCTGCTGGTCGACGGCCGCTGGTACCTGGAGGCGTGGTCGCGGGAGGTGGCCGGCGTCCGGCTGTTCCGGCTGGACCGCATCGACGACGTCGAGGTGCTCGACGAGCCGGCCGCCCCGCCGCCGCAGGCCGCGCCGCGGGACGTGGAGTCCGGCCTGTACCAGCCCGCGCCCGGCGCGCCGGTGGTGCGGCTGCGGCTGGCCCGCACCGCCCGCTGGGTGGCCGAGTACTACCCGGTGGAGGACGTCCGCGAGGTCGAGGACCCGCCGGGTGGGCTGGCGGTCGCGCTGCGCACCCACGACCTGGCCTGGGCGCGCCGGCTGGTCGCGTCCCTGGGCGGCGCGGCGACCGTCGACGAGCCGGCGGAGCTCGCCGCGGCGGTCGCCGCCGACGCGCGCGCGGCCCTCGCCCGGTACGGCGCCTGAGCCCCGGCGCCTAGGCTCGCGCCGTGCTGCTGCTCGTCGTGTGGATCGCCGCCGTCGTCGTGTCGCTGGTCGTCCTCGGCTCGATCGGGTACGGCCTGGTCGGGGCGTTCCGGCGGCTGGGCCGGGAGCTGCAGGCCGCCGAGCGGGAGGTGCGGCCGGTGCTCGAGCAGGCCGCGGCCACCGCCGCCCGCGCCGCCGCGCTGCAGGCCGGTGAACGGCCCGCGGACGCCCGTTGAACCGACGGCGACCGCCCGCCGGGCGACCCGGGGACGCACCCCTCCCGGCGTAGCATCGGCCCCGCCCCCCGCGACCTGGAGGACGCATGAACCTCGGCCCGCTCGAGATCGGCCTGATCATCCTGGCCGTCCTGCTGCTGTTCGGCTACAAGAAGCTCCCTGACGCCTCGCGCTCGCTGGGCCGCTCGCTGCGCATCTTCAAGGGCGAGATGAAGGGCATGAGGGACGACGACCGCACCGCGGGCCCGTCCGCGCCGCTGCCGCCGGCCGCGCTCGACGCCGCCGACCGGGACCGGCGCGCCCAGCTCGAGGCCGAGGCGGCCGCCGCCGAGGCCCGCGCCGCCGAGCTGCGGGCGCGCGCCGCGCAGCCCGGCGCCGCCGACGCCCGCTGACCGCCTCCCGGGGCAGGAACGTGACCGGTCCCTCCCTGCGCCGCCGCCGGCGGCGGGCGCCGCGGGACCCCGAGGCGACGATGACCCTCGTCGCGCACCTCACCGAGCTGCGCAACCGCGTCGCCAAGGCCCTGCTGGCGCTCGCGCTGGGCACCGTCGTCGGCTTCCTCTGGTACGACCACGGGCTGCTGACCTTCCTCAGCGAGCCCTACTGCTCGCTGCCCGCCGACCTGCGCTTCCAGGGCGACGAGAGCTGCTCGCTGGTGGTCCTCGACGTCTTCGGCGGGGTGCTGCTGCGGCTGAAGATCGGCCTGATCGCCGGGGCGGTGCTGTCCAGCCCGTTCTGGCTGTGGCAGCTGTGGGCGTTCATCACCCCGGGGCTCAAGCGCAACGAGAAGCGCTACGCGATCACCTTCGTCGCCGTCTCCACGACGCTGTTCGCCCTCGGCGCGGTGCTGGCCTACGTCACCCTCTACAAGGGCCTGGAGCTGCTGCTGGAGCTCGCCGGTGACGAGGTGGCCTTCCAGCTGACCGCGCCGGACTACCTCGGCTTCGTGATCAGCCTGCTGGTCGCCTTCGGGCTGAGCTTCGAGCTGCCGCTGATCGCGGTGGCGCTGAACCTGGTCGGCGTCCTCTCGCACGCCGCGCTGGCGCGCAGCCGGCGGTGGATCTTCTTCCTGACCATCGTCTTCGCCGCGTTCGTCACGCCCACCCAGGACCCGTTCACCATGCTCGCCATGGCGCTGCCGATGGTGGTGCTGTTCGAGCTGGCCATCCAGGTCGCCCGGTTCGTGGACCGGCGCCGGGCCCGCCGGGAGGCGGTGCAGCACTTCCACGACGTGCCCGACGACGAGGCCTCCCCGCTGGACGCCCGGCCCTCCGACCTCGACGCCGCCCCGACCCGCCGCGAGGACCTGCTGCCCGGCGCCGCCCCGGCGGACACCTCCCGCCGCTGACCAGCGCCGGGGCCCGGCGGCCCCGGGCGGCTCGACCGGCCTCCGACCACCCGGGCGCGGGCCGTAGCCTGGGCCGCCGCCCGCCGGAGGCGCAGGGGAGGAGACCCGGGTGGACGTCGCCGTCCTCGTCAGCGCCGCCGCCGGCCGGGGCCGCGCCCGCACCGTGTCCGCGGCCGTCCTCGACGCGCTGCGCCGGGGCGGGCTCACCCCCACGGTGCTCGCGGCCGGCACCCGCGCCGAGGCCGAGCGGGCCGCGGCCGGCGCGGTGGCGGCCGGCACCGGCGCCGTCGTCGCGATCGGCGGGGACGGCGCCGTGCACGCCGCGCTGCAGGCGGTCGCCGGCGCCGGCACGCCGCTGGCCGTCGTCCCGGCCGGCACCGGCAACGACCTGGCGCTCGCCCTCGGCGTGCCGCCCGAGCCGGTCACCGCCGCCACCGCGGCCGCCGCGGACCTGCGGGAGGGCGCGGTGCGGGCCCTCGACGCCGGCCGCACCGCCGGGCGCTGGTGGGCCACCGTGCTGTGCTGCGGCTTCGACTCGGCGGTCACCGACCGGGCCAACCGGCTGCGCTGGCCGCGCGGGCCGCGCCGCTACGACGTCGCGATCCTCGCCGAGCTGGCCCGGCTGCGGCCCCGCGAGGTCACCCTGACCCTGGACGGGGAGGCGCGGACGCTGCCGGTCACGCTGGTCGCCGTCGGCAACACCGCCTGGTACGGCGGGGGCATGCGGGTGTGCCCGGCCGCCGACCCCGCCGACGGCCGGCTCGACGTCACCGTGGTGGGGCCGGTGTCGCGCCGGGAGCTGGTGCGCACCCGGCCGCGGCTGACCGAGGGCACGCACGTCGGGCACCCCGCCGTCACGGTGCACCGCGCCGCGCGGGTGGAGCTCGCCGGCGTGGGGCTGACCACCTACGCCGACGGGGAGCCGGTGGCCGCGCTGCCGGTGCGCGCCGAGGTGGTGCCCGGCGCGCTGCGGATCGTGGGCTCCGGGCGTCCCTGACGGCCCTAGGGAACGACCGCCCGCGGGTTGACCGTTATCCCCAACTCAGCCGCCGACCGACCGGTGGCGCGTCCCGCGGGGGGAGGCGCGACGACGCAGGGAGGTCCGGTCCGGGCTGAGCGCCGTCCGGGGAGCGCCTAACGTGGGGGCATGTCCAGCCCCGCCGAGCGGTACGCGGCTGCCCGGCGGCGCAGCGCGCACCCCACCCTCGCCGACTTCACCGCCGAGCTCGGCTTCTCCCTCGACCCGTTCCAGGTGGAGGCCTGCGAGGCGCTCGACGAGGGCGCCGGGGTGCTGGTGTGCGCGCCCACCGGGGCCGGCAAGACCGTCGTCGGCGAGTTCGCGGTGCACAAGGCGCTGGCCGAGGGGCGCAAGGCCTTCTACACGACGCCGATCAAGGCGCTGTCCAACCAGAAGTACAACGACCTGGTCGACCGCTACGGCGAGGCGAAGGTCGGGCTGCTCACCGGGGACAACGCGATCAACGGCGACGCGCCCGTGGTGGTGATGACCACCGAGGTGCTGCGCAACATGCTCTACGCCGAGTCCCCGGCGATCGCCGGCCTGGGCTACGTGGTGATGGACGAGGTGCACTACCTCGCCGACCGGTTCCGCGGCGCGGTGTGGGAGGAGGTGATCATCCACCTGCCGGCGTCGGTCACCCTGGTGTCGCTGTCGGCGACGGTGAGCAACGCCGAGGAGTTCGCCGACTGGCTGGTCACCGTCCGCGGGCACACCCGGGTCGTCGTCAGCGAGGTCCGGCCGATCCCGCTGTGGCAGCACATGCTCGTCGGCAACCGGGTGTTCGACCTGTTCAGCCTGCGGCCGGCCGCGCACGCCGCCGAGCAGGGGGACGACCCGCGCGGGCAGTCCACGCGCGACCGCGGCGCCAGCGTCGTCGACCCCGAGCTGGTCCGGTACGTGCGGGAGCACGAGCGGCGGCTGGACACCTGGGGCGGCGGCAACGGCGGGAACCGGCGCGACCGCGACTGGCACAAGCCGCGCTACCGCCCGCCGGCCCGCCCGGAGGTCGTCGAGCGGCTGGACCGCGCCGGGCTGCTGCCCGCGATCACCTTCGTGTTCAGCCGCAACGGCTGCGACCAGGCCGTCCACCAGTGCCTCACGGCCGGGCTGCGGCTCACCGACGAGGCCGAGCGCGCCGAGATCGCCCGGATCGTCGACGAGCGCACCGGCAGCCTGCCCGACGAGGACCTGCACGTCCTCGGCTTCTGGGAGTGGCGCGAGGGGCTGCTCGCCGGGCTCGCCGCCCACCACGCGGGCCTGGTGCCGGCGTTCAAGGAGACCGTCGAGGAGTGCTTCGTGCGCGGCCTGGTCAAGGCCGTGTTCGCCACCGAGACGCTGGCGCTGGGCATCAACATGCCCGCCCGCACCGTCGTGCTCGAGCGGCTGGTCAAGTGGAACGGCGAGGCGCACGTCGACGTCACGCCGGGGGAGTACACCCAGCTCACCGGGCGGGCCGGGCGGCGCGGCATCGACGTCGAGGGGCACGCCGTCGTCGTCTGGGCGCCGGGCATGGACCCCTCCGTCGTCGCCGGGCTGGCCAGCACCCGCACCTATCCGCTGCGGTCGTCGTTCCGGCCCAGTTACAACATGGCGGTCAACCTGGTCGGCTCCTACGGGCGCGCCCGGGCCCGCGAGCTGCTGGCGTCCTCCTTCGCCCAGTTCCAGGCCGACCGCTCGGTCGTGGGCCTGGCCCGGCAGGCCGCCCGCTCCGAGCGGGACGCGGAGAGGTTCGCCGCGGAGATGGCCAGCGAGGGCGGCGACGTGCTCGCCTACGCCCGGCTGCGGCGGGAGATCGCCGACCGGGAGAAGGAGCTGTCCCGCGACTCGCAGGCCAAGCGGCGCCTGGAGGCCGCCGACGCGCTGGCCGCGCTGCGCCCGGGCGACGTCATCCGGGTGCCCTCGGGCCGCCGGCAGGGCCTGGCCGTCGTCCTCGACCCCGGCGTCACCGACCTGTCCGACCCCCGCCCGCTGGTGCTCACCGAGGACAAGTGGGCCGGCCGGCTGGCCAGCGTGGACTTCCCGACGCCGGTCACCGCGCTGGCCCGGGTGCGGGTGCCCAAGAACTTCAACCACCGCAGCCCGCACGCCCGCCGCGACCTGGCCTCCACGCTGCGCACCGCGCGGCTGGAGAACGACCTGGGCGCCCGGCGCACCAGGCAGCGCTCGGCCGCCGCCGACGACCCGGTGCTGCACGACCTGCGCCGCGCGGTGCGCAACCACCCGGTGCACGCGCTGCCCGACCGGGAGGAGCGGGTGCGCTTCGCCGAGCGCTACCTGCGCGCGGTCGCCGACGCCGAGGCCACCCACCGGAAGATGGCCGAGCGCACCGGCTCGCTGACCCGGCAGTTCGACCTCACCTGCGACGTCCTCGAGGAGCTGGGCTACCTGGTGCCCGAGGCGGTGCCGCTGGTGCCGGCCGACACCGAGGAGCCCACCCCGGTCGACGACGTCCCGCGGGTCACCGAGGAGGGCCGGCGGCTGGCGCGGATCTGGTCGGAGGCCGACCTGCTGGTCGCCGAGTGCCTGCGCGCCGGCGCGTGGCGCGGGCTCACCCCGGCGGAGCTGGCCGCGGCGGTGTCCACGCTGGTGTTCGAGGCGCGGCGGGAGACGCCCGGGCAGCCGGCGGTGCCCGCGGGCAGGGTCGCCGGGGCGATCGCCGAGATGCGCCGGATCCGCGCGCGGCTGCAGGACGTCGAGCTCGACCGCGGCCTGCCCGCCAGCCGCGACCTGGACCTCGGCTTCGCCTGGGCGGCCTACCGGTGGGCCGACGGGCAGGCGCTGGACCGGGTGCTGGCCGGCGCCGAGCAGGCGGGCACCGAGCTCTCCGGCGGCGACTTCGTCCGCTGGGCGCGGCAGCTGGTGGACCTGCTCGACCAGCTGGCGAAGGTGGCCGACGAGGCCGTGGCCGGCGTCGCGCGGGCCGCGGTGGGGCTGGTGCGGCGCGGGGTGGTCGCGGTCGCCGTCAGCGGCTGAGGCCGCCGCCGCCCGGCCGGGGGGCCGCGCCGCGGAGGAGCTGCCGGAGGCCCCCCGTGGTGCACAATCTCCCCCGCTCCGGTGACGGACGGTCATGGGGGCGCGGGAACACGATCCGGCCCCCGTGGGGCCGCACCGGACGGGAGCGACGATGACCAACCCACCGCAGGGTGGCCAGCCGGGGCAGTACGGGCAGCCGGGGCAGTACGGCCAGCAGCCGGGACAGCCGGGCCCGTACGGGCAGCCCGGTCAGTACGGCCAGCCGGGTGGGCAGTACGGGCAGCCCGCCGCCCAGCCGGGGCAGTACGGCCAGCAGCCGGGCCCGTACGGGCAGGCCGGTCAGTACGGCCAGCCGGCGCAGTACGGGCAGCCCGGCTACGGCCAGCCCGGCCAGCAGCCCGGCGGCTACGGGCAGCCGCCGCAGTACGGGCAGCCGGGTCAGTACGGCCAGCCCGGGGGCCACGGCCAGCCCGGCTTCGGGCAGCAGCCGAGGAAGTCCCGGACCGGGCTGGTCGTCGGCCTGGTCGCGCTCGCCGTCGTCGTGATCGCCGCGGCGATCGTCCTGCCGATCGTGCTCGGCCAGGACGTGCTCGACCGCGCGCAGGCCGAGAGCGACATCGCGCAGCAGTTCGAGGAGACCTTCGGCGTCGCCGTCGACGTCTCCTGCGACGACGAGATGGTCGTCGAGGACGGCGCCACCTACGAGTGCACCGGGACCACCGACGACGGCGAGGACGTGACGCTGCAGATCGCGATCACCGACGCGGACGAGGCCGCCTACACGTGGGAGGTCGCCTCCTGACCGGGGGCCGTTGAGCTCCGGGCCGGCCGGCGCCTCAGTCGAGGGCGTCGGCCGGCCAGCCCAGGGCGGCGCCCAGCCGCCCCAGCGAGGACCGCAGCCCGTGCGCGTCGGCCAGCGCGGCCAGCGCCGCGGCGTCGGCCGGCCGGGTGGGCAGCGCCCCCTCCACCGGCGGCAGGTCGACGTCCCGGGCCACGGCCACCACCACCGGCGCGGCGTCCAGGTACTCCCCGCCGGCGTGCAGCTTCTCGAGCACGCCGCGCGTGAGCGGCGCCCGGGGCACCGCGGTGCGGGCCGCGGCCGCGCGGATGCCGGCCAGGTCGCCGAACTCGGTGACCAGCGCCGCCGCCGTCTTCGCGCCGATGCCGGCCACGCCGGGCAGGCCGTCGCTGGGGTCCCCGCGCAGCACCGCGAAGTCGGCGTAGGCCCGCCCGGGGATGCCGTACTTCGCCGCCACCGCCGCCTCGTCGACCACCTCGATGTCGGCGATACCGCGCGCGGTGTACAGCACCCGCACGCCGCGGGCGTCGTCGACCAGCTGGAACAGGTCCCGGTCGCCGGTGACGACGTCGACCGGCCCGCGCGCGCGGGTGGCCAGCGTGCCGATGACGTCGTCGGCCTCGTAGCCCGGCGCGCCGACCCGGGCGATGCCCGCCGCGGCCAGCACGTCCACCAGCACGGGCACCTGCGGGGACAGCTCGTCGGGGGTCTCCTCCCCGCCGTCGGGCGCGAGCCGGTGCGCCTTGTACGACGGCAGCGCCTCGACCCGGAACGCCGGGCGCCAGTCGTCGTCCCAGCAGGCGACCAGCCGGGTGGGGGCGTGGGCGGTGAGCAGCCGGGCGGTCATGTCCAGGAACCCGCGGACGGCGTTGACCGGGCGGCCGTCGGGCGAGGTCACGCTGGTCGGGACGCCGTAGAAGGCCCGGAAGTAGAGGCTCGCGGCGTCGAGCAGCATCGTGGTCACGGGCGGACCGTAGCCGCCGGGGACGACGGGCCGGGGAAACCGGCGCGGGCGCGGCCGGGCCGCGGGGTTAGTGTCCCGGCGTGGCAAGCAGCACGGGGGCCCTCGTCAGCATCGACCGCGTACACGCCGCCCGCACCGTGGCCGGGGAGCTCGGCGTCGACGTCCTGGTCCTCACCCCGGGCTCGGACCTGCGCTACCTGTCCGGTTACCACGCCCACGCGATGGAGCGGCTGACCGCGCTGGTCGTCCCGCGCCGCGGGGAGCCGCTGCTGGTCGTCCCGCGCCTGGAGGCGCCGATGGTCGACGCCTCCCCGGCCGGCGCGCTCGGCCTGGAGGTGCACGCCTGGGACGAGACCGACGACCCGTTCGCCGTCGTCGCCCGGGAGGTGACCGCCCGGCTGGGCGCCGCCCCCTCGCGGGTCGCGGTGGGGGCGCGCACCTGGGCCGAGCACGCCCTCGGCGTGCACCGGGCGCTGCCCGGCTCGGCGCTGGAGCTGGCCACCCCGGTGCTGGACCGGCTGCGGATGGTGAAGACCCCCGCGGAGGTGGAGGAGCTCGCCCTCGCCGGCGCGGCCATCGACCGGGTGCACGCCCGGATGGGGGAGTGGCTGCGGGTCGGGCGCACCGAGGCCGAGGTCGGCGCCGACGTCGCCGCGGCGATCCTGGCCGAGGGACACGTGGGGGTGGACTTCACCATCGTCGGCTCCGGCCCCAACGGCGCCAGCCCGCACCACGAGCTCTCCGACCGGGTGGTGCAGGCCGGGGACCTGGTCGTCGTCGACATCGGCGGGGAGACCGCCACCGGCTACCGGTCGGACTGCACCCGCACCTACGTCGTCGGCGGGGAGCCCGACGCCGAGGTGGCCGAGTGGTACGCGGTGCTCAGGGACGCGCAGGAGGCCGCCGTCGCCGCCGTCCGGCCCGGGGTGACCGCCGAGCAGGTCGACGCCGCCGCGCGCGACCGGATCGCCGCCGCCGGGTGGGGCGGGCACTTCATCCACCGCACCGGGCACGGCATCGGCCTGGACACCCACGAGGCGCCCTACATCGTGGCGGGCAACGACCTGCCGCTGGAGGCGGGGATGGCGTTCTCCGTGGAGCCGGGCATCTACCTGGCCGGCCGCTGCGGCGCCCGGATCGAGGACATCGTCGTCTGCACCGACGACGGCGTCCGCACGCTCAACGAGGGCACCCGTGAGCTCGTCGTCCTCCCCGGCTGAGCCGCACTCCGACGTCGACCGGGCGCTGCTGGCCGCCCTGGTGCGGGACGGGCGGGCCAGCTACACCGAGCTCGCCGAGCGGGTCGGCCTGTCGGTGTCGGCGGTGCACCAGCGGGTGCGCCGGCTCGAGCAGCGCGGGCTGATCACCGGGTACCGGGCGCGGATCGACGCCCGGCGGGTGGGGCTGGGGCTGACCGCGTTCGTGTCGATCACCCCGCTGGACCAGGCCCAGGCCGACGACGCCCCGGCCAAGCTCACCCACTTGGACGCGATCGAGGCCTGCTACTCGGTCGCGGGCATCGAGAGCTACCTGCTGAAGGTGCGGGTGGCCTCGCCCGAGGCGCTGGAGGCGCTGCTGCGCGAGATCCGCACGACGGCGAACGTGAGCACCCGCACCACCGTCGTGCTGTCCACCTTCTACGAGGACCGTCCTCCCGTCTGAGCCCGGAGGACCGGCGTGCCCGACTCCCTGGCCCGCGGGGTGGGGGACCACCTGCCCGGCACGCTGCTGGCGCTGCTGGCGGCGACGCTGTTCGGGCTGGGCTCGGTGCTGCAGCACGAGGCGGCGGTCCGCGCCACCGCTGGCGGGCGGCTGCGGATGCGGGCGATGGTGCGCCAGCGCACCTGGCTGCTCGGCCAGGCGGCCACCACCAGCGGCACCGTCGCCCAGGTGGCGGCGCTGGCGCTGGCGCCGGTGGCGATCGTGCAGCCGCTGCTGGCCGGCGCGCTGGTGGCGGCGCTGGCGGTGCGCACCGTCCGCACCGGGCACCCGCCGTCCCGGACCGAGGGGGCCGGGGCCGCGCTCACCGTGGGCGGGCTCGTGGTCTTCGTCGTGGCGGCCCGCCCGGGCCGGGGCTCGGGGGACCCGCCGCCGGCCGTGGCGGCCGTGGTCGCCGTCGTGCTGGTGGTGCTGGCGGTCGCGCTCACCGCCCGGCTGCGCGGCGGCAGCGGCGCGGCGCTGGCCTGTGGGGTCACCGGGGGCCTGGCCGCCGGGGTGGCCGCGGTGCTGGTCTCGGCCGGGCTCGCGGTGCTCGCGGCCGACGGGGTGGCCGGTGCGCTGGCCCGGCCCGAGCCGTGGGGTGCGGTGGTGGCCTCGGTGGCCTCCCAGGTGGGGGCGCAGCAGGCCTACGGCCGCGGGGCGCTGTCCTGGTCACTGCCCGCGCTCGTGGTGTTCGACCCGCTGGCCGCGGTGCCCGCGGCCCGGCTGCTGCTCGGGGAGCACCTCGAGCCGGGGCACGCGGCGGTGTGGGGGCCGGCCGCGGTGGTCGCCGTCGTCGGGGTCGTCCTGCTCACCCACAGCAGCGGGCCACCGCGGGAGGCGGCACCCGCTGTCGGCACCTGACGCCCGTCACTCAACCGTTATCCCCAACTACCCGAGGAACTACCTGGTTGTGCCGTCCTGGGGACGGGGAGCGGCGACGACGGCGGTGCGACTGGACATCGTCTCGAACACGTGTTCGCATCGGGGTCGTGAGGTGGGACGCCCGGCGCCTCGACGCCGACGAGGAGACGCTGCTGCCGGGGATGCCGAGCCTGCGCGGGCTGCTGCGCAGCGTGGAGGTGCCCGAGTTCCCGGGTGTGACGATGCACGAGGTGCTGTGCCGGTCGGCCCTCAACGCGGTGCCCGAGGGCTCGCGGATGCCGTTCGCCTACACGATCAACCCGTACCGGGGCTGCCTCCACCAGTGCGTCTACTGCTTCGCCCGCTCGACGCACGAGTGGCTGGACCTGGACGCCGGCCGCGACTTCGACACCCAGATCGTCGTCAAGACCAACCTGGTCGAGGTGCTGCGCCGGGAGCTCGCCAGGCCGTCCTGGAAGCGCGAGCACGTGGCGCTGGGCACCAACACCGACCCCTACCAGCGCGCCGAGGGCCGCTACCGGCTGATGCCCGGCGTCATCCGCGCGCTGGCCGACTCCGGCACGCCGTTCTCGATCCTCACCAAGGGCACGCTGGCCCGCCGGGACCTGCCACTGCTGGCGAACGCCGCGCGGGACGTCCCGGTGGGCTTCGGCGTCTCGATGGCCGTCTGGGACGACGACCTGCACGCGAGCCTGGAGCCGGGGGTCCCCTCGCCGCGCGCCCGGCTGGACCTGGTGCGCGCGGTGACCGACGCCGGGCTGCCGTGCGGGGTGTTCCTCGCCCCGGTGCTGCCTGGCCTCACCGACCGCCTCGCCGACCTCGACGCCGCCCTGGAGGCCATCGCCGCCGCCGGCGCCACCGGGGTGACCGTGGTGCCGCTGCACCTGCGCCCGGGTGCCCGCGAGTGGTTCTCCGCCTGGCTGGCGCGCGAGCACCCCGCCCTGGTGGGCCGCTACCGGCAGCTGTACCGCGGCGGGGCGTACGTGCCCCCGGAGTACCGGGCCTGGCTGGCCGGGCGGGTCGGGCCGCTGCTGCGCCGGCACGGCCTCGACGGCCGGTCGGGAGGCGCGGCCCGGGGGGCGGAGGCGCCCTCGGGAGTCCCCGGGGACGACGAGGCCGCCTTCCCCGCCGGCAGCCTGCCGCCGGCCCGCCACGACGCCCCGCGGGGCCGCGCGGCCCGCGCGCGGCGGTCCCGGGACGGCGCGGTGCCCGGCCAGCTGGCGCTGATCTGAAACGGTCAGGCAAGCCTTCCCTGACCATTGGGTGCCGCAACGAAATGGCGGTGAGGAAGGTGAGCCTTCCCTACCCGTAACGCGTTGACCTGCGGCTTCTCAGGTCAGGCTCACCTGGGGAAATGGTCGGAGAACGACACGCGGAATGCATTCCGGGGTCGAGATCGACGCCATTCTGCGGCACACTGGGGTCAGCCGATCCGTCCGAGCCCGGAGGACCAGAGATGACCGCCGTCGTGCCCCCCGTCGCCGAGTGCACCGTCACCGGCTGCTCCTACAACGACCACGACCACGGCTGCCACGCCTTCGCGATCACCGTGAGCAGCCACAACGGCAGTGCCGACTGCGGGACCTTCATCCCGCTCACCGTCCGCGGCGGCCTGCCCCGGGCCGAGGCGCTGGTGGGTGCGTGCCAGCGGACCGACTGTGTGCACAACGACGCCCTCGAGTGCCACGCCGACGGCATCCGGGTGGGCTTCGACCACGACACCGCCACCTGCATGACCTACTCGCCGGCCTGACGGGACCCCGGCACCTCTCCGCGACGACGGCCCGGGCCTCCGCCCGGGCCGTCGTGCCGTCCGGGGGAGGAGCGGGCTCAGGCCGGAGGCGCCCCGGCCTTGTTCGCGCGGGCGGCCCGCTCGGCCCGCACCGCACCCCGGGCGGCCACCGGCTCGGCGCCGGCCGCCAGGGCCAGCCGGCGGTAGGAGTCGTAGGACAGCGTCTCGTAGACGGCGGCCAGCGCCTCGGCCCGCTGCCGGCGCGCACCGGTCGTGGTGGCGCGCAGGTACAGGGCGGTGCGCACCGCGTGCTTGGCGAACGTCACCTGCAGCGCCTGGCTGGACAGCCGGCCGCCGACGTGTGAGGCGAAACCGGGGCCGCGGCGCAGCGCGGGCAGCACCCACGGGCTGTCGGCCAGCGCGGGGAAGCGGTTGCGCACCGCCTCCCAGGCGTGCCACGCGGTCAGCGCCCCCGGCACCGACCACTCACCGTCGTCGGTGCGCACCACCAGGCGGCGGGCGGTGGCGTGCACCTGGTCACGGCGCAGGTCGCGGAAGGTGCCCACCGGGGCCGGCCAGCGCAGCGCGATCGCGCACCACACGACCGTGCGCAGGTGCTCGGGCTCCTCGCTGCGCACCTCGGTGAGCGGCCGCAGGTCCAGCGTCCGCGGATCGGGCTCCGGCGTCGGGGGCACCGGCAGGGGGACCCCGCCGTACCGGGCCACCTTGCTGTACAGGGTCACGGTGGCGGGCTTCCAGCCCCGGGCCGCCGCGACGTCGTCCATCCCGCCCTCGGCCAGCTCGTCGGGGCTGAGGCCGAGCTCCAGGGCCGCGTCGATCAGCCGGCGCCACTGCACCGCGTAGCCCTCCGGGGGCTCCAGCTGGGCCCAGGCCTGCGCGGCGGGCGGCGACGGCATCTCCGGGAGCGGTCCCTGCCAGCCCTTCGCCATGTCCTCACCATACCCGTTATCCCCAACTACCTGTACAACATCTCGGGAAACCGGAAACCAATCAACGACCAGGGCAGGGAACACGCCAGCGGCGACGGGCCGAGGGGCGCCGCGCCGCTGTGCCGGGGGAGTCCCGGTGGGGGGAGGGCCGGGCCCTCACGCGCCTCCGGCGGTCAGCAGCCGCGAGCGGACGTCGCCCTTGAGCACCTTGCCCACCGTGGACCGCGGCAGGTCGGCCCAGACGAGCACCTCCTTGGGTGCCTTGACGCCGCCGATGCGGGCGCGGACGAACGCGCGGACGTCGGCGGGGTCCAGCGCCTCCCCGGCCCGCGGCTGGACGACGGCGACCACCCGCTCGCCCCACTTCTCGTCGGGCACGCCGACCACCGCGCAGTCCTGCACCGCCGGGTGGGCCAGGACCGCCTGCTCGACCTCGGCCGAGTACACGTTGAAGCCGCCGCTGATGATCACGTCCTTCGCGCGGTCGACGAGGTACAGCCAGCCGTCGGCGTCGAGGTAGCCGACGTCGCCGGTGTGGTGCCAGCCGAGCCGGCTCGCCTCCGCGGTGGCCTGCGGGTCCCGGTGGTAGCCGTCCATGACCAGCGAGCCGCGGACGACGACCTCGCCGCGCTCGCCGGCCGGGAGCAGCCGCCCGGCGTCGTCCACGACCGCCACGGTGGTGAGCGGCGTCGGCCGGCCGGCGGAGGCAAACCGCTCCCGGGCGGGGGAGCCGTCGGGGCGCAGGTGGTCGGCCGGCGCCATCGTCGAGATCATCATCGGTGCCTCGGACTGGCCGTACGGCTGGCCGAGGACGGGGCCGATGCGCCGGATGGCCTCCTCGAGGCGGTCGGGGGACATGGGCGCGGCGCCGTACCAGAGGCACTGCAGGGCGGAGAGGTCCGTGCCGTCGAGGTCGGGGTGGGCGAGCAGCCGGTAGACCAGCGTGGGCGGCAGGAAGGCGTGCGTGACCCGGTGCCGCTCGGCGAGGGCGAGGAACTGCCCGAGGTCCGGTGCCGGCATGACGACGATCTCGCCGCCGAGGGCCATCACCGGGAAGCACAGCACCCCGGCGGCGTGGGTCAGCGGCGCGAGCGCCACGTAGGTGGGCCGGCCGGTGAACGGATAGCTCATGAGCGTCAGCGCCGACATGGTCTCGAGGTTGCGGTCGGTCAGGCGCACGCCCTTGGGGCGGCCGGTGGTGCCGCCGGTGCCGACCAGCACGACCAGACCGCCGGGCGGCTCGGTGTCGTCCCCCTCGGGAGCGCCGGCCAGCCAGTCCCGCAGCGCCGGGTCGCCGCCGTCGCCGTCGCCGTCGCCGTCGCCGTCGCCGTCGAGGCAGACCAGGGTGGTCAGCCGCGGCAGGCGGTCGCGGATCGCGGCCACCAGCGGCGCGAAGGAGTGCTGGTAGAGCAGCGCGGTGCAGCCGAACAGGTCGAGCAGTTCGCGGTTCTCCGCGGCCTCGTTGCGGGGGTTGACCGGGCACCACACCGCGCCGGCGCGGGCGATGCCGAAGACGGCGGCGAACGCGGTGGGGTCGTTGGCCGACAGGACCGCGACGGGGTCGCCCGGCCGGACGCCGGAGCGGGCCAGCGCCCCGGCGACCCGCCGGCTGAACCGCTGCACCTCGCCGTAGCTCATCGACCCGTCCGGGCCGGTCAGGCAGGGGGCGTCCGGGCCGAGGGAGGCGCCCTTGTCCAGGTAGGCGGTGAGGCTCACCGGTCCACCCGCCGGTCGCCCCCACCGCCGGAGGCCCTGGGTTCGGTCATGCGGGGATCGTGCCCGACCCGGGTGCCCGGGGCCCGTCCTGCGGCGGCGCCGTCCCGCCTCCACCATGTGCCGGTGCGCACGGTGGGTGTCGAGGAGGAGCTGCTGGTCGTCGACCCGTCGGGGACGCCGGTGCCGCGCGGCCCCGAGGCGCTGGCGGTGGCCGCCCACCGCGGGGAGGGGGAGACCCCCGAGCAGCACGAGAGCGCGGCGCAGGAGGAGGAGGGCTCCCCGGGGCACCTGGTGCCCGAGCTCAAGCGGCAGCAGGTGGAACTGGGCACCCGGGTGTGCACCGGGCTGGCCGAGGTGGAGCGGGAGCTGCGGTACTGGCGCGGGCGCGCCGACGCCGCCGCCCGCGCCGTCGGGACCCGGGTGGCGGCGCTGGCCACCTCACCGGTCGGCGTCGAGCCGGAGACGACGCCGGGCGAGCGCTACGCGGAGATGACCGACACCTTCGGGCTCATCGCCCGCGACCAGCTCACCTGCGGCTGCCACGTGCACGTGTCGGTGGACGGCGACGAGGAGGGCGTGGCCGTCCTCGACCGGATCCGGGTGTGGCTGCCGGTGCTCACCGCGCTGACCGCCAACTCGCCGTTCTGGCTGGGCGCCGACTCCGGGTACGCCAGCTTCCGGTCCCAGGCGTGGAACCGCTGGCCGTCGTCGGGCCCCAGCGAGCTGTTCGGCGACCCGGCGACCTACCACCGGGTGGTCGCCGACCTGGTCGCGACCCGCACGATCGTCGACGCCGGGATGGTCTACTTCGACGCCCGGCTGTCGCGGACCTGGCCCACCGTCGAGGTGCGCAGCGCCGACGTCGCGCTGCGGGTCGAGGACGCGGTCACCCACGCCGGGCTGGTGCGCGCGCTGGTGGACACCGCCGCCCGCGAGTGGCGCGCGGGCGTCCCCGCCCCTCGGGTGCGCAGCGAGCTGCTGCGGGTGGCCGCCTGGCGGGCCGGGCGCTCGGGCACCACCGCCGACCTGGTGCACCCGCGCACCGGGACGCCGGCGCCGGCCGCCGACGTGGTGGCGGCGCTGCTGGAGCACGTCCGCCCGGCGCTGGAGGCCAGCGGCGACCGGCAGCGGGTCGCCGACGGCGTGGCGGCGGTCCTGGAGCGCGGCACCGGCGCGGACCTGCAGCGCCGCGTGCACGCCGACACCGGCGACCTCACCGCCGTCGTCCGCGCGGCGGTGCAGCTCACGACCGGGAGGTGAGCTGCCGGGCAGGGCGGATATCGTCCCGCCATGTACACCGCGAGCTGGCACGACGTCGTGCGGCGCGACCTGTTCGGGCCGTCCCCCGATCCCCGGGACCGCCCCTACCGGTTCGTCGTGCGGCTGGCGCTGGTGGTCTTCCGGCTGCTGCGGCTGCAGTTCGACGTGCGGGGCTCCGAGCACGTGCCGACGTCGGGCGGCGCGGTGGTCTGCAGCAACCACGTCAGCTTCCTGGACTTCACCTTCCTCGGCCTGGCCGCGCTGCCGCGGCACCGGCTGGTCCGGTTCATGGCCAAGGCCTCGGTGTTCGCGCACTGGTTCGCCGGGCCGTTCATGCGCGCCATGCGGCACATCCCGGTCGACCGCAAGGCCGGCGCGGCCGCGTTCGACGCCGCGGTGCGGGCGCTCAAGGACGGCGAGGTCGTCGGCGTCTTCCCCGAGGCGACGATCAGCCAGAGCTTCACCGTCAAGGACCTCAAGGCCGGCGCCGCCCGGATGGCCCTCGACGCCGGGGTGCCGATCGTCCCGGCCGCGGTGTGGGGCGGGCACCGGGTGGCCACCAAGAAGCACCCGGTGGACCTCACCCGCGGCCGGGCGGTGACCGTGCTGCTCGGCGAGCCGGTCGTCCCCCTGCCCGGCGAGCGGCCCGCGGCGCTGCTGGCCCGCACCCGCGTGGCGATGGAGGCGCTGCTGGACGAGGCGCAGCGCACCTATCCGCAGCAGCCCTCGGGCCCCGAGGACCTGTGGTGGGTGCCGGCGCACCTGGGCGGGACCGCGCCCACGCTGGAGGAGGCCACGGCCCGCGACGCGCAGGACGCCGCCGGGCAGCGGGTGAGGGCGCGGACCTCGCGCCGCGCGCGGCTGGCCCGCCGCCTCCGGCGCCGCGGCTGAGGACCCGCTACTCCACCACCACCGGGGCCATGAGCCGGAACGCCTCCAGTTCGACGTCGTACCACCGGCGCAGCCGGCCCAGCGGTTCCATGCCCAGGCGCCGGCACACCGCCCGCGAGGCCTCGTTGCCGGGCCGGACGACGGCGTAGACCTCCGGCACGCCCGCGCCGAAGGCGTGGTCGACCACCGCCCGCGCGGCCTCGGTGGCGTAGCCGCGGCCCCAGCACTCCGGGTGCAGGTGCCAGCCCACCTCGACCTCCCCGACGCCGCCGGGCAGCGGCTTGAGCAGCACCGTGCCGGCGACCACCGGCTCCGGCCCGCGCACCTCCACCGCCCAGCAGCCGTGCACCGGGTCCGCGCGCCGGATCTCCGCCCACCGGCCCACCAGCTCCACCGGGCCCACCGACGGGGGGCCGCCCAGCCAGCGGGTGACCTCCTCGCGCCGGTAGATGTCGGCGAGCCGGGCCAGGTCGTCGCGGCCGGTGGTCCACGGGCGCAGCCGCAGCCGGTCGGTGAGCAGCTCCCCGTCCGGCACGGTCATCGCGACTGCCTACCCGGCGCGCCCCGCGCTACCCGCGGACCCGGCGCCGGAGCGGCCCGGGCGCGCCGTCATGCTCGGGGCCGTGACGCCCCCGACCGACCTGCTGCTCACCGACGTGACCGTCGGCGACCGTCCCGGCCGTGCCGTGCACGTCGTCGACGGGCGGATCGCCTGGACCGGCGCGGCCGCCGACGCGCCGCGGGCCGGCCGGGTGCTGGCCGGGGAGGGGGCGCTGCTGACCCCGGCGTTCGTGGACGCGCACGTGCACGCCACCGCGACCGGCCTGGCGCTCACCGGTCTCGACCTCCACTCGAGGTCGAGCCTCGCGGAGGCGGTGGCCGCGGTCGCCGAGGCGGTGCGCGGCGCGCCGCCGGGCATCCTGCTGGGCACCGGATGGGACGAGACCGGCTGGCCCGAGGGCCGGGGGCTCACCCGCGCCGACCTGGACGCCGTCGTCGGGGACCGGCCGGCCTACCTGGCCCGCGTCGACGTGCACTCCGCGACCGTCTCCACGGCGCTGCTCGACCTGGTGCCCGGCGTCCGCGGCCTGCCCGGCTTCTCGCCGGACGGGCGGCTGCGGCTGGATGCCCACCACGCCGCCCGGCAGGCCGCCTACGGGGCGGTGACCGCGCCGCAGCGGGCCGCCGCGCAGGCCGCCACGCTCGCCGAGGCGGTGCGTCTGGGCATCGGCAGCCTGCACGAGATGGCCGGGCCCGAGGTGTCCGGCGCCGCGGACCTGCGCGCGCTGCTGGACCTGGCCCGGCAGCGGCCGGCGCCGCGGGTCACCGGCTACTGGGGAGAGCTGGCCGAGCGCGGCGGGCTGGACCTGGTGCGCGAGCTGGGCCTGGCCGGCGCCGGCGGCGACCTGTTCTGCGACGGCGCGTTCGGCTCGCACACCGCCGCGCTGCACGCCCCCTACGCCGACCGGCCGGGCACCGCCGGGGCGCTGCGGTTCGACACCGCCTCCCTGGTCGACCACGTGCGCGCCTGCACCGCCGCCGGGATCCAGGCCGGTTTCCACTGCATCGGCGACGCCGCCGTCGACCAGGTGCTCGACGCGGTCGGGACGGTGGTGGCCGAGCTCGGGCCGGCCGCCGTGCGGGCCTGCCGGCACCGGCTCGAGCACGTGGAGATGGCGAGCCCGGAGGCGGTCGAGCGGATGCGGTCGTGGGGGATGGTGGCCAGCGTCCAGCCCGCCTTCGACGCGGCCTGGGGCGGCCCGGCGGGCATGTACGCCGAGCGGCTGGGCGCCGAGCGCGCGGCCGGGTGCAACCCGTTCGCCGACCTCGCCGACGCCGGTGTCGCCCTGGCGCTGGGCAGTGACGCCCCGGTGACGCCGATGGACCCCTGGGGCGGCGTGCACGCGGCCGTCGACCACCGCACCGCCGGCGCCGGGCTGCGCCCGTTCGACGCCTTCGACGCGGCCACCCACGGCGGCTGGCACGCCGTCCGCGCGGAGACCGCCGCCGGGCCGCTGGCGCCGGGCGCGCCGGCCGACCTTGCGCTGTGGGCCACGGACGCCGGCCTGTCGGCGGTGCTCGACCGCCGGGACCGGCCGGCCTGCCGGCAGCTGCTGGTCGGAGGCCGGCCACTGCGGTCGCTGTAACCACCCGGTCCGGGGGACGGCACACCCGGGGGACCCCGCGCCGGTCGCGTCCCGGAGGACGGGGGGCGGGGTGGGATGCTCGTGGGTGGGCCACGACCGTGGCCCGCACCCGTCCGCCGCGGACGGGTGCAGCCGGACGCCCGGGCGCCGCCCGCGGCAGGACGTCGCGGGGAGGTCGTGGGTGCCGCCAGCAGCCGTGACGGAGGAGCGGGACACCGGCTCCGGTGCGCCCGCGGGGACCGGCCGGCGCCGGACCCGCCGCCTGCCGTGGCGCACCGCGCTCGCCGCCGCCGGCGGCCTGGCGATGCTGCTGGCCTTCCCCGGCTGGTCGCTGCCCCCGCTGGCGGTGCTCGGCCCCGCGGCGCTGGCGCTGGCCGTGCGCGGGCAGCGGGCCCGGTCGGGCGCGTGGCTGGGCCTGGTGTGCGGCCTGGCGTTCTTCGTGCCGCTGCTGTCCTGGACCGGCATCTACGTGGGCGCGTTTCCCTGGCTGGCCCTGGCCGTCTCCCAGGCCCTCTTCCTCGCGCTGCTCGGCGCGGCCGGCGCGGCGGTGTCCGGCCTGCGGCTGTGGCCGCTGTGGACCGCCGCGCTGTGGGTGGCCGACGAGGCGCTGCGCGGCCGCCTCCCGCTCGGCGGCTTCCCCTGGGGCCGGCTGGGGCTGAGCCAGACCGACGGCGCCTTCCTCTCCCTCGCCGCCTACGGCGGGGTGCCGCTGGTGTCCTTCGCCGTCGCGCTCACCGGCACGCTGCTGGCCGCGGCGCTGCTCGCGCTGGCCCGGGTCCGGCGGGCGGCCGGCGGGGGCGCGACCCGCGGGCCGGCGCTGCGCACCGCGGCCGCGCTGGTCGCCGCCGTCCTCGCCGTCCCGCTGCTCGGGGCGCTGGCCTGGACGCCGCTGCCCGGCCCCTCGCTCACCGCGGGCGGCCCCACGAGGACCGTCGCCGTCATCCAGGGCGACGTCCCGGAGGCCGGGCTGGAGTTCAACGCCCGCCGCCGGGCGGTGCTGGACAACCACGTGCAGCAGACGGTGCAGCTGGCCGCCGCGGTCGCGGCCGGGGACCAGGCGCAGCCGGACCTGGTCGTCTGGCCGGAGAACAGCTCCGATATCGACCCCTACCGCAACGCCGACGCCGCCCGGCAGATCAGCCGCGCCGCCGAGGCGATCGGCGCGCCGATCCTGGTGGGCGCGGTCGTCGAGGGGCCGGGCCGGTACCTGAGCAACACCGGCATCGTGTGGGACCCCGAGACCGGGCCCGGCGACACCTACGTCAAGCGGCACCCCGTCCCGCTGGCCGAGTACGTGCCGGCGCGGGGGTTCTTCCGCTTCTTCAGCGACAAGGTCGACCTGGTCCGCCGGGACTTCGCCCACGGCACCGAGGTCGGGGTGCTCGACGTCGGCGGCGCGCCGGTGGGCGACGTCATCTGCTTCGAGGTGGTCTACGACTCCCTGGTCGCCGACACCGTGCGGGCCGGCGCCGGGATGCTCGTCGTCCAGACCAACAACGCCACCTTCGGCTACACCGACGAGAGCGAGCAGCAGCTGGCCGCCAGCCGGCTGCGCGCGGTGGAGTTCGGCCGCACCGTCGTCGTCGCGGCCACCAGCGGCATCTCCGCCGTCGTGGCGCCCGACGGGTCGCTGGCCCGCCGCTCGCAGCTGTTCACCCCCGCGGTGTTCGTCGAGGACCTCGCCCAGCGCGACTCCACCACCGTCGCCGAGCGGCTGGGGGCGGCGCCGGAGTGGGTGCTGACCGCCCTGGGGGCCGGCGCGGTGCTCGCGGTCGCCGCCCCGGCGCTGCGCCGCCGGCAGCGGGCCCGCCGGGCCGCCCGGTGAGCGCGGCGCGGGTCCTCGTCGTGGTCCCCACCTACGACGAGGTGGAGAACCTCGAGCCGGTCCTCGACCGGCTGCACGCCGCCGTCCCCGACGTGCACGCCCTGGTCGTCGACGACGGCTCGCCCGACGGCACCGGTGAGCTGGCCGAGAAGCTGGCCGCGCGGGACGACCGGGTGCACGTGCTGCGCCGCACCGAGAAGGCGGGCCTGGGCCCGGCCTACGTCGCCGGCTTCCGCTGGGGCCGCGAGCGCGGCTACGACGTGCTGGTCGAGATGGACGCCGACGGCTCCCACCACCCCGAGCAGCTGCCGCTGCTGCTGGCCGCCCTCGACGACGCCGACCTCGTGCTGGGCTCCCGCTACGTGCCCGGCGGCAGCGTCGAGGACTGGCCGCGCCGGCGGCTGCTGCTGTCCCGGCTGGGCAACGTCTACACCCGCCGCGCGCTGCGGCTGCCCCTGGCCGACGCCACCGGCGGGTTCCGCGCCGTCCGCGGGGAGCTGGTGGACCGGCTGCCCTTCGACCGCGTGGCCAGCCAGGGCTACTGCTTCCAGGTCGACTGGGCCTGGCGCGCCTGGCGGGAGGGCGCCCGTGTGGTGGAGGTGCCGATCACCTTCAGCGAACGCGAGTTCGGCAGGAGCAAGATGACGCCCTCGATCGTTGGAGAGGCGTTGGCACGGGTCACCCTCTGGGGCCTGCTGGACCGGCTGGCCGACCGCCTGCCGGGCCGGGTCCCACCGCCCGTGCCGGGACGGGTCCGCGAGCGCGGGCGGTCCAGCGAGGTCCGGTAGGCGGACCCGGGCCGCACGCGAGCCGGGCCGGGGAGTGCCGTGGGACACCGGGTACGGGTGCTGGCGGGGCTGTGGGCCCTCGCCGAGGTCGTCGTCTTCGCGCTGGTCGCCGCGTGGATCGGCGTGGGCTGGACGCTGCTGGCCGCGCTGGCCACCACCGTCCTGGGCTGGACCCTGCTGGCCCGGCAGGGGACCCGGGCGCTGGACGAGCTGCGCGCCCGCGCCCGGGAGCACCGCGCGCCGGGCACCGCGGCCACCGACGCCGGGCTGGTCGCCGTCGGCGGCGCGCTGATGGTGCTGCCGGGCTTCCTCGGCGACGTCGTCGGCCTGCTGTGCCTGCTGCCGCCCACCCGGCCGCTGGTGCGCGCCGCCGTGGGCCGCGGGCTGGCCGCCCGGCTGGGCCTGTCCGCGCCGGTGCGGGTGCGCAGCGCCCGGGTGCCCGGCGCGACGGCGGCCCGCCCGCCGGTGCGGATCGTCGAGGGCGAGGTCGTCGAGGGCGAGGTCGTCGAGGGCCCCGTCGTCGAGGGCCCCGTCGTGCTCGACACCCGCCCTCACGCCTGACCGTTCAGTCCCGCCGGAGGGGCCGGAACCGCAGGCAGGTGCGCTCGCCCACCCGCTCGACGCCGATGACCTCCAGCCGGCCGCGGGCGACGCCGTCGAAGGCCCGCAGGCCGCCGCCGAGCAGCACCGGCACGACGTCGACGCGCAGCTCGTCGAACAGGCCGGCGTCGATCAGCTGGCGGTTGAGGTCGGCCCCGCCGACGACGGTGACCGCCTTCTCGCCGGCCAGCTCGCGGGCGGTGTCCACGGCCTCGCGGAGGTCGCCGCAGAAGGTGACCCACAGCCGGTCGTTGCGCCGCGGCGGGGTCGCCGGCGGGTGCGAGGTCAGGACGACGATCGGCACCTGGTACTCGTAGTCGTCGGCGTAGGAGTCGGGGTCGGGCGCGCCGTCGTAGGTGCGCCGGCCCATGAGCACCGCGCCGGTCTCGGCCTGGGACGCCGCCAGGTACTCCTCGCCGGCCGGGGTGCCGAGGTCGGCGTACAGCATGCCGAAGTCCCCCTCGGGGTCGGCGGTGTAGCCGTCCAGGGACGTGGTCATGCCGGCGATCAGGTGCGCCACGGGGTCCTCCTCGGTCGGGTCCTGCGGGGCAGACCGGGGGAGGGGCGGCGACTCATCGGTCCCCGGACGCGGAACGGCCCCGGTGGGGAGTCCCACCGGGGCCGTCGACGGTCCTGGAACGGCCCGCCTCCCGGGGCCCGCCGCGCGCTCGCGAGCGGTGGGGAGGCGGGTCCTTCCTCAGCTGGCGCGGGTCCGCCGGCCGCGCAGCACCTCGAGACGCTCGGCCAGGACCTCCTCGAGGTCCTCGACGGAGCGCCGCTCGAGCAGCATGTCCCAGTGCGTCCGCGGCGGCTTGACCTTCTTGGGCGCCGGCTCGGAGCCGCCGACCAGCTTGGCCGAGGAGCCGTCGAACTTGCACTCCCAGGTGTCGGGCACCTCGGCGTCGTCCGCGAAGGGGACGGTGAACTGGTGACCCGAGGGGCACTTGTACTCGACGTACTGCCGCTCGATCGGCGCGGTGTTCCGCTCGGTCTCGTAGCTCACGCTGCCCAGTCGGCTGCCCCGCAGGGAACGCTCGCCCATGGCACACCGTCCTCTCGTGCTGGTGGTGTCGGTCAGGACTCCTCGTCGCGGCAGGGGGTACCCACTGCGGGAGGGTGTCGAAAGAGACCAACGGCGGATTTCGCGGAGAGATTCCGCTGAGTCGGTTCCCCATCATCGCATGGGGTGGTATTGGGCCACGCGCGACCCCCTCGGCCGGGGGAGAGCGGCCGGCTCAGGGGAGGGCGAGCTGCCCCGGGCCCGCCGCGGTCGGGCCCAGCTGGCCGAGCACGTGGTGCCGCCGGCACAGCACCTGGTAGTGCACCTCCGGGCCGGGCTCCGGGCCCACCCCGGCGCCCTCCGCCTCACCCGGGGCCGGGGTGGGCGCGGTGTCGGCGACGACGACGGTGGCGCCCTCGCGCACCATCTGCCCGTCGACGACCCGGGCGTTGAGCAGCCCGGGCAGCCCGCACCAGCACAGCACCTCGACCTGGATCCGCTGCACGTCGTCGGCGACCTCGAGCAGCCGCTGCGTGCCCGGGAACAGCCGCGCGCGGAAGTCGGTGGTCAGCCCGAAGGCGTAGACGTCGACGTGCGAGGCGTCGACGAGCTCGGCGAGCTGGTCCACCTGCCCGGGGGTGAGGAACTGCGCCTCGTCGACGATCAGGTAGTCCACCCGCCGCCCGTCGGCCCAGTGGCTGCGCACCAGCAGCAGCAGGTCGGTGCCCGGGTCGACCTCGACGGCGTCGCGGCACAGCCCCACCCGGGAGCTGATCCGCGGCCGCGCCGACCGGTCACCCTGGGTGAGCAGCAGCCCCGAGCGGCCCTGCCGGCTCTGGTTGTGGTCGACCTGCAGCGCCAGCGTGGACTTCCCGCAGTCCATCGGCCCGTGGAAGAACCGCAGGTGCGCCGGGGCCGGGGCGCGCCGCCGGTCCCCGGCCGCCGGGACCGACGCCGGCGTGAGGGACGGGTCGCTCACAGCCGCTCCGGCGGGGTGTTGCCCGCGGCCTGCACGGCCCGGCGCATCGGCAGCCGCAGCAGCAGCAGGAACCCGGCGACGAAGAACACCACCAGGCTGATGATCGCGTACCGGTAGGAGCCGGTGAGCTGGTACGTCAGACCGAACGCCAGCGGCCCCAGCCAGCTGGTCCCGCGGTCGCTGATCTCGTAGAAGCTGTAGTACTCCGCCTCCCGGCCGGCCGGGATGAGGTGGCTGAACAGCGACCGGGACAGCGCCTGCGTGCCGCCCTGCACCAGCCCGATCACCGCGGCCAGCGCGTAGAACTGCGCGACCGCGCCCTCCTGCAGCCAGTACGCCGCCACCAGCACCGCCGTCCAGGCGACCAGGCAGCCCAGCACGGTCCGCTTGGCGCCGTAGCGGGCCGCCACCCGGCCCAGGCCCAGCGCCCCGAACACGGCGACCACCTGGACCATGAGGATCGCGCCGGTGAGCACCGACTGGGACAGCCCCAGCTCCTCGCTGGCGTAGGTGGCCGACAGCGAGATCACCGTCTGCACGCCGTCGTTGAACAGCAGGTACGCGCCGAGGAACCACAGCGTGAGCGGGAACGCCCGCATCCCGCGCAGCGTGGCGGCCAGCTGCCGGAAGCCGCTGGTGGCGCCGCCGTGCCCGGCGACCGGCGGCCGGTCGCGCAGCAGCGAGACGGTGACCAGGGTGAACAGCCCCCACCACAGCCCCGCCGTGGCCAGGCAGATGCGCACCGCCTCGCCGCTGGTCAGCCCCAGGGACTCCGCGCCGAGGAACAGCCCCAGGTGCACGGCCAGCAGCAGCGCCCCGCCGACGTACCCGAACGCCCACCCGCGGCTGGACACCGCGTCGCGCTCGTCGGGGCCGGCGAGGTCGGGCAGCCACGAGTAGTAGACGACCGTCGCCGCGCCGAAGGCCACGTTGGCGACGACGAACAGCCCCGCGCCCAGCAGGTAGCGGCCGTCGGCGACGAAGAACAGGCAGGTCGCGGCCAGCGCCCCGAGCAGCGCCAGCCCGCCGAGCAGCTGCCGCTTGCGCCCGGTGCGGTCGGCGACGGCGCCGGTGAGCGGCAGCACGACGACCTGCAGGACCACGGAGAACGACAGCACGTAGGAGAACCAGCTGCCCGGCGGGATGGACAGCCCGAGGAAGGGCAGCCGGCCGTCGGCGCCGGCGGCGTCCTCGGCGACGGTGGTCAGGTACGGGCCCAGGAAGACCGTGGTGACGCTGGTGTTGAACACCGACATCGCCCAGTCGTAGGAGTACCAACCGAAGCGCTCGCGGCGCAGGGCGCGGTCGACGGGCTGCCCGGCGTCGACGTGAGGGGCGGTCACGGGCGCAGGGTGTCAGCCCGGCCCCGTCCGTTCCAGCACCGGGGGGTCACGGGATGTCAGGGGGGACGACGCCGCCGGGGAACGCCGCGGCGCCGTCGGTCGGGCGGGTGGGGTCCGGGTGCAGCGGCCGGCTGGCCGCGCGCAGTGGCACCAGCCCGCGGGTGATCGCCGCGGCGATCCGCGTCCGCGCCCGGTTGGCGTCGCCCACCCGGCCCAGGCGCAGGTCCTCCAGGTACACCGGCGGGCCGACGTGCACCCGCAGCACCGGCCGCTGCACCAGCGAGCGGGCCAGCGTGCGCAGCTTCCCCCAGTCGTTGCCGTACTGCAGCACCTCCTGCGCGCCCCACTGGCTGACCGGGATCACCGGCACCCCGACGCCGAGGGCCAGGCGCGCCATCCCGGTGCGGCCGCGCTCGGGCCACCCGTCGGGCGCCAGCCCCACCCGCCCCTCGGGATAGGCGACGACGTGCCCGCCGTGCACCAGCGCCACCTCGGTGACCCGCACCGCGTGCCGGGCGACCTCGGTGCCGCGCTCCACCCGGATGCCGCCGGCGCGCTCCAGCAGCGGCCCCACGACCGGCGCGGAGATGATCCCGCCGGTGGCCATGATCCGCGGCACCACGCCCAGCCGGTGCAGCGCGACGGCGATCACGAACGGGTCGAAGTCGCCGACGTGGTTGGCCGCCAGCAGCAGCGGCCCGCGGCGCAGCTCCTCGGGGATGCACCCGGTGACCTCCACCCGGCCGAACAGGTCGACCAGCCAGGAGAACCGGCGCAGCAGGAGCAGCCACACGTCCCACGGCGGCGCGGCGGCGATGGCCAGCTCACGGGCGAACCACTCGGGGTCGCCGTCGTGCAGGACCGCCTCCAGGTGGTCGGGCAGCGGCGGCGGGGTCGGCCGCCACTCCCTCACCCCCGTGGCCAGCCGCTCGAGCCACCCGCTCACCGGCCCACCCACTGGCCGCGCGCCTCGAGGATCTCCTTCAGCATGGCCGGGCGGTCGGTCATGATCCCGTCCACGCCGAGCTCGAGCATCGCCGTCGCCTCCTCCGCGGTGTCCACGGTCCACACGTGGACCTGCAGGCCGCGGGCGTGCGCGGCGGCGAGGAACCGCTCGTCGACCAGCGCCCGGCCGCCGAGCTGCAGCGGCACCTGGGCGCAGCCTGCCTGCACGCGCACCAGCCCGGCCGCGCGGGGGGAGTAGGAGGACAGCCGCAGC
Organism: Geodermatophilus sp. SYSU D00663; assembly: GCF_054050655.1. Classification (NCBI taxonomy): domain Bacteria; kingdom Bacillati; phylum Actinomycetota; class Actinomycetes; order Geodermatophilales; family Geodermatophilaceae; genus Geodermatophilus; species Geodermatophilus sp. SYSU D00663. Next base: position 6,427 of record NZ_JBJGZT010000017.1, on the reverse strand, counting down.
GCCGCCACGCCCCGCGGACCCAGCGACGTGCACACGCTCGGGCCCAGCAGGCGCCGGGCGGCCGCGACGCGCGCGTCGGAGAACGAGGCCAGGCAGACCCGGTCGAGGACGTCCATCCGGCGCAGCACGCGCACCAGCGGCGCGAGCACGCCGGCGGCCTTGATGTCGAGGTTGAACCGGACGTCGGGCCAGGCGCCGAGCAGCTCCTCCAGCCGCAGGATCGGCTCCCGGTCGCCGATGCGGGCGGCGGCGACCTCCGACCACGGCAGCTGCTCGATCCGGCCGGTGCGGTCGGTGACCCGGTCCAGCGCCGGGTCGTGGAAGACGACGACCACGCCGTCGGCGGTCACCCGCACGTCGGTCTCGATGTACCGGTAGCCCATCTTCACGCAGGCCTCGAAGGCCGGCATGGAGTTCTCCAGGTGCTCGATCGCCCCGCCGCGGTGCGCCATCGCCAACGGCGCCGGCGCGTCGAGGAAGGCGAACCGGGCAGGAGGCACGGGCGACACGCTAACCGGCGGCTCCGACGCGCTCACCAGCCCCTTCTCCCGGCGGGTCGGGCGTGTCCGCCGGGACTGTCGGTGGCGGCGTCTAGCGTGCCCGGCGTGGGCAAGCAGCACGCCGACCGCGTGGTCGGGACGGACGGGACGGCAGGGAAGGCGGACACGACGACGGGACGGCAGGGGAGCGGGGCCGAACGGCGCTGCGGGTGGTGCCGGCGGGTGCTGCCCCAGGGTGGCTCGGTCGGCCGCCCGCGGATGTACTGCGGCCAGGGCTGCCGGCAGCGCGCGTACGAGCAGCGCACGGCGGTCGCCAAGGCCGGCCTCTCCGACGACGTCGTCCTCGTGCGCCGCGCCGAGCTCGACGGGCTGCAGGACCGCCTGTTCCAGCTGCGCTGCGCACTCGAGGACGTCCAGACGCTGCTCGGCGAGCGGCACACCAAGGCCGAGCTCGAGCGGTCCCTGGCCGACCTGGTGCACTCGACGGGCCGGCTCGACAAGCTCTGGGTCTCCGAGCGCGCCGCGGGCTGATCCCGCCGCCCGGGCCGGCCCGTCAGCGGCGGGTCAGTCCGGGTCCTGGGTGTCGTCGTCCTGGTCCTCGGGCGCGTCCTGGTCCGGGTTGCTGTTGTCCGGCAGGTTGTCCTGCGACTCGCCGGACGGGTCGTTGCCGCTGGTGTTCTCGCTGTCGTCGGTGGTGCCGTCGTTCTGGTCCTGCCCGGCCGCGTTGCAGGCGGTGAGCGTCGCGCCGCCTCCGAACAGCGCCAGCGCGGTCATGAGTGCGGCGATCGGGCGTCGGAGTTCCATGTCCTCGACCCTAAGCAGGCACCTGGCCGGGCGCCCGTCGAAGCGCCGACACCACCGGCATAACGTCACAGTGACGGAATGACGGAGGTGTCGGCGGGTGGGGAGAGGGGGGTGCTAGCCGGATCGGGGCCCCGGATCGGCGGTCGACCGGGACCCGGAGGGTCGGCGGGCCGCGTCGGGGACCCGGCGGGACCGGACCGAGGCGAGCGGCCGGCCGGTGGTCGGGTGGTCGGCAGGTGAGCGAGCGGCGTCGGGTGCGGCAGAGTCGCGCCGGGTCGGGACACGTGGACCGAGGGGGACGCCCGGGTGTGGCCGGCGCGGCGTCGTGGGGACCGGCGACCCGACGCGGCGGCACGAGCCACCCGTCGGTGCACGGGACGACCCGTCGTCAGCGGGCAGGCCGGACACCCGGGTCGAGGCCCGGCCGGCCGTCCGGGCAGCCCCTCTCCGGCGCTCCGAACCACCGCCGATAATGCACATTATGTCAACCAACGTGGCGAGGACCCGCTCCCCATGCCCCTGATCAGGTCGCTGGGCTCAGCCGCACCCGCGGGTCGACCGCCGCCGCGGCGACGTCGGCGACCGCGTTCGCCACGATGACCGCGGCGATGACGACCGTGGTGAGCCCGACCAGCAGCGCCCGGTCGTGCGCCTCGATCGCACCCAGGATCGCCGCCCCGACCCCGGGCATGCCGAAGACGCCCTCGACGACGATCAGCCCCACGAACAGCTGACCCAGGTTCGCGGCCACGAACGTCACCACCGGCGTCAGCGCCGGCCGCAGCGCGTGCACGCCGACGACCCGGGACGGCGACAGCCCGCGGCCGCGCGCGGCCTGGACGAACGGCGCCCGCAGGGTGTCCCCGACCTCGGCCCGGGTGATGAGGGCGACGTAGCCGGTCGACAGCGCCGCCAGGGCGAGCACGGGCAGGACGTAGGCCGCCGGCTCCCCCGTGCGCCCGTGGAACGGCGCCCAGCCGAGCTCGGAGACGAAGACGAAGTGCAGCAGGTACGCCGCCACGACGACCGGCGTGCCCACCAGCACCGTGGCCGCCGCGGCGACGCCCGCGCCCGCCCACCGCCCGCTCGTGGCCAGCGCGCCGGCGACGACGCCCACCACGAGCTGGACGACGACCGCGCCGGCGAGCAGGGTCGCACTCACCGGCGCGGTCGCGGCGACGACGTCGAGGACGGCCGGCCCGGGCACCACGGCGTCGCCCCGGAGAGCGGGCAGCCCGCGGCCCCAGTCGCCGGTCAGCAGGTCGCGCAGGTAGAGGCCGTACTGGACCGGCAGGGGCTCGTCGAGGCGGTACTCGCTGCGGATGCGGGCGTAGAGGACGGGGGGCGGCGGCTGGAAGCCGAACAGCGCCCGCACCGGGTCCCCGGGCAGTTGCGTCACGGCGACGAACACCAGGGTCACCGCCGCCCACAGGCTGAGCAGCATCTGCCCGGACCGGCGGGCGGCGAACGCGACCACGGGCGACATCGTGGCAGGACGGTGATCATCCCGGTCGACGCCGCGGCACCCGCTCGGTCAGACTCCGCCGGTGCCGTCCTCGTCCCCCGACCCCCGGGAGGCCCGTCCGGCGGCGGGGCGCTGGAATGCACCGCTGGTCGTCGCCGTCGCCGTGCTGGGGCTGCTCGCCGCGACGGCGCTGGCGCCCGGCGCCTTCACCGACGCCGACCCCCGCTCCTGCGACCTGGCCGACTCCCTGGTCGCGCCGTCCTGGGACCACCCCTTCGGGTTCGACCTGTTCGGCTGCGACCTGCTCGCCAAGACGATGTACGGCGCGCGGACGTCGCTGCTGCTGGCCGTCGCCGTCATCGTGCTCAGCGGCCTGCTCGCCGTCGTGCTGGGGACGCTGGCCGGCGCGGCCGGCGGCTGGGTCGACGGCGTCGTCTCCCGGCTCACCGACGTCTGGTCGGGCATCCCGCTCGTGCTCGGCGGCGTCGTCCTGCTCAGCGCGACCGACCGGCGCGGGGTGTGGCAGGTCGTCGTCGTGCTGACGGTGTTCAGCTGGCCGCCGATGGTGCGCGTCGTACGGGCCGGCACCCGGCAGGTCCTGGCGCTCGAGTACGTCACCGCGGCGCGCGCCCTGGGCACCGGGCCGCTGCGGCTGGTCCTCCGGCACGTGCTGCCCGACGCCGTCCGCCCGCTGCTGGTGTTCGCCAGCGCCTACGCGGGCGTCCTCGTCTCCGCCGAGGCGGTGCTGACCTTCGCCGGCGTCGGGCTGCAGCGGCCCACCGAGTCCTGGGGCATTCTGCTGCAGCAGGGCGGCGAGGCGGCGTCCCGGGCGCCGCACGCCCTCGTCGCGCCGAGCCTCGTGCTCGTCGTCGCGGTGGCCGCCTTCGTCCTCCTCGGCGAGGGCCTGCGCGCGGCCGGCCGGACCGCCCGCGGGCACTGAGCCCGCTCCCCCGGCCCCGTACCGGGCACCGGGTGCGGCCCCGGGGTGCCGCACCGCCCTCCCCCGTTGCCGCGGGAGGCCCGAGGACTCCTATGGCGACAGGACCCCGCCCTGCAACTGTTTTCCGGTCTTCCTGTGAACGACGTTGTTTTGTTGGGGATAACGGACAACGGTGCCTCTCCGCCATCGGCCTCCCGGAGTGCGCCTCGGCCCGGGCCGCGCGAGCGTCCGCCGGCGCCTGCGAGGCCGCGCCGCCGGTGCCCTGCCCGAGCAGGGCACCGGCGGCGGACAGTCTCACCCGGCCACGACCCCGGGGCCGAGAACCCCGACGGCGTGTCGGCCGCCTCCACGAGGGCTCCCCGGTCCGCACATGACGGCCGGCGGTCATGGCCCTCGCGCGGGCACTCCCTCCGTCCCTGTTCCCGGACTCCTTTCCTCGTTGTTGTCTTCTGTTCCGTTCTCCCTTTTCTCGACACACAGTTCGGGATAACGGGTCGACAGCCGTCGGTCACGGTCCGGTGACAGCACCCGGCGGTTCCGTTGACGCCTGCAACAGTCCGCCACTACGTTCCGCGCCGGTGTGCTCCGCGCCACACCGGCGGCCCGACCGGGCCGTCTCCTCCCCGTGCTCGGCGCTGCGCCGGGAAGGGACCGCACGTGACCGCTACCGACGTCCGACCGAGCGAGACGCCCACACCGCCCCGCGGTGGGGGCCTGCGCCGGCTGTGGGACCGCAAGCTCGACCGCTACCCCGACACCGGCCCCCGGTCGCTGTACCTGGGGATCACCGTGCTGGCCACGGTGGTCCTGTACTACGAGCTCTACGTCGGCGGTGCCGTCGCGACGCAGATCATCGCCGAGCTCGGCTACTCGTTCACCGGCTACGTCTTCGTCTCCGTCATCGGCAACCTGGTCGGCGCCTTCGCCTCGCTGTTCGCCGGGCTCGCCGACCGCTGGGGCCGCGCCAACCTCGTCGTCGGCGGCCTGCTGATCACCGGCCTGATCCTGCTGGTGGGCCTGCCGCACGCGCCGGGCAAGACGGCCTTCACCGTGCTGTTCGCGGTGCTCAGCTTCGTCGAGGGCGTCGTGCTGGTGGCCACCCCCGCGCTGATCCGCGACTTCTCCCCGCAGGTCGGCCGCGGGGTCGCCATGGGCTTCTGGACCCTCGGCCCGGTGCTGGGCAGCCTCGTGGTCACCACGGTGTCCAGCAACACCCTCGACGACCACCCCGACTGGCGCTGGCAGTTCTACGTCTGCGGCGTCGCCGGCCTGGTCGTCTTCCTCGTCGCGCTGGTCGGGCTGCGTGAGCTCTCCCCCGCCCTGCGCGACCAGCTCATGGTCAGCATGCGCGACCGCGCGCTGGTCGAGGCCCGGGCCCGCGGCCTGGACACCGAGCAGGCGCTCAAGGGCCACTGGCGGCAGGTGCTGCGCTTCGACGTCGTCGGGTCGGCCTTCGCCATCAGCATCTTCCTGCTGCTCTACTACATCCTCGTCGGCTTCGCGGTCGTCTACTTCGCCACCGTGTTCGGCTACTCCGAGCAGCGCGCCAACGCGCTGGCCAACTGGTACTGGGTGACCAACGCGATCGCGCTGGTGGTCACCGGCGTGCTCACCGACCGGTTCCGGGTGCGCAAGCCGTTCATGGTCGTCGGGACGCTCGTCGGCCTGGTGGGGTCGGTGCTGTTCGCGCTGTCGGCCACGGAGCCGGAGACCGGCTACTACACGATCGCGGTCTACTTCATCCTGTCGGCGGCCGGCGGCGGCATGGCCTACGTCGCCTGGATGGCCTCGTTCACCGAGACCGTCGAGCGGCACAACCCGGCCGCGACGGCGACCGGCCTGGCCATCTGGGGCTGGCTGCTGCGGATCGTGGTGACGGCGTCGCTGGCGGTCTTCACCCTCGTCGTGCCGGCCACCTCGGTGCTGGTCGACCAGGGGTCGCGGGTCACCGAGATCGTCGAGGCGCACCCGCAGGAGGTCGCCGTCCTGTCGGCCGTCCCGCCGGAGGCGTCCGAGGCGCTGGCCGCGGACCCCACCGACGTCGACGCGCTGGCCACCGCCCTCGGCGCCGTGGCCACCCAGCAGGGCGCCGACGCCGACGAGGCCGCCGCGGTCTCCGAGGCGGTGCGGAACCGGGCGCCGCAACTGGCCGCCGCCCAGGCGGTCGACCCGGCCACGCTGGCGGCGCTGCAGGAGAACCCGGCCGACGCCGCGGCCGGTGCGGCCGCCGTCGGGCAGATCGCGCAGGCCCTCGGCGTCGACGCCGGCACCGCCACCCAGCTGCTGGTCGGCCTCGGCGACCCGGCGGTGCAGGCCGACCTCGCGCTCGTGCAGCGCTACGCGACGGTGCTCACCGACGCCAACACCGCGATCCCGGCCGACGACCTCGCCTACCTCGCGGCCCACGGCGACGAGGTCGCCACCGCCGCCGAGGAGAACCCGCACCAGTGGCAGCGCTGGTGGTGGGTGTGCGTCGCCGGGCAGGTGCTCTTCCTGCCGTTCGTCTTCGTGATGGCCGGCCGGTGGAGCCCGCGCCGGGCACGCCAGGACGAGCAGGCGCACGAGGAGATGGTGGCCCGGGAGCTGGCGGCCCTGCAGCGCACGGACGCCTGAGCACTGCCGCACGGCGGGGGGGGGGGGGGGGGGGGGGGCCGGGCGCGCGCGGGCGGCCCCCCCCCCCCCCGTCCCCAGCGGCGGGCCGCCCCCCCCCCCACCCCC